>CAYRFL010000048.1:0-29530 GCA_964423515.1 uncultured archaeon
GTATCTCCGTACTCCCCGGCCCATTCATCTGCCCCTTGCATCTGTTCCGTCGTATCTCCGTACTCCCTGGCCCATTCATCTGCCCCCAGGATATTTCCTGCCTCATCTACGTGCTTTCCATTCCATCCCTGCCCCTCCCGCAGAAATTCATCCGACCTCCATGAATCCTGGTCCAATCCGAATCCGCCGGTGGCGGATATACCTCCCTGGATCTTCGAGAACAGCTCGTCCAGATCGATGATGTCCGTCCTTACGAATCCTTCATCATTCATCCACCGGGACCTGCATCGCTCCAGGACCTCATCCAGACCGCCAGGGCCGTATCCGTAAGGGTATCTTACGAAATTCGTGAGAGCATAATCCCGGATCAGGATATCCAGCCTATCGGGGTGATCCCAGAAATATCTGTAATCCAGATCGTATTCTATACAGAGCAGGTCGTATAACACTGTTCGAAGCCTCAACATATCCTCCATTCTGGGAATCGGGTCCTTGAGCTCGAGAAGCACCGGGCTGGTGGCCTGTATGCCGTGGGGTCTTCTCTTCACCCTCTTTGCCCGAATGAACAACAGCATGCCCATGATGCCGATGACGGCACCGCCGATTATCATGAACGGGAGGGAATTGCACAGGTATCCCATGGTGGAGATGGTGAAGGTGGCAGCGCCGGAAAGAAGGCTACCATCATCATGAATGCTCTCGTCGATGATCACCGTTCCGTTCCCGCCCATGACCGAATATACGTAGTCCAGGATGAAACGGGAGTTATCGGCCCTGCCCCACATGTCGTTGATGAAGATGCTGGAATCGGCTATGAAAAGGGCCGAGTTTCCTTTCTCGAAGAGGAGCTGCTCGATTATCACGTAGTTGTCGTATTTTTCATTGTGTGGTTCGAGGGGATCGAACACTTCGTTGGAATTCCCGTCGATCCAGGAGTTGATGGAGCTCTCCGCGATGACCTCCTCCGCAGGTCGGTCAAGGGCCGTGGGATCGTTCAGAAGCAGCGAATATTCCTGCTCGCCCATGGAGGCTTCCACCTTCACGAGGCGTGGATTCCGGTCACAGTCCAGGGACAGGAGGGTATCCCCCATGTATTTGCTGGAACCTCGGAGGGGCGAGTCGCCGGGTGCATTCTCCCGCAGGGAATTGGCCCTCCCGGAATCGTCCGCAACGATCATGGAACCTCCGCCCACCACGAAACGGGAGAGGGCGGAAACCTCGGCTGACGTGTATTCCCTCTCCGGCCCCACGGCCAGGAAGAGGGCATTTCCGGGATCCTTCACGGCATCCAGTGATGAGGGTGTAAAGCATATGTTCTCCACTTCGTATCCGCCTTCTCCCTCAAGGGCACCACGGCAGAGCGTGATATCGCTCCAGAGGGGTTCCGACCTGTAGGCGCTGGTCCTGGACTGACGGGTCGGGGCCAGGAAGAAGGCCGCGAACTCGAAGAGCAGTACGGCTATCAGTATCAGTAGAAGAATGAGAACGAAGTTGTGATAGAAGTTCCTCTTCCGGTTCAATCGATCTTCCTCCACCCTAACTGAGAGATGCCTTATCGTCTCCCTTTTGAAGCTGGGAATACAGATCCTTGAAACATTTTAACGCCTTTCTCCGGTGGCGGTCCCTCATCTTGTGATCACTGTATCTCGCCTCCTCGAAAACGTCGGTAAGCTCGTTGAGATGCCGACATCCGGCGGGCATGGCATCCTCCATGGCCCCCGCGAACTCCCTTGGTGTGTGGGATTTCCTCCGTAGAAAATTGTATCTCTCAAGTACATCGAGGGTGTTGCGGTACGTGTTTATGATTGCCTCTCTGATACCCTGCACGTTCCCCTTCTTGGAATCGAGCTCCTCAATGGCCTTCCGGAAAACTCCCGTGAGCTCTCTTTTATACTTTCTCTTGACATAATACCAGTAGAAGACTATGGCCAGAATACAGAGGATACCGAAGATGATGAGCAGAACGTCGTTGCTGATCTCCCCCAATCCTCCCGAGCCCGCGGACGGAGTGGAGAAGCCGGAGGGGGTGGGTGGGGAAGGAGTGGAGGATGGGGACGACGGCGCATCCGGCCTTTCGGGGGGGTGTATGTCCTCCTCGATGAAATCCTCGAAGTGTGAGAAGTGGTCGTCGCTTGGTTCGTCCACGAGGTCCGAATGATCGATGTCCGGTTCCCGTACATCCACCATCGTCGGGTCCCATTCGTTGCTCCATTCCAGAAAGTCGCTGAATCCGTCGCCATCGGTGTCGGGTAGACTCGAATCCAGTCCCAGGTCCATTTCAAGCATGTCCGATAGACCGTCGCCGTCGGTATCGGCAAGTGTCGGGTCGGATATCCAGTTCTCGAAGGTCTCCAGGGTCTCCATGGACCACGCTTTACCGAACTCGTCGCCGTCGAGAAGACCGTCGCCATCCGTGTCCTCCGATAGCGGATCGGATGAATAACGTACCTCGAGGCCATCCGATGCGCCGTCGTTATCGCTGTCCATGGAGCGAGGGTCCGTTCCCAGGGATATCTCCTCCGCATCCGTGAGGCCGTCACCGTCAGAATCCGCATTGGTGGGGGTGGTCCCGTACACGGATATCTCGTCATAATCGGAAAGGCCGTC
The DNA here is from genome assembly GCA_964423515.1 of uncultured archaeon. Classification (GTDB taxonomy): domain Archaea; phylum Thermoplasmatota; class Penumbrarchaeia; order JASLWR01; family JASLWR01; genus CAYRFL01. The sequence continues at coordinate 2,608 of CAYRFL010000048.1, forward strand.
GAGATCGGAATCCGTCAAGGTCGGGTCTGAGCCCCTGATGAGCTCGTCTATATCCAGTACGCCGTCGCCGTCGGTATCGAGGGATTCGTCATCATCGCCATCGAGGGGATCGAGACCCATCCGTACCTCGTACCCATCGGGCAGGCCCCCCCCGTCGGTATCCGAGGAGTGTTTGTTCGTCCCCATCTCCGATTCTTGGGAGTTGGTGAGCCCGTCGCCGTCGTTATCGAGAAAACCGCCGTCATCGTGAGGATCCGTCATATTGCCATCAAAGACGTATTCGGTACCGTCATCGGCCCCGCCGTAATCGGTATCGTATCGATCCGGATCCGAGCCGATATCCCTCTCGAACCCGTCGGAAAGGCCGTCCGAATCCCCGTCGATGTAGTAGGGATCGTCCTCGGGATCAGTGGGGGACAGACCGTACCTCACCTCCAGAAGGTCCGAAAGGCCCCCTCCGTCCGTGTCCGTTCTGTGGGGGTCGGACCCCGTCTCTTCCTCGTAGCCGTCGGAGAGGCCGTCGCCATCGCTGTCCAGGGCCCAGCTATCGTCGCCGGGGTCCATGGGATCGGTGCTCCTCGCCACCTCCTTTCCGTCGTTGGCTCCTCCGCCATCGCTGTCCCGCTTTAGAGGATCGGTCCCGTATTCGAGTACCTCGCCGCCATCGGTGATGCCATCCCGGTCGGTGTCGCGGCACAGGGGGTCCGTCTCGTACAGGCTCGCCTCCTCGCCGTCCATAAGCCCGTCGTCATCCGAGTCGTCATCGATGGGGTTGCTGCCGAGCTCCAGTTCCACGGCATCCTCGAGACCGTCGTTATCATCGTCGGGGTCCAGGGAATTCATGATGCCGTCCTGGTCGCTGTCCAGGTTCTCGAGGTCTACGAGATCGGAATAGTTTATGCTCTCCCTCTGAAAGGCCGATCCGCCTGCACCGCCCAGTTCCATGACCATTCCGTCCCCGTCGAGCTTAGGCGTCAGGACCCAAGGGTCCTTGCCGTCGGCCACAGCACCCCGGGAGGACCGGACCACCTCCTCCGCCACGGTACATTCAACTCCCACCCATCCCACGTTCTCGAAGAATACCTCGGCCCAGCTGTGAAAATGAGAAAGGGAGAAAACACGGTACCCGTTATCGAGCCTGCCGCCCATAAAACCCACCACCACCCGGCACGGGATGTCCATGGACCGTGCCAGGAGGACGAAGGACGAAGTGAAGTGAAATGAGTTCCCGGATTGACCGTCATACAGAAAACCGTACATGCCGGCCGGGGAATCCTCGGAATACACGTGCTCAGAGGAGAGGTATCCCAGTATATCGGCGATCTTATCCAGGGACGTATTACCGTCCCGGGGAATAATTCCATTGATACCATCCAGGTCGATATCGTAGGTATGATAATTGTAATAGACCGAATTGGAATCGTACCATTCATCTTCCCTGGAGGGGCATTTGGCTTCCGCCACGTCCTCCATCTCGAAATCGGGGGCGAGCACCTTCAAGGTGCAGCTATCAACGACCTTCTCCGGCTCCATGTCGAAATCATCATACCTGCAATATGTGATATTTTCTTCGTCATTGTATCCATTCATGCTCGTCAGTTCCATTGGATACAGCGGCGCCGGGATGTTTCCCTCGTTCAGTCCGTAGAAATCAACATCATAGTATTCCGCTCCGCCCACCATGAATCCTTCCGTCCCCTGGCCCGCCTCCATTAGGTTTTCCGGATCGCTGTTCCAGTATCCCCCGGAGTACTTCCCGTAACTCCTCAGCCTCCAGTATCTTGCGGTCTCCGTGTTGTCGGTTCGGAAAATGTCCTTACCCATTGAAACGGGCCTCGCTCCCGAGAGGGATGATATTGTACCGTAACTCTCCCCTATCATGCCCGAGCCAGGTCTGTTAGGGTCCTGGCCGCGGATGTATTCGAGGATATTCGGTATGCCGTCGCCGTCGGGATCCCCCTGCGCATCGTCCACTCCGTGCTTCCTCTCCCATTCGTCCGGAAGGCCGTTCCCGTCGTGATCACCCTTTATGGGATACACCTCCAGGAGGTCGCTGACACCATCGCCGTCCGTATCCTTGCTGGCCGGATCGAGGTCGTGCTGGACCTCCCAGCCGTCCTTCAGCCCATCCCCGTCGGAGTCCGCATCGTTGATATTGTAAGCGTCGTCCCCATCGATATCGCCGGTGGGAGAATGTTCCGCCGACTCTTCCTCCCGCTTCTTCCAGTACTGGTATTCGACGCCGTCGGTCATCCCGTCCTCGTCCGTGTCCGGGTCCTCCGGGTCGGTGGTGGACCACTGCTCCGCCGCGTCGGAGAGACCGTCCTTGTCCGTATCCATGTTCATCCAGATGTTCTTGTCCTCGATGTGATCGTAGGGCTCGTGCTTCTGCCCTCCGAAGGTCATGAAGGCAAAGGGGGCCAGAAGGGTCACGAGGACAACGATCACAAGAAGGATGAAGAGTTTGGAGCGCGTAAAACTGGGATTGAAGAGCATGTGTCTCAATTCGATTCCACCCGTGGTTTATATATTCGCGAAACCTGGTTCCAGCTAACACCCCTGGCGGGAAGCTGAAAAAACAGCATGTTTTATATTAATAAGTGGATATAAAAAGTTATTGGTACGTTAATTGCAATCATTCCCTATACCGGTGACCAGTATATAACTTTCCCGCGTACTTGAACATTAGGTTGACAGGTCCAGGTTTTATCCTGTGACATTATTCCCTCATCTCCAGGTTTTCCCTTACATCCTCGGGCAGAACCTCCAGTAGAGCCGCCACCTTTGTCCTCACGTTCGAAATGAGCTCAAGTACGGATTCAAGCTGTTTTCCTATGCTCACCGGCTCCACCTTCTCCCTCAGTTCCCGGGTGGGCAGCTCACAGATTATCCTCAGGTCGAACAGTCTGAGCGTACCGATGGAGAGAGCGCTCAGGAACAGCGGTACCTGAACGATCTCGGACATTCCCACCTCCCGGGGATGCTCCTTGAGGTAATCCCCCAGGTACTGGCTGAAATCGGGAATGGTATGTACATCCCGGAACTCTCTGGAATGAGTCCATATCATATCGGCGCCGGGTGTGAGAGAAAGAGACGGCGAACCGTCATAGGTCTCCATGAGATAATAAACCTTGAAAAGAGCGTCCATGTCGTGGGACTGCCAGTTCTTCCCTCCATCCTTGGTGAAGCTCAAAAGGCCGCCATGCGGGCATTTCCTGTCGGCATGCCAGAGGATCTGACCGCTTCTGGTCCGAAGGATGATCCAGTATTTCACGTCCGGTCTTAGAACCGGATCGTCGAACCTGACGTCTATCCACTCATATTGCGTCCCAATGTCCCCCGATCGCAGGCTCGATATGCCGGTCACGACATCGCCAGGAACGCTTCGATGGTCCTCACGTATCTCCACATCCACCTCTGCGTTCCCCTCGGGATCTGCCAGATGAAGTCCTATCCTGGACACGGTCATCAACCTTTCGGGGGAAAAACGCTGCCCGACTGTGTATCTCCCGGATGACGTGACCCCGTAAACATCCTGCTCATTGGCGGATATGATGCCCACCCTCTCCCTGGTCAGCCCGCCCTCCACCTTCACGGTAGCCTCCTTGATATCCGCCTGACAGGGTATCTCGACCATGACGCTCCGGACCGTGTCCACAGAATCAAAATCGAGCTTCACCTCCCCATCTCCTCCGGCGAAGGTGGTGATCAGAGTGGGAAATACACCTCGTATCCGGAGATTGCCCAGGATCAGGATCCCGGGGGAATCGGAGTGGAAGGTCAGGGTGATCGGGAAGTTACCCTCCTCGTTCGGCCTGCCGGAATCCATGTGTTCGGTTATCTTCTCGGAGAAATCGGGAGTATCCACCATCTCGCTGAAACGGCCCAGCTTCTTGAAGCCTCCCGGGAGCCCGCACACGTCTATACCGAGATTGGTCAGGTATCCGCCAATGGAGCACCACTCCATGGTCCTCCGGAAGAGCGAGAACAGGCGATCGTCGCCCAACAGCTGGTCGATCCTCGAAAAGGCAATATACGCGTACTTGTTTTCCATGCCGGTCACAAGCACGGACTGGGACGTTATGCCGGTATCGATGACACCCCTGGCGTATTCCGGGGATGGCTCCACCGCATCCACCAGGACTTGACCCGCTTGCCCTCTCCCTCCGCCGCCGATACGGATATTCTCATCACGGCACTGTTCGGATATATAATGCTGGGTATCCCGGATATGGAGGTTCGTGATGGCGGCGTGAAGGGATTCATCCGAGCAGAGGCCCAGTTTCCGGGCGATCATGGGATTCATTGTGATCACGGGCAATCCCGAGTTCAGCAGGTTCGTCAGATCTGCATGAAGGGGGCCGTTGGGGATGATGACCGCGTCGAACTCCCGGCGGTAGAAATGGGGATGAGCTCCTATCATGGTGGAGGGATCGATGGGAATGACCCGATATCTGCCGGTCTCGTCCACCAGGAACGACGTCCCTTCGGTGGCACCCCAACCCGGCCTTACCGTGTTCTTGCCCCAGGGCGTCCTCTCCAACCGCTCCTCGAGCATGTTGAAGTCCTCAAGGGAACAGTTCTTCAGAAGGCCGACGCGGATCACGGTGGAATCCGGGAGCTCACGTGCCTCGAGTTCCAGCAAAGCCTCCTTTATTATCGCATCCCGGGGAATGTCGATAACCACGGTCCTCGAACCGTTGGAAGTGAACCTCAGGCTCATCTCCCGTGTACCGTCATTGAACGTGTTTATCAGCATCGTCAAGCACCGGAGAAGGGTTGGAATGAAAGGGACCGGAATTGTGATTTCCCGGACGGGGCACAGCTGCCATTTGTAGGATTTGTATTATCCGTATATGTATTTTGTGACATTTTTCGTGGAATGGAATTCGGGATATGCAGTTAGTCCGGGGATATTTTTTTATCCTATCAGGGTCGTACCCCTGGCATCGAACAATCCCCAGTGCGAGGTGACATCCCGTGACGGACAGGATCGTCCTTAGGAACGTTGCAGTCTACGGCTTCCACGGTACCAATGCCCACGAGGCGGAGCTCGGCCAGAGATTCTTCATCGACGTTGAGATGTTCACCGACCTTTCCGAGGGTATCGAGCACGATGACCTGGAGCGGACCGTGAACTACAAAACGGTATTCGAAGATATTCAGAATATCGCCAGGAACGAGAGGTATCAGCTGCTGGAATCCCTGGCGGACTCCATTGCACGGACCATTCTGCAAAGGCACAGTGTTGAAAAGGTGGTCATACGCATAAGAAAACCCTCGGTTCCCCTGGATGGGATACTGGATCACGTGGAGGTGGAGGTGACCAGAAAGGCCGGGGATGTGGCGGATCGCCCCTGACGTGTGTTTTTCGGGGACGGATATATATCCCGGTGGGGAATACATTGACGGAGAGACAGGTCTCGATAAGCATTGCCATCCTCACGGGGGGCAGGTCCAGCCGCTTCGGTAGCAGCAAGTGTTTTTATCGGATGGACGGGAAGGAGCTTTTCCTGAGCGTGCGCGGTAGGCTGGAGCATCTATCGGCAGATGTGTTCCTCCAGGGCCTGCCCCCGGGGTACGAACCATCTGACGTGGAGAGGCGGTACCGCATCCCGGTTCACCCGGATGTACTGGAGGATGGTTGCGCCCTCGGGGGGATCGCCTCCGCCCTCGAGAATGCCGCCGAGGACCATGTGCTGGTGGTGGGATGCGACATGCCCTTCGTGGATCCCCGGCTCGTGGAGATAATGCGTTCCCACCTTCCCGCCGACGCAGTGGTGCCGAAGTGGAGGTCGGGGTACCTGGAACCTCTGTGCGCGATCTACTCGACGGGGCTTCTCGAACCGATGTTGGCGAGCCTGGAGAGCGGCAGGAGGAGGATATCGGGGATATTCGAGCCGCTTCGAGGGGTGGTTTACGTGGAAATTGATGAGCTCATGGCGGACGGAAGGATCTCGGATAACACGTTTCGGAACATCAACACGCCCGGGGACATGGAATTATTCGGTTAGTCGCGATGTGAATTGCCCGCACACCTGTTAATGGTCCCAAATAAACTCTCTTCAGTAAAAGTAGGGCCGTCCCGGCCCCATGGTCGGCCTGGGCCGACCCTTGTGTTCAATAATAATGAAGGGCTCTGGCGAGGGCGTGCAATTACTTCGCTCGCACGCCCTCGGGAAAGAGAGTCTGTCGCTTTCAATTCCGCGTGCAATATCGGATATTCAACATTCCGCGGAAGATGGAGATGCCAACAGATTTATTAACCTGAAGTCATTGTTCGGGTACCCCCCAGCCAGGGATAATTACACCAGGAGGATACCGATTGGCCCGGGTCACGGCGGAACAGCTTGCGAGGACTCAGAAGAAGATCGCCGTATCTGAATTTTTCGAGAGGAATAAACACATTCTCGGCTTCGACAGCAAGACCCGCGCTCTCCTTACCGCCGTAAAGGAAGGGGTGGACAACTCCCTCGACGCCTGCGAGGAAGCGGGCATACTGCCGGAGGTGGAGGTCCGGATAGAGGAATTTTCCGGAGGGAACGACGAATTCGTTCTCACCATTGGCGATAACGGGCCCGGCATCGTCGAAAAACAGATCAAGAACGTTTTCGGGCGGCTCCTCTATGGCTCCCGTTTCCATGTGATACGTCAGTCCAGGGGACAGCAGGGCATCGGCGTGAGCGCCGTGGTTATGTACGGTCAGCTCACAACCGGAAAGGCGGTGGTCATCAAATCGAAGACGGACAACGACACTCCCGCCTACAGGGTAGAGCTGATAATGGATACCAAGAAAAACCGGCCGGACGTTCTTAGCAGGCGCGTCATAGTAATGGAACGGTCCCACGGCACCCAGTTCCAGGTCCATCTCAAGGGCAGGTACGTCCGGAACCGCAAACAGTCCATATACGAATACCTGCACTCCACCGCCATCGTCAATCCCCACGCCAGGCTGACCCTCACCGAACCCGACGGCACGGTGACCGTGTTCGAGCGTGTCACGGAAAGGCTCCCGAAGCCTACCAGTGAGATAAAGCCCCATCCGAAGGGAATGGAGATAGGGACGCTCCTTAAAATGGCAAAACAGACCCAGACGTTCAAGCTGACCTCCTTCTTCGTCAAGGAGTTCTCCAGGGTGTCCTACACCACGGCCAGGAAGATATGCACCAATGCAGAGGTCCCGGAAACCACAAAACCCTCCAAGCTTAAGCTGAAGCAGGCCAATCACCTTCTCGAAGCAATCGACAACATAAGCATAATGGCTCCCCCGACGGACTGTCTCTCCCCCATCGGCGACATACTGATGAAGAAGGGCCTCCGCAAGGAGATCGACGCCAAGTTCATATTCACCGTCACCCGCGATCCTTCCGTGTATCAGGGCAGCCCCTTCCAGGCGGAGGCGGGACTGGTGTACGGCGGGGACCTGCCGAAGGACAAGACCATAGAGATTCTGAGGTTCGCCAACCGGGTACCGCTGCTGTACCAGCAGGGCGGCTGCGTGATAACGAAGGCCCTGGAGAACATCGACTGGAGACAGTACCACCTGGAGCAGCGGGGCGGAAGGGGGCTGCCGGTGGGACCCGCCATGGTGATCGTCCACATCGCCTCCACGAACATACCCTTCACATCAGAGGCCAAGGAGGCCATCGCCGGCATCGAGGAGATAGGCAGCGAGGTGGAGCTGGCGGTCAGGGAATGCGCCAGGAAGATGCGGACCCACATCAAGAAGAGGAAGAAGCTGAAGAAGATCAGGGAAAAATACAGCATCATCCAGAAGATTCTCCCCGAGATAGCGCGCAAGAGCTCCGATATCGTGGGCCTTCCGATACCGGATATAGCGAAGGTCATAACGAAGATCATGAACGTCATCGTGATCGAGGACAGGGTCTCCTACGAGAGGAAGGAGGAAGGTTACGTCGCCCAGTATGCCGAGGACAGGCCGAGAGCGGAAGTACAGGCCACGTTGGGGTGCTTTACCGAGGGTGACGAGGCCCCCGAAGGTGGGGAAGGGGACCTGCGGGAGAGCGACTGGGTCACCAAATCCTTCATCACCGTGACCAATTATACACCGAAGAACAAATCTCTAACCGTCTACGCCAAGCTCCCGGACTGCCAGGTGGCCAATATCATGCCGAAACCCCGGAGCTGCAGGGACAGGGTGATCGTGTGGGACCTGAAGGGTATCGGTCCCACCGGCTCCGAGCTGCTCTGCTTCGACATCCTCGGCCTGGAGAAGGGCGATTACGACAACAACGAGGTCTACTATTCCGGGGCCCCCGGTGAGGTCATAGGTGCCGAGAAGATGCATTTCTGATGTCACATCATCTTGAGCTGCGATTCCCCGGGGAAATTGCCTCGGTCCGAACTGAAAATGCTTCATTATTATAGTAGAAATATATATAAGCCCCGAGAGATTACATACCATCCCTGCCGCTCATGGTGTATGACAGACGATACATCGCATCAGGAAGCGGTGACCTTGTAAAAATATCCCACCCGGGATATGGGATGTGCCATTCGGGGATATCATGAGCTTGGTTCGAAGATGGGTTGTATTACCTGCGATCCTGCTGCTTGTTCTAGCACCACTTCCGAAATTTTCTTGGCCTGGGTGCAGCTTTGCGAATGCTGCCGCCGTTAACATGGGGGCCACGATAATCGTGGATGGCGGTGGAGGAGGCGATTATACCCATATCCAGTGGGCCGTGCAGAATGCAAGCAGCGGCGATACCATTCTCATCAGGCAGGGAAGCTATTCCGAGCGGATAACGATAGACGGGAAGAGCCTGAAGCTCATCGGCGACGATGCCAACAGCATCATCATCCAGGGAGACGGGGCTCACAACTGCCTCGAACTGCAGAACTCCGATAACAACCGTCTGGAGAACCTGACGGTCCAGAATGGGGATTACGGAATTCACATCTCGGACTCCCACGGGAACAACCTGACCAATCTTCGATGTCCCGACAACCAGCAGGGCATCTATATCGAGGATTCGGATCGGAACATTCTGGAGAACGTGACCATCTCCAACGCGATAATCGGCCTGCACCTGAAACGATCCCAGGCCAACTCCATTCTCAATTCTTCCGTGAAGAACAACAACCTGGGGATCAACCTCTTCAATTCCCCCGACAACCTCTTCGAGAAGCTCCTGCTCTCCAACAACGGGTTGCAGGCGACCTCCTCCGCCAACAACAATATGAGGAATTCCACCGTTACAGCGCCGAACACGGAAGATTTCAATCTATCTTCCAGCTCGACGTTCGATCTGGTGAACTCGAGCTACGACCGGAACAGCGCTTCCTTCGAGGATGACAATTCGCTTATCACGGTCCGCTGGCTATTCGAGGTCATCGCAAAGAACACCCTGGGGCAACCCGTTACGGAGGCAGTGGTCCGCATCCGGGACAACGAGAACGGTTCATACGACAGGAGTCTCGGGACGGGGGCCGACGGCCGCACCGATGTTATTGTCCTTACCGAGTACACATCGGAAAGGGCCGGAATGGTTTTCTTTACTCCTTACAACGTATCCGTCTCGAAGGACGGATACGGAACGCATCATATCGAACCTGAACCGGAGCTTGGCGAGAGTGCTGCCTTCGACATCTCGCTTCTGGATATCGAACCTCCGCGGGCCCACGCGGGCGAGGACGTTACCGTGGACCAGCACACTCTCGTTACCTTGAACGGAAGCGGAAGCAGTGACAATCTGGCGATCGATAACTACACCTGGAACCTCACCTATAACGGCAGCAGTTTTCTTCTGTACGGGATGTCCCCGGACTTTCTGTTCCACGAACCCGGCCGGTTCCGAGCCGACCTAAATGTGACTGACCATGACGGGAACCGGGCACGGGACGTCTTGAACGTAACGGTGAACGACACGACCCTTCCTGTTCCAATGGCCGGGGACGACGTAATGACCGAGCAGCACAGCATGGTCACGTTCAACGCCTCGGACAGCAGCGACAACGTTGGAATAGAGGAATACCGCTGGAACTTCTCATACGGGGGAGGAGAGCACGTCCTCTACGGTATCATGGCCCAGTTCCTGTTCGACGAGGCGGGGAAATACACGGTCACGCTCAACGTCACCGACCTCAGCGGAAATACCAGGACCGACCAGGTGAAGGTCACCGTTCTGGATATAACCCGACCCGTGGCATCGGCGGGGAACGACATCGCGGTGGACGAGGGGACGACAGTCCATCTGAACGGCTCCCACAGCAGCGACAATGTGGGAATAATGAACCACTCCTGGGATTTCACATACGCAGGCAAGAACGTCACCCTCTACGGCCCCGTCACGGAGTTCACGTTCCACCTTCCCGGTTCCTACGGCATAATCCTAACGGTCAGGGATGCCATGAACAATTCGGCGGATGACTTGAGGAACGTGACCGTCAGGGATATCACCAACCCCGTGGCCGTGGCCGGGGAGGATCTCATCATCGATCAGCATGTGAAGGTCTGGTTCAGCGGTTACGAAAGCTACGACAACGTGGGGATCACCGAGTACCTGTGGATATTCGATTACAACGGAACCACGGTAAGGCTGGTGGGTGCCACGGCGGACCATACGTTCCACACAGCGGGGAGATACGACGTGCTCCTTCGCACCAGGGACGAAGAGGGGAATTACGGAACCGACTCTCTGGTAGTATTGGTACGGGATATCACATCTCCAGTTGCAGTCATCACGCCCATAAAGGCCGTGGACCAGTTCACGGAGGTCATTCTCAACGGCAGCGGGAGCCGGGATGACGTGGCCATCGCATCCTACCTTTGGACCGTTCATTACGGTGACGAGATCATACTGCTGGCCGGGGCAGTCCGCTCCTTCCGTTTCGACCTGGCGGGGAACTTCACCGTGAGGCTCGACGTATCGGACGAGGCGGGTAACGAGGATTCGGTCTCCATATGCATCGAGGTGCTGGACCGGGTGCCCCCCCTGGCCCGGATAGTGGGAGAGCTGCTGGCGGACGAGGGGGATGCGGTGATCCTCAACGGCAGCTACAGCGCCGATAACATCGGGATTACCGGTTATTCTTGGACATGGTTCGAACAGGGGGAGCCAATGGTATCGAACGAGGCGGTCCTTATCAACGTGTTCGAGCAGCCGGGCATATACGCCATCCGGCTTAACGTTACGGATGCCGAGGGTCAGTGGAATACGGACGAGGTGAATATCACCATCAGGGATATCACGAGACCCGTGGCCGCGGCCGGAGGCAATCATTCGGTGAATGCAGGGGGGATCGTTCTTCTCGATGCATCCAACTCCACCGACAACACCGTCATAGAGAATTACACCTGGAGCTTCAGATACGCCGGAAAGGATGTTCTTCTCTACGGTCGGATGGTGGAATATACATTAGACGTGCCGGGAACCTATACCGTCACCCTGTCCGTGAAGGACGGCGAAGGTAACCAGGATGACGATATGATGATCATCACGGTCAGGGACGGCCGCGCGGAGTCCCCGGAAAAGAACGATCAGATCTACCTCTGGGTTTTCATTCCGGTTCTCGTCATCATTATCATTGCCGCCCTGGTGCTCATAATAAGGCGTCGGAGGGGCAGAAAGAGGAGTGGAAGTGGTGGGAGGGAGGGAACCACCCCGGAGAAGGGTTTATCCCAGTACGGCGAGTCCGAAGAGGATGAGGAACTGGAAGAACAGCATTACGGCCCTATCATACCCCTGAAGGAGCCCTCGGCGCTGAAAAGGAGAGGGGGTGGGGGCGGCGGGCCGATAATCACCGTTCCCAGGGAGAAGTCTCTCACCATCCCCCGGAAGGGAAAAATGGTGCCTACAGGGAAAAGAGAGATGACGCGTGTGGGCGCACCCAGGATCACGCCCCCGAAGAATGGAAAACCGAGGGGCCGCACCGGGAGAAAGCCGTCCATGGGGATTGCGGACTCGTCGGTGACCTGCAAGATATGTTTCGGCGCGGTCAAGACGGGAACCCCGGTGGTGAACTGCAAGTGCGGAAAGGACTATCACCGCTCATGCGCCGTGAGGGTGGGGGAGTGCCCCGGCTGCGAATTCGATTTCTGCGATTGGCTGGGAGAGAGCAGAGAGGAGAGGGAGGGGGGAAAGGAAGCCGCATTCGACCCCGGATCGGTGCATCTTCCGTCGGACGAGGAGATACGGAAACCCGAGAAGCTCTACCTGCCGCCGGCCACCTACATAGACACGGGAGAGAGGGAGAAGAAGCTGCCCATCGACGAGATATTCCTCATGACCTCCTACGGGCTGCTCATAGAGCATTACACCTTCAACAAGAAGACGGAACTCGACGAGGACATGCTATGCGGGATGCTGTCCGCGGTCACCAATTTCATGTGCGACGCCATGGGAAGACCTCTGAAAAAGGGGGAGAGGGAGAAGGAGTTGAAGAAGATCGACTACGGCGACGTAACGGTCATGTTCGCCAATGGCGAGGAGTTGACCATAGTGGGGATGGTGTCGGGACCCGGGAAGGAGGACGTGCTTCTTCATCTGGAGGAGGCGGTAAAGAGGATAGAGAAGAAATACATCAAGGTTCTGAGAGGATGGGACGGCGAGGTAAAGAAGCTGGAGGGTGTGAAATTGTACATGGAGGAGCTGGTGCTGGGAGAATATGCCTGATCTTTTGGGATTGACAGGAAAGGAACATTTATGACAATGTTTTAGTAGAATAATCGGTGATAAACGCCTCAATCCAACGGAGCGAAGGTAATATGCATTTCTATCTCAAGGGCGGGTTGGGTCTGAGCAGGGCGGCCGAAGATGCCCGCTCGGATCTCTCGGATTTCTTCCAGCGAGCGGACGAGGAAATACTCTCCAGGGGAGCGCCTCCCGGCGGGGGCGCCCGGTTGATATCATGGACCCTCGAAACGGATCGTATCGGCGTTGAGATAGAGAGCACGGGCCCCATAAGGGCGCACGACGCCCTTCTTCGGTTGAAGAACGGCATCGGCAGAGCTCTTGGAAAGAAGCTCAGAATGGGGGTTCGCCGCAGCTGGATCGAGGTTTACGAGATCACCTTCCAGGTCGAAGAACCTCCCTTAAAGGAGATATCGATACCATTTGCGGAATCGTTGACATTCGAGGGCGCGAGTTGTACAATGAGGCTCGTTCAGGTGGAGGAGGTGTTCCTCCGCGAGAACTATATCGACCGGATGATCCGCCTGGTCGGAGAAAAATGCGCCGCCCAAGGCTACGAGGGCAAGGGCGAGCACTGGGAACTGATGTGGAGTTCGCCCGAACAGGAGATGACGTACGAGAGGGACCCGACGGAGGACATGGTGGAGAGAAAATGGCTCAAGCAGGGTCCCACCAAGGGAAAGTGGTTCCTGAGACCACCCATCGCCCACATTCTCCGGACCATGGAATCCATCGCTGTTGAGGAGGTGCTGCGACCCCTCGGATTCCAGGAGATAATCGCCTCCCACATCGTACCCTTCGACATCTGGCTCAGGACGGGTCATCTGAGCGGCTCGCCCAATGAGCTTTATTACGTATCGGAACCCGTGACAAGGGATACAGCAAGCTGGGAGAGGTTCACCGATCTCGTCAAGATAACCAAGAAGGTGCCCGAAGAGGAATTGACCAGCCTCGTGGCGAGTCCCAGGGCGGGGATATGTTATGCTCAATGCCCGGTTCTGTACTGGTCCCTTCGGGGCGAGACCATTTCGGATGATTCCCTGCCGCTACTCATCTATGACCGGACCGCCAATTCCTGCAGGTACGAATCGGGAGGACGGCACGGCATCGAGCGTGTGGACGAGTTCCACCGGCTGGAGCCCGTCTATATCGGAACCCCGGAGCATATGATGGAGCTGCGGGATTCCATGCTCGAGCGTTACCGATACGTGTTCAACGAGATACTCGAGCTGGAATGGCGGATGGCATGGGTAACTCCGTTCTACATGCAGCAGAGCGGAGCCTTCGGCATCGAGGACGGCGAGGACAGGATAAAGGGGACCATAGATTTCGAGAGCTACATGCCGTACAGGGGGGGACGGGAAGAGAGCGAATGGCTGGAGTTCCAGAACTTCTCAATAGTCGGTGACAAGTACACCGGGGCCTTCAACATCAAGTGTCAGACGCACGAGCTGTGGTCCGGATGTTCGGGCATAGGTTTAGAGAGGTGGACGGCGGCCTTCCTTGCCCAGAAAGGGCTCGACCCGGAGAACTGGCCGGCCGGCTTCCGAAAGAGGGTTGGAAAGATGCCGAAGGGCTTCGAATTGTTATAGATCCTTTTTTGTATTTCATGAGACCGGATCTGCTGAAAATCATATGCCCGTAACCAATCCGTTTTAGCGCTCCCGGAGAGAAAATGAGCAGGGTATAATAAATGTTAATAAAACATTATATATGATAATAACGATGTTATATCGTGACTTCCCGGAAGAGCTCCCGGGGTGAGAGAAGTCAGATAATCGGAAAAATGCGTCAGTATCCGAAACAGGAGGGAACAAGCTATGTTTCAAAGAACACAGATCATTCTGATAACCATCATAATGCTTTCATCAGCTTTCTGGCTGGGAAGCGTTTCAGGTGACGAGGAGCAGTTCGAGACCAGGGCCAGTATTGGCACGAAGTTCTATTTCAACGAGACGTTCAACATTGATGGTGCATGGGAAGCAGACGACGTGAGCATAGTGGTGTTCGTCCAGAGCACCACGAAGGTACGCAAGAACGCACAGAACCCGCAGTACCAGTTCGACTCCCATGAACTGCTTCAATCGACCATCGATTTCCTCGACGGCTCCCAAAAGGACACCGGCACACAACGAAGGGTCCTGGGCGAGTGCTTCACGGCCACATGGTGCGGTTACTGCCCCGGTTCTGTGGGGGCCCATGACAGGATTGCGAACGACCCGGCCTATTTCCCGGATCATTACACTCTCGTAGAATGGCATGCGGCCAACAGCGCCCACGGCTTGGGAAACGCCGATGCGACGGCCCGATTCAATTATTATAACTGGGGCGGAGCGATACCGTTCTCCGTGTTCGACGGCGTCATCGGCCACATCGGAGGCAGTGCGAATCCCAACGAGACATCCATAGATACGACATACAAGGGATATATCGACGGCAGAAAGAACATCAACAGTCCCGTTAGCATCACCACCTTCGGGCACAAGACCGGCGCCAACGGGTGGATCAACGCCACAATAGAGGTGAAATCCATCCCCAACGACGAGGAGTACAAGATCAACTTCGTCCTCGTCGAGGACCTGAAGGTGGACAAGAACCTCCAGTCGTGGGACGGCAGCGGAGGACAGGCCATCTATCGCTACCACGCAAGGAAGGTAATAAAAACCGATACGTTGAACCTGGGGAATGCAGCACCCCTGATAACACTGGATCATCCAACGGGAGGTGAGACGATAACGGGCGACCTGCAGATCAACTGGACCGCCACCGATCCCGATGGGGACGCCATTACCGTGGATCTGACCTATCGAAAGGGTAGCGGAAATTGGATCGACATCGCCACCGATCTTCCCAACACAGGCACATATACATGGGATACCACAACAGTGAGCGATGGGATGGATTACCGGGTCAGGGTTCTCGCAAGGGATGCAGCGGACAAGGAAGCCATGGCCGACCTGGGACCGACCTTCGAGATAAAGAACGATTTTGCACCCGTGGTTGCACTAACGTCTCCCGTCGGCGGAGAGGTCTGGTCCGGTACCAAGGACATCACATGGACCGCAACGGACGATAATGACGATGCCGTCGATCTAACCATATCCCTTCATTACACAAGGGACGGGACCACCTTCAATGTCATCTATCTCAACCTGGAGAACACGGGAACATACGAGTGGGACACAACGAAGATGGTTGATGACGATTCCTACCAGGTAAGGATAACGGCCAGGGATACAAAGGGACAGGAATCCACATACCTTACACCTGCTGCCTTCGAACTGCAGAACGGGGTGTACGAGGATACGGATGACGACGGGATGCCCGACTGGTGGGAGGATGAGAACGATCTGGACAAGGATTCCGACAGCGACGCCATGTTCGACGACGATGACGATTCCCTCAAGAACATCGACGAGTACACCTACGGGACGGATCCGAACGACGCCGATTCCGATGACGACGGAATGGACGACGGTTGGGAGACGGAGAACGGATTGGATCCCTTGTCCGCCAGCGACAGGGACGAGGACCTGGACGGGGACGGCCTCACCAATCTCGAGGAATTCCAGCTGGGAACGTTCGCTGACAACGCGGACAGCGATTACGATGAGATGCCCGATGGCTGGGAAGTGGAGATGGGGCTCGATCCCACCGAGCTGGATGACGACGAGGACTTCGACGAGGACGGAATGACGAATCTCAGGGAATACGAGAAGGAGACCGATCCCAAGAATAACGATACCGATGGCGACGGAATGGACGACGGATGGGAGCTGGATAACGGATTCGACCCGCTGGATAATACCGATGCGGCCCTGGATACGGATGAGGACGGGCTTTCGAACGCGGAGGAGTTCCTCGAGGGGACCGATCCGAACGACGCGGATATGGACAGCGACGGTATCCCGGACGGTTGGGAGGTACATCACGGCCTGGACCCGGAGAACAGAGATGACTCCTTCAGGGATGACGATACTGACGGACAGACGAATCTCGAGGAGTACAACGAGGGGACGGATCCCACCAAGAAGGATACCGACGGGGACGGAATAGACGACGGTTGGGAGGTGAATGCGGGTCTTGATCCAAATGATAATACTGATGCCGGATCGGACCTCGATGACGACAACCTGACCAACCTCTTCGAGTTCCAGAACCAACTCGATCCGAACATGGATGACACGGACAAGGACGGAATGCCCGACGGCTGGGAGATCGAGAACGACCTCAATCCCCTCTCGAAGCTCGATGCCGACGAGGACGAGGATAAGGACGGCCTCACCAATCTCCAGGAATACGAGAAGGGTCTCGATCCCGGAAAGAAGGACAATCCCGATGTGGAAAAGGAAGAACCCGAACCCAAGGATGAGACCAATATCGGGGACAAGGGTTCCGATTCCGGCTTCCCGATAGTACTGGTGATCATCATAGCTGTCATCGTGGTCCTGCTCGGAATCGGCGGAGTTGTATTCCTCGTTGTGATCAAGGGGAAGAGCAAGAGCGACGACCATTCCGTGGATGAGATGGGCAGGGTATCTCCGACAGGTGCCACGAACGATTACGAGGCCTTGTACGGCGCGCCTCCGGTCGTGAAGGACGAGGACCTGTCGGTTGCTGCGGATACCACTGTACCGGAATCACCCGATGCCCCCCTCTGCCCGACCTGTGGCGGCACATCCATGTATTATTCAGAATATGACTGCCATTGGTGCGAGCCATGCCAGAGCTACGTATATCCATCCGAAGGCGATGCGACGACCGTGGGATTGGATAGGGACGAACCCACACCGGCCGTCCGCCGAAAGGTCGTCAAGAAGGTTGTGAAATGAAGCGGCGTCCATGGAAATAAACGGGATCTCCATAGAATCGTCGGTTATCATCGAAATGGAGAATGGGGCCGCGCCTCAAGCCTCTTTGAGCGACCCCGCCTCTTTTTTATGTAGGAATACACCTCCGTTCCATCCATTGAAACACCGGATTCATTGAATGAAATGTTTATATAATACTTCCATTATTTCCTTTTACACCCCATGGTACTGGTGGCCGGATGCGTTTCCCCTTTCGATCAATCTGTCGGAAGAAATGCCCGGCAGAGACAGGGATCGTGGAGATTATCAAAGAAGGTGAGAATTTGAGATTCGAAGAAAATAGAGATATGTTTCCCCAGAGGACCCCCCCCGTCAAGGAAGGGGATGTACATGATTTGAAGATTGAGAGCTTGGGCAGGGAGGGTGACGGCATAGCCAAGGTCAAGAACTTTGTTGTAATCGTGCCGAACACCCAGGTCAATGACTTCGTCAAGATACGGATCACCAAGGTGGCACGAAGGGTCGCCTTCGGAGAGGTTATCGGCGAGGCAACCGAGGAGGAAGCGGAGTCCGATGCAGAGGAAGACGAGGTGGATTCGGGAGAGGCGGAGGACATGGACGAACTGACGCAGATATGAGATTGCAGAGAGATAATTGTCGTGATGTACTAGTTCGGATGTTTTCTCATTTCGGCTCTGTCCGGTATCCCGAAAGCATTGGGATATCTCAATAATGTGGGATGGGGTCAAACAATGTCGTTATGACAGATGTAGATAGAGAGTGTATGCTGTAGTGAAGACGAGGCTTGCTGGCCCGTCTTCCTGGTAAAGTCGAGCCAGTAGGGCTCGGCTTTACACGTGAACCGCATCCTCTGGAATTGCTCGGTTTTCTGATGATCTGCAAAATAGCCGAAGCTCTAAAGGATGATATTCCGGTAATCAAACGAGAAATACTGATCGATGATCGTAATCGAGCATCCTATAAGCCCTTGACCAGTTCCTTTCCCTTATCAACGACTATCTGGCAAGGGGTTGGGAATTTCATACTCGCCTTTCGAAGCGCATCCTTTGCCCTTAGAAAATTATCGGGGCCAACATGGATGGATATGAGCTTCTGTCCCTCGTATACCCTTGCCGCCGTCCCAACGTTCTTGCCGAAAGCTCCCCTCATGCCCTGTGATATCCTGTCCGCCCCGGCCCCTGTGGCCTGCTTGTTCTCACGAAGGACTATATGGGGGTAGATCCTTATCTTCATGTGGAATGCCTTGGGGCCGATCCTCTTCGTGAGATGTCTCGTGGCAGTTATACGGGCCGCCTCCAGCGCATTATGCCTGATATGGCACCTCTCCTTAGCGATAAGCGTCACCGTCATAGGAAACTTTGCCTTGCGGTTCCCGGTCTCGAACCGTACTATCCTCAGATTTGGCACGCCGCCAACGTACTCTCTGCGCGTATATGCCTGGCTCTTTACTCTGCGATACATTGAATTTGGTTTTCTTGCCATCTCTCGAACCCCGGGAATCCTGACTGAATTGGATGCGCTCAATGCCAATTATCCATTATAAATATTGTTCTCCGATTAGCGTGCCTTTACAGAATCTCTTCTTCATCAATATCTCGTCACGTCCTTCACCTTCATGATCTCACGTAGGAAGGACGTTGCGTAACTCCCCTTGAAGAGCTCGAATCTGAGCTTGACACTGTCCTCTCGGATCTCGTATGACAGATCGTTGACGGGAGCCAGGATCTCCCTTCTTATGCCCCTGGAGCTTATCCCCGGCAGTTCCCGTATGATGAAGGAACGGGGTTCGATCCCGGCCTCCGCGAGGATCTCCATCTCGATATCCCCCTGCTCTCCTCCCGCAACCTCCACGTCGCTACCCGCCAGAAGCGCAGTGACGTAGGCCTTTCCCTCGTCCATTCTCTTCTGGACCTTTCGGATGTTGTACTCGTTGACCGGAATGAACCTTCTCCTGTCGGGAACGCCCTCGCCGTCCAGAGCCACCACGAGATCGCCGATCTGGGCCTCGTCCACGGGAATCCCTCTCTCGACCCTTCTACTGATCATCTCGTTGAAGAAGCGGGACTGGTATGCATGAACGAACATGAGCTGGAGGTTCTTTGGCAATCTGCGAAGGGCCCCCGGGAAATCACCCGGATGGGTCGCCAGATGTCCCATCATGGTCCTCTCGAAGGTATGCGTCCTGGGAAAGACCTTCAAGACCTCTTCCCAATCATCCGTCTCCTCCGCCATTCTCCTGGCTGCCTTGAGATCCTCCGACTCCCCCTCCGCGGGCCTCCCGACGTATCTCAGGACGGCCTCCCGGAAATTTTTTCTCACTATGCTCTCCCCCACGAGATGTGTCGTGGTCCTTATGGCCCCGAATCTCTGAATGCCGAAGTAGTTCAGGAATCCCCCCTTCTCCCCGAGGAGTTTCCGGTTCCTTTCCATTATCTCCCGTACCTCTTCCCTCTTCATGTCTATCCCGCTGACAACTATCTCGAAACGATTTCCAAGAAGGTCCCCCAGCGTAATTTCCCTGTTGGATCTGTAGACATCAAGGATCTGTACATCCCCAAGGGCCAATCCCAACATCCTATCCATGGTCACCGGAAAGGACATGAGCTGGGTGGTTATCGCCCGTTTGTCCTTAGTCCCCGCAAAACCAATGCTTCTCCGGTCTATCCGGAGCTCCATGGACAGCTTTCTTATGAGGCGGTTGGTCTCCCAGTTTCGAACCCTTACGGTGGCAATTGAGAACCGGCCTCCATGGTCCACGGGAGGTTTCTTGAACCTCTCCACCACGATAAAATCCTGAACTTCCCTGCGAAGCTTCCCCCCCAATCCCGGTATTTCACCGAGATAGGTACCGATGCCGACATCCCGCTCAATGTTCGGATTCATACTTGGCAACAGCCTTTTGAAAGCGGTCCTTTATCTTCTTGTAATCGTTGGCCAGGGATTTCGAGGCTCGCTTGAGTGCCGTGTGGGGTTTTCCCGTGGATACCTGTACGAATATCTGGGGATTCTCGAGTAGGGGATGCCCCTTGAAAAAATTCGTGAATTCCACCATCTCGTCCTCGATGAGTCTCTCTCTGAGCGGATACAGAACGGTCTCGTCCACATCGTCTATGCTGATGGCGATCTCGTTTTTGGTTTTCTTGATCTTCTCGACCTTCATTTGGACAGGCTCCATATTCGATTATCGGTACAATCCCGGGAAGGGGTAATAATTAAAGGTAATGTTTATATCTTTTGGCTTCATTTCTCGCCGTATCACATCATCGGAACATCGAGATGAATGGGATTTGAGGCGGGGAATTCTTTATACATCACGAAGATTCCAAAAAGGAGGGAAGACCTTGGTATCACCGGAAAGGACGGGACAGAACGAACCCACCGTAATAATCGTGGAGGATGAGAGCAAGATATTAAAGTTCACGGATCAGGAGATCAAGAGATACATCAATGCCGTTACCCATCGTCTGCACGACCTCCCCTATGACAGACCGCAGGAGGAGATCCAGGGATTGAAATATGAATTCGGGGCAATATGCTGGTGGCTGGGCAATTGCGAGTTCCTGCAGTTCATAGATACGCTCCCCGAGATACCGTACATGAGCAGGGACAGGAAAGGTGCTGTTCCCGACATCTTCGCCATATTCAAGAACGACGACCGAACGTTCCCATGCTTCATCGTCATTGCGGAGTTCGATGAGGGGGGCAAGTTGACCATGTACTCGAAATACATCGAGCGCGTGGGGGAATACCCGTTGATCGCCGATATACCCATCCTCGTGGCGGCCAAGTACGCCAATCAGTGGACGCTGATAAACCTTGACAGCTTCTATGAGGGCTCCGGAAAGGTCTGCGTGAGCTTCGAGGAGGCGCAGCGGGGGAACGTGCTGGGCATGCTCTGCGGTGATGCCAGGTTCAACGGCCTGCGGAAGGACACTAGCTGGTATTATATCATAGAGACGGAGGAGGACCTTGAGCTCATTAGGCAGAACATCGTACCTCTTCGGGACCCGGTCACGGAGATATCCCTAGAGAGACCGGAGGGGGAAAAGGTGGCCTTCAGACCGGCCTTGCTGGAACTTCTTCCGTTCTTCGGCACCTGGCGGCGTTTCGAGGAATACCGGGAGGACCTCGTCATTTCCGGTGCGGTGCTGACGGAATCGAAGCAGCTCTATCTCCACCAGACATTGGTATTCGCAACGAGGTTCTCCGAGCAGATGAAGAATGCGGACCGCGTGGACTGGAAATGCTTCCTGGGAGATAATTCATTCTCGTACTCCGTGGCCGACATGCGCAATATCCTCGAGTACGGTCAGAAAGAGGGGATCGGTTTCGGCGGCTATGAAAATTATCTTCCGGATATCGACATTCCGCACTGGCTTGCGGACCTGTCCTGAATGGATGTCCGAGCCAATCATGCACCCGGTTTCTTGACCACCCTTCTTCTCACGACCTTCTTCGGCGCGGTTTCCTGCTGCGCTGTATCCGCATTGCCCGTATCGGGAAGTTCACCCGGAGCTGCCGTAACGGCCTCTGCTGCCTGTTCCTCCATCACGTAATCCTGGCATCCTTCGCACCAGTAGCAATCGTATTCCTGGAAAAAGGAGGAGGCTGTCCCGCATTTGGGGCACGAGGGAGCGTTCTTCGCAGGATCGGCACCCCTGAGATGGTATGGTAGGACCTCTCCGCTTTTGGAAACCGCAACACTGGGGGCCGCGGCGCTGGGAGTCGCGGGGCCGGGAAGGGCTTCGCCTCCGGCCCCACCGGTGGTCAATGGCTCGGAGATGATCG
Organism: uncultured archaeon; assembly: GCA_964423515.1. GTDB lineage: Archaea > Thermoplasmatota > Penumbrarchaeia > JASLWR01 > JASLWR01 > CAYRFL01. Next base: position 24,884 of record CAYRFL010000048.1, read on the forward strand.
TGGGGGCCGCTGCTGTCTCTGCAGGCTCGACCGCCTTTCCACTATCCTCCCCGGGTCCCTCTTCGCCCTCCCCCTCGCTGACCGGTGCTGCCGCTTCATTCTCGTATCGGAATCTCTCCTTCTCCTTGTGGGCATCCATTTTCGGGTCCTTCCACATGGCATAGGCGGTCTTCTCGAACTTCTTCCTTCTCTGCCTCTTTATCACCATGACGACAACGATAACGAGTATCCCCATGACCACGATCACACCGAGGATGATCCCCAGGACCCAGAAAAGGATGCCGGAGTCCTCACCCCGGGTTTCACTTGGTTTTACCTTCACGGGTTTGTCGGCCCTGTCCGTGGGATCGCTCCAGTCGTCATTGCCTGGCTGACCGTCATCCCCCAGGTATTCATCGATGTTCCTGACGCCGTCCTTATCGGCATCCCTGAACCTGTCGTCCCCCTCCCTGTCGAGGCCGAACCGGATCTCCCACCAGTCGGGTATTCCGTCCCCGTCGGTATCCGTGCTGTTGGTGATGAGCTCCACAGGGACTATCTTCGAGTAGATGTTCCCGATCACGTCCGTCACCTGTACGGTGAAGTTCAGAATGCCGTCATTCTGATCCGTCGTGTCCCACAGGTAGGACCACGAGCCGTCCGAGAATGAATCTGTGATATCCACCATGGATTCCCCGCCGGCGGAGAATTCTATCTTTTCGACGCCCACGTCGTCGGTGGCTGTTCCGTTCACCCATACGGATCGACCGGAGAATATGGGCTCCGGAATATCCTCGATGGAGAGGGACGGATTGCCGCCGTCGATGACTATGGATATCGGATCGGTAGTAAAGTCGTAATCAACGGAGTCGACTATCCTTACCCGCAGGGTGTGCTCCCCCGGGGTCAGTATCTTCAGGGAGGCGTTCTCGGGATCGTAGTTATAGTTCCAGAGACCGGATCCCACATCGAGGAACGGCGTTATGTCATACGTGTAATAGTCATTAATTATCAGCTCCAGGGCCATCACGCCGAAGTTATCGAAGGCGGTGCCTGTTATGGGAATGACGTGTATGCGCGAAAAGACGGACTGATTATCCAGGATACCCACGGTTCCGGTGGGATACTCAGTATCTATCTGAACGGTAATACTTGCGTTTCCCGTGTTTCCAGCGGTATCGGTGGCGTATATCGAAACGGTATGGGCCCCGCTTTCCCATTCCAGGTCCTCCGTGTCGATCTTCAGGAACCAGCCTGTTCCCGAATACTTGTGCGTAATGTTCAGAGCCTCTGCGAAATCTCCGTCCAGCACTGCCTCGAGGACGATCACACCGCTGCTGTCGACGGCCGTGCCCCTCACCACGATCTCCTCACCCTCCGGAAAGACGGTGTTGTTCTGGGGCGAATTTATCTCCACGATGGGCTCGACGTTCTCCATGAGTTCCAGCGTGATGCCGGCCGTCCCGATGTTCCCGCTGTTGTCGATGGCGCTCACGAGTATCTCGTATATGCCGGGGAAGGATTGCCCCGTTTCCCAGGTGTGGCTCCAATCGGCACCGTCGAACTCTGTGGTAATATTCTCCTCCGGGTGATCGGAGATGGTGAGCAGTAACGAATTTATCCTGACATTGTCCGATGCGATGCCCGAGATCTCGACGGAGGTTCCCGCTTTGACCTTGGAGTTGTTGAGCGGATCCGACATGGTTATCATGGGAGCGATAAGGTCCACGAGTGTGATATTGACCTCGACGATGTATTCTCCCGCCCCGTGTGTCGTCCTGGCCCTGATGTTGTGTTCTCCCACGGACACGCCGGAGGTGTCCCATTGATATTCCCAATTCGTCCAGGGATCATCTCCCACATCGGATGTATCCGTTGCCCCCATCCATTCGTCATCGTCGATGGAGATATCGATGTCGGTCACGTCGTGTGGGCAGGACGTTATCCCCAGAAGTGGAATTACGCTCTCAACCGGAACGTCCGCTCCCTCAATGAGGTTCGTTATCACGGTGTCCGGGCGCTGGTAAAGAGCGATGTTCAGCTCCACCGTCTTGTACGTCCCCACGGAATCCTCGTTCGAAAGGACCGCATACCAGGGCTCATCGACTGGAAGCGTGTAGGACAGGTTCATCAGGGCGGCGTTGTCCTCGTCCTCGTAGGCATCGAAGAGCTCTCCATTGTCGTATTTCTCGAAGTTGGTCTGATTGCACATGAAGAAATCGATCTTGCGGCCCGACTCGTCATAGGTATGATACACATCCCCGGTGAATATATTCTTCCCGGAATGAATTCCCTGTGTCACGTTCAGCCCGATATCCATTCTGTAATGGCCCTCGGGCGTTGCATCCGTCGGACGGGAGCGATAGTCCGGGATGGGCATTGTGCCGGGGAGAGTGAACGTCCGAGAATAGGTTCCCCCGGTCTGGGCACCGCTGATGACCTGCATCACCCTTTCACTTCCTCCCTGGTCGGGTGGGTCCTCTCCTAGAACGCTGTCGGCAGATGACCAGTAGTTCCTCACGTTCCCTAACTTGAAGACAGCCGTTCCATCCGATTTGGTGGCTCCCCAGGTGGTAATGGATACCACGTCATGGTTGTAGTAGTTCTCCGTGAGCATCCATATCTCCGCACTGTCCACGGGATTGCCGACGGAATCCTGCACGGTGGCCGTGAATGTGCATGTAGGGGTGTATTTGTCCGAGACGGACCATATCATTCCGTCCCCTCGCCAAGACCAAATGGTGGAGATGTCCTTCCCCCCGCTGTGATCCTTGTCCTGGCTGTGGGGCCGGTCCACGTTGTTGTAGCTGTTCGCGTCCCAGTGGACCCATCTCCCGTCCCAGAACTCGTTCCATACGTGGTCCTCCGCCATGTTGGACGTGCAGACGGTGGGTATAAGAGCGGCCCTTGCCGCCGCACAGGCGATATCCTGATGCTCGCCACAGCGTCCGATGTGTTTGCGATAGATGCGGACAGGCTGTATCGCCCTCTCATTGTCGCTGGTAAATGCCATGCTGCCCACAACCCAGCCGCTTACCTGGGCCACCGCGGTCCATACGTCGCCCACGCCCGCGAGACGGTCCTTTAACAGAGGATATCCGCTGTCGTTGAAATGGAAAAGCCATTCTCTCCAGAAAACACCGGTGGGGGGCTGTGCGTATTCCGCGCCGGTTCCCTGCACACCGTCGGGATTGACGAAGGACGGTAGCTCGTCGCTGATCTTCGGGTGTACAATGAACCAGTAATATATCTCCATGGGCAGCTGGAGCTGTACACCTGTATCGTTTGTGTAGATTACTGTCGTGTAAGATCCCAATTCGGGGTCGTTCACCTCGGTCAGATTGACGTAATCCAGATACGGATCGTTCCCGTAGATGAACTCCGCGTTCGCCTTGAACATTTCCGGGATCAGGTTCCCGTTCTCAAGGGCTGCGGTGCCGGTGTGGGCGATGGCGAAGGCCACCTCGTCCACGTGCAGCGGATTGGTGACCCCCTTTATGAGGTTGCCGTAGACGGCGGCTTTGTTTTCGTCCAGCTCGATGAACTTCCTGGTAAGGTTCTCCTTGAGCCATTCGGGTACCATGTCTATGGCATCGAGAGCTTCCTGGGGTAGTCTGTCGGGCAGGTACTCGTGGTCGCCCTCGACCAGGGCTCCGGCAGTGTCATCGACGGAGACGTAATAGATTTCTCCAGGGGGTATGTGGAAGGTCTTGGATATAACATCCACGCTGGTCCATCCGCTTCCTCCTCTATCGCTCGCAGAGCTGCCCGCAGTATCCCGGGAAACCGTCTCTGCCCCGGTGGGAAGGCCAATCTGTGCAAGGGCCACCGTCATCAACATGAGTGCCGTACCAATCAGGGATAAACGTTTGATCGAATTCATTTCCTCACCTCGCGACATCGCAATCCCTATGTGTGCATAGAGAAAATTAATCGCGTTATATAGTGCAAGTCACATCAACCAGAATATATTTAACATTTCTCTCATCGATATCATTTCCACCCGGATAACGAGGGCTCGCATCATGCTTCACTTCCGATCCACGCATCGAATCTGGCGCTGAAAATTTCGAAATGGGGGCTTGGCTTCGAAATTAATATATATATTGAGGCTAATGGGCCGGGTTAGTCTCTGGCATTTTCCAGGGGCTGTCCGTAATGTAACCGGTGCGGCGGGGGAGAGCCTCTTTTGGCATCGTTGAGCTCGGCCGTCTTCACATTGCGGAAAACACCATGGAGATGCGAGAAACCCGGTTTTCCGTGACCTCTCGCGTCAGACGCTTGCCAGGTAGTGTGAGATTGGGTAATCCGCCGATTCAAACGAGTTTTATGTTTGCAATCTTGCGATGACCACAGAACTCTGGTTGATCCTGCCAGAGGCAACCGCTATTGGAATACGTTTAAGCCATGTGAGTCGAGAGACTTAGGGTCTCGGCAAACTGCTCAGTAACACGTGGACAACCTACCCTCCGGAGGAGAATAACCTCGGGAAACTGAGACTAATACTCCATAGGTTTTACAGGCTGGAATGCGGTAAAACTGAAAGTTCCGGCGCCGGAGGATGGGTCTGCGGCCTATCAGGTCGTAGTGGGTGTAACGGACTCACTAGCCAGCGACGGGTACGGGCCTTGGGAGAGGTCGCCCGGAGATGGACTCTGAGACACGAGT
>CAYRFL010000049.1:0-28347 GCA_964423515.1 uncultured archaeon
GTTATCACGGGTGGACATGGTGGAGTGAACATTGGTGCCCCTGCGGTCAGTGGAAGCTTGCACATCAATAATGTTGTTTGTACGAATGATGGAAAACGCCAATGCTCGGAATGCAATACCAAATCATCAAAAGCCCGAGAAAAGGCTGATTTTGATTACTATGTGGACGAGCTCATCTGTAAATTTAACAATGATGTGGGGAATCCCGGCTGGGTAAGTGCACGGGGAAGGTTCCATATGGAACTTAGAACTGCCTTTTTGGAAAGCGGTCTCGATTGTTCGGATTTTATCGGACCTGATTCAATAAGCTTACGTTACCGAATAAAAAGAGTAGGCAACCGTATTGTAAGAGATATCTCTGATCCAAAAGCTGAAGAAAAACTTGGAGGCAGAATAATCAGAATAAAATCGTAAACTGCTAAACAAGTCTAATTACCCTAATTCCCCAGTTTCCGAATTTGATATTGTTGTTATTATAGCTCGTTAATGTTATTTAAAGAGTGCGAATCTTATATCAAACCGCCATCCCTCATTCCAGCGGGGGAAGGTACTGGATATCGTGTTGGGGCAATTCGTATTCGGGGACATTTGTTCGGGGACCCACGTATTCCGTATCGAAGTATTCGCGGTCGCCCTGTCCAGTATGCCCGTTGCCGTGGTAATCGTATATCCCGTCGTAACCGTCATGGGCGTCATATCCGGCCGTTTCATGGGTATCGGGGACTCGGGTACCATATTCCGCCCCGTAGTCAGTACCGTAGTCAGTACCGTATTCCGTCTCATATCCCGTGCCATTATACCCCCCAAACGCTTCCTGTCCGGCACTCCCGTCGTATCCGTGATGAGAATAACCGTGCCCGTCCCTTTGTACCACGCCCGCATCGCCACCCGTGTGCTCGGGCTCTACCCGACCGCCCGAGATAGTCCCGTCGTCATCTTCATCCTCGTACTTCCCGCTCCTCGACTCCCTGTACGCGATGACGATAACTGTCAGGATCGATGCGATAACGACGAGCAAAATTATGATACCCCCGCCTACCGTGACGACGTTCCACAGGGAACTTTCTCCAGTACCATGCTCACCGCCATCGATTGCGCCGCTTCCGCCGCCATTACCCGATCCTCCGGAACCTCCCGCACCGCCGTTACCGTTCCCATCATCATCGCCGCCTCCGCCATCACCGCCGTTACCGTCATCGTCATCGGTGTCGTCGTCACTATCGTCATCTGTGTCATCACTCCCGCTCCCGTCATCATCCTCATCCCCGTCACCGCCGTTACTGCCATTCCCTCCATCGTCGCCCTCCGACGGCGCGCTCACGGAAATGGCTGCCGTCTGCTCCAGCGGTGTTTCGATATTACCATCGGTCATGGAAAGGGTCACGTTGTACTCGCCCTCGGCGGAAAAGGTATGGTTCACATCGCGTCCCGTAACGTACGTCGTTCCGTCCCCGAAATCCCAGGAGAACGTTATCTCGTCCCCGTCGATATCCTCCACCGCAGGTGCAATCAACCTCACCGTGAGATTGTTGTCACCCGCCTTATCGGGATCCGCATCCGTTATCAGATGATCGAAAAGGGCAAGGGCAACCGGCGGGTCGTTCGTATTCTCGACGGTAAGGCTTACGTTTCTATAACCTTTCTCGGTGCCATCGTCGGCCCAGAAGGCCACCTCGTATTCTCCCACCAGCATCTGGGCATAGGGCCTGAACGACAGCTCGCCCGTATACTCGTCCAGGAGAAGATCGCTCCCCACGTCTGAGCCCGCAACCGCCTCCGAGATATTCGTCCCGAAGGTTATCTCGTCGGTGAAGTCGGCGTCGCTGCCCGACAGGGTGAGGTTCAGATATTCGTACTGACGGACCGCAAGCTCTCCTATTTCGGACAGTACGGGCGGATCGTTTATCTTCAGCACGATCACGCTGACGGACGCAGTGCCCGATCTGTCGTGGGGGTCGGTCACCTCCAGTTCAATAAGTTCTTCACCGTACCAGCCGTCCTCCGCCGAGAGGCTCAGCACGTTGCCGGGCAGCAGTGCCGCCGACACGTGTTCGCTGGAACGAACCTCGTATGACAAAGAGCCGATGTCATCGTCAACGTCACTGGCGTGCTCGTCCAGGTCCGGTCCCGTATAGCTCCCGCCCTCGGGGAATCGAATATCGTCGATATCGTCGAATGACGGGGCATCGTTCACCGGCGTAACGGTAACGGTCACGTCCTTGGTACTGTTTTTTGTACCGTCGTCCGCCCTGAAGGTCACCGCGGCGGTGCCGTACCAGTTATTTCGTGGACGGAAAATAACGCTCCCGTCACCGCCGATGGTCACGTTCATGCTTGCAGGGGCCTCCGCCGTGTAGTTGAGGGGTTTTTCGCTGGCAAATATGTCGGTCAGGTCCACCGAGCTGCCGTCTGTACGGTCCTCCGCCATGATGAAATCGAAGCTCTCTCCGCTGACCGCCGGGCCGTGCTCGAACGTGGTCTCTCCCAGTTCCATGCCGCTTTCCAGGACGTCATTGGAGTATATTTCGTGCTTAACGTACCATCCCATCTCCGCATCGAAATACATGATGGAATAGTTGGACGGATCGGTGCTGCTTCGTATCTTGTACGTGCCAAAGGTCCCGGCCTGCACTTCCGTCGTTCCCCGGGAGAGGCATTCGTAGCCGCTGTCATAGGAATGGTCTCCCTGGTGGTCGTAGGGGGTGCCCGACGCCACTCCCCAGGTGTGGTAGTGATACGTAGAGGTTATGTTCCATTGCTCGCCCGTCTCCACCGGGTGGTCCCACGTGTCCCTGGGAGGTTTGTAGTACGTTTTGGAATGGGAATAATAGTTGGTTCCCTCAGTATACGATGAATATGAGACGGAAGCGAGATCCGATACCCTGTAGTATGAATCGGAGTAGTAGTGATAATAACCGTCGGAAATGGGCGGTTTCCCGTCCCAGGTGGCCTGTCCCCTCCCCTTCACACCGTACACGTCGTAGGTCCCTTCGGGAGTCGTCACCGTGGTCCGGTTCATCACTTCATGGTACGTCCAGGACGTGTAAGAATTGTATCTCGCAGCATTGAAATGGGTTTGCGTGTAGTTGTAGGAATCGCCGATGGACCATACCGGATATGGACTGCTCCTGGTCCCAACATCCTTTGGGAAGTCCTCTGATCCCTCGTCACCGGTTGCTTCAGTTAGCGGGGACAATGCCCCTGTCGCAAATATCAGTACAACGAGGAGAATCCCTATTCTCACATGTCGCCCCATGCTCTCTTCACCACCTTTCTCCTTCGTTGCCTCCAATGACATTATGATATATTACAGAAATTATTCTATTATTCCAAAATAACGAAAGCAATAATCCCGTGCGTTCAGGCTATCCTGACCTTCATCATTCTGTATCGGTCAATACCGACGATAACCTTCATGTACTGGGGGAATTCCCCGTCGAGCTCCTTATCTCCGGTGTATATCACGAGGTGGTCAAGCTCCTGAAGCTTCGTCCTAGTTGCCACCACAATGATATTCTCCGGCCCCACCTCCCTTATCACATTCGGGGAGAACTGCTGATTGCCCCTTCCCAGAAGAAAGCCCTGACGGCCTATGGGGGCCAGCACGATCTTACCTGGCCGCCGATCCAGTATTCCCAGGATATGTCTCTCCCATGTATCGAGTCCGATGACCACCCCATCCAGTACGGCATCCACTCCCAGAAGGGTTCCTTCCATCTCCAACCGGTTCTTTATGGCAAATACGGTGGTGCCTGCACCCAGGAAATAGACCGTGTCGGGGTCCTTCTCGATCTCGTAGGCCATCTCCTCGGCTATGCCCTCCTTTTCCACCGAATCGTCCGTTACGTCCGTGGATTTCGCGGCCTGGATCATGCCCTGAAGGACAGGTGCCCTTGCGTATCCGTACAGCTTCGCCGTGAGAACCCCGCTCCTGTAATCGACCTCATCGATGTCCAATACCTCTCTCTGGGATGACGTCGTCCTTCCCCCGAGGAAGGCTGCCGCCACCTCCCCGGCCACTGTCGGCGACAGGGCGAAGACAGAGGAATGCATCTTTACTCCGGTGGGTACGCCCAGTATGTGTGGAAGGCCGTCCTTTTGGAGCTCCCGCCCTTCCTGAGCATTCTCCTCCGAGCCGTCTGTCTGAGTTTCCGGAAGCCCCTTCAGCACGTCTCTTGCCGTGCCGTCGCCCCCTGCAAAGACTATCAGCGAGACGCCCCTCTCTACCATATCCTTTACCGCCTCCGTCGTATCTCGACCGGACGTCCCCCCCTCGTCCATCCCGTAAACCTCGTAGATGTCATTGCATCCGTGAGCCAGAAGCTTCTCCTTGAGCAAGGCTCCCCCCATTTCTCCCCTGCATATGAGAAATTTCACACCCTTTGCTTCCGGGCCAAATCGAAACATTGAGTCGACGAAATCCAGAAGACGGGAACGGGAGGAGGGCTTGGCGCCCCTTTCCACAGCTTCAGAAAGGATCTCCCCGGTATCGGTCCCCTTAAGCCCCACCCTGCCCCCCATCCCCGCGATGGGATTCACGATCAAACCTATTGTTGCCACATCCGCATTCACTGGGTTCCACCTCCGAAAAGGAACCGATTTTTATTTTCAGATCATTCGATAGGTCATAGTATTAGGTGCATTCCGTTACTCGATGTACTCGTATTTCCCATTGCCCTTGTAAAGGAGCAGATTCGCCCTTGCCATAACCTCGATATACTCATCCACCCGCTCCGTATCCACATTGGCCTCCAGGAGACACTCGACCATGTCTTCCTGTCCGAACTCCCCGAGAACCTCCGTTAGATGACGGGCCGCGGCCTCCATGCGTTTCCTCTCTCCGGAAACGTTTCGCATAAGAAAGGCCACGTACTGATGTGGAGTTTCGAAGGAGTCTTCATCGGGCCGCTTTTTCGCTTCATCCTCCACCTCATCCATCACCCTGTCGAAATCCTTCTCCCTTCCCATGCGCTCCGAATTCAACCTTCCCACGGCCTCCACCGCCTCGTCCAGTAAATCCGTGGAATACCACTGGCGGAGCCTGTCCAGACCAAACCTTCGGGAACAGAACTGGCAATTTGTGGTCTTCGTTCCTGCGAGCACGCTCCTGGCCTGAGAGCATCTGGGACATCGATAAATGATATATTTTCCCATTGTGATCACCGGTACCGGGTCCGATTTCTACCCATGGGTTCGGGGCCGGTCGCTGTACGAGAATACGGTTGCCTACCATCCCCGGTACTGGAGCCTTTCCTCTTCCGGCACGTCCGAGGCCTGGAGCCCCTTCATAGGGATGCCAAGACCTCTCGACACCCTGGCTACCGTCTCGGGATCGTCGAAATGGGTGGTGGCCTCCACCACTGCCTTTGCCAATGGGGACGGGTTCTCCGATTTGAAGATGCCGCTGCCGACGAATATCCCGTCACATCCCAGCTGCATCATCAGGGCCGCATCGGCGGGTGTGGCTATACCTCCTGCCGCAAAATTCACCACGGGCAGTCTTCCCATCTCCCTTACCTCCAGTAGTACGTCCACCGGCGCATTGATCTCCCTGGCATAGCCCTCTACCTCCTCTTCCTCGAGGCCCCGAAGATGCTCGATCTCCCGGTTGAGGGTCTTCATGTGCCTCACCGCCTCCACCACGTCGCCGGTCCCGGCCTCTCCCTTTGTCCTGATCATGGCCGCTCCCTCCCCTATCCTCCTGGCAGCCTCGCCAAGATTCCTGCAGCCGCAGACGAATGGAATGACAAAATCCCGCTTGTAAACGTGGTCGAAGGGGTCCGCAGGGGTGAGCACCTCGCTCTCGTCGATCATGTCCACTCCCAGTGTGGATAATACCTGGGCCTCCGCAAAGTGGCCGATTCTGCACTTGGCCATTACTGGTATGGTCACTGCTTCGATTATCTTCTCGATCATGGCAGGATCGGCCATCCTGGCCACTCCTCCCTGCGCCCTGATGTCCGCCGGAACCCTCTCCAGGGCCATCACCGCCACTGCCCCCGCCTCTTCGGCTATCATGGCCTGCTCGACGTTGGTCACATCCATCACAACGCCGCCCTTCTGCATGCGGGCGAATCCTCTCTTTAAAAGCTCCGTTCCGAATCTCAATTTCGTAAGGTCCATATTGAATGCCATTTTAACACTTCCCTGGAATATATTTGGAGTCAGTTTATTATTATCCCGGTCAGATTTCCTGACGGGTCAACCGTGAATATGGAAACCATATATAACATTCTCTAACCAAGTTCGTCAGCAATAATAACGAGCAAACACGAGCGCGTTCACACCCCGGCCGTCTTCGATATGAGCGGTTTGTAGAGGTAGTAGGTGGCCCTTCCCCTCCCCTTCTTGATTATGAGGTCCTGGCTCGACAGATAGTCCAGGTCCCTGCCCAGGGTGGCCTTGGGTATGCGAGGGAGGGTCTTGCCCAGCTGTTTGCTGGTTATCTTCTTTCCCCGCATCTTCCAGAAACATTCAAGGATCTCGGTGAGCCTCTTCTTCCTCTTCGATGTCAGCCCGGCGACATCTTCGAAGGACGCGCAGGGACCCTCCGGGCTCTCGGTCAGGACCACACCCTCGAGGTTCGAATCCACCGGAACCTCTTTCTTCTCCGGAAGGGGCCCCACTTCATCCGTCTCGCGTACGGTTACCACAGGTTTGAAACCCTGAAACGGTGCCAGCATGACGTCCCTTGCCTTCTTGGGCATGCCCTCGATGATACCGTACCTCAGTCGGTCTCCCATCTCACCCTTCAGGGCGGTAATGCCGGACTCCACCTCTTCGGTCTCTCCCCTGAGGACAGTCGCAATATTCCTCTCACCCAGAAAGTACCGGCCCACAAGCGTTACTTTGGATCTGCTCAGCATCAGCTCCACTGCAGTGAGGGCTTCGATGAGGCTTTGACATTCTATGACGGCGATGGTTTTTCCGGGCATATTCTCATCCGTGTTCGTGTGATACCATTGCTGGGCGCTGGCAGTAATTTAATATCTTCTCATCATAGTTGAATATTTTGATTCGAGAGTGCCTGGACGAGAATTAGCGTGTATGTAATATCCGTGGTTGAGATGCTCTCTATCACTGCAACCGTCACGGCAGCAATGACGGCGAACATTTTTTGTAGATGGGCGAATTATAGGTATCCGTTGTAATGCGGTCGGCGGGCCCGGAGGCCCGCTTCCGCTCAATATGTTCTATCGAGGGATGCTCATGGGACTCTTCAAGAAAGGACCCCGGACAGAAGTGATGTGGCCCGGCAGCGAGAAGGGCGACCAGCTGATGTACAAGTTCCCCAATCCCGTCAGGGCCGGGATGCCGATAACCGTTCGGGCCAACGAGTTCGCGGTTCTCTACCAGCACGGTGCCGTCAAGATGGTCTACTCGGACCCGGGGCAGACGCCCCTTCCCGTGGACGGCAACGTATATTTCGTATCCCGCTCCAAGTTCGAGGGAAGGTTCGGGACGAAACAGGCGCTGACATTCCACGACCAGAGGTTTGACATGGTGCAGCTGAAGGCCTTTGGTGAGTACAAGGCCAGAATAACCGATCCTGTGAAGTTCATACACGAGATAGCGGGCGATCGGGGTTCCATGGGAACGCAGGATATTGCCGAGACGGTCCGGGACGAGGTTGTAATGGCCCTTAACCAGGCCCTGGGGAAGCTGAAGAAGAGGGGAATGAACGTCACCCACATACCCCAGAAGCTCAGGAAGATCGGAGCCCTCACCGTCCAGGTGGGCAAGCAATCCTTCCACGACCTCGGGATCACCCTGGAGGAGATATCCGAGCTGTATATCAATCCCCCGAAGAAGGTAAAGGAGGCCATCGAGGAGGTCTCGTCCATCTCTGCCTATACCGACGAGCAGATACAGAAGCGCGCAAAGCTCGCTGCCGCGGACGCCATGAGGGATGCGGCGAGGTCCGGGGGTACGGTGGCCATCGGCCGTATCGGGGATGAGAGCAACGTGACCATCAAGGACAGCGTGGTGCAGCGCTCGAACATCGGCGGTGGAGGCGGCGGAGGCGGGGGCGAGACCAATATCCAGGACAGCGTTCTCACCAGGACCAATGTGGGCGGCGGTGACGGTGGAGGAGGTGGAGGAGGCAACGTGGCCTGCTCCAACTGCGGCGGTTCCGTTCAGGCAGGGTGGGTGGCATGCCCCGCGTGCGGCGAGAAACTGAAGCGCTCGTGCCCCGGATGCGGCGCAGACGTGCAGTCCGGCTGGGTGGCGTGCCCGGCATGCGGCGAGAAGCTCTGAGCCTTTTTGTAAACATGTGGTTATTATATCGAATTGGGTAGCCCCAGCACTGTTGCTGCTAAACAAGGATTGCCGGTGCCCGGGAATGGGAATGCCGGTCAATAATTACAATGCCATCACGATAGCCGTCTTCACCCCTCCGATGACGAGAACGCATCCCGGATCGACGAAACCCGCCTCGATGGCTGCCTCAACCGCCCCGCTCCCGGCGATATTTGCGCTATCCGCCGTGGGAATGAGGGACAGCATCTTTTTCCGATCTGCCTCTCCATCGGAATAGAACGAGGGGTCCACGAACAGTCGTCTATCACCGTCCCGGAACTCCTTGCCCACGATCTCGCGGTCGCATATGCCCACGATCCTGTGGTTTCCAGAGGTGTGGACCTTGTAGAGAAATGGAAGCACCCCGTCATCCTCTGCCTGTGTCATCGTCTCACCATTTTATTATCGTAGCATTCATTCCATCGATTGTGACCGGAGGGACATCTGCCTACATCTTCTCCAGCAACTTGTATTTCTTGCTTCTGGGCTTGTAGACATCACCCGACTCGGTCAGCTTATATAGGGTGACGGTGACGATGTCCTTCGAGATGTTCTCCAGTTCGCACCTGTTTATAATCTCCGCCTCGGGAACGCCACCCTTGGCGTATTCCTCGTACTCCCCCTCCAGGTCGTTTATGACCTGAAGGATGGTGGCCACACTGCTCCTCTGGGAATGCGTCATGTGGCTCGATATCCGGTCGATCCCACCCATCTCTATGGATGCCTCGGTCTCGAGATAGTACCGCACCAGGTCGATGGCGACGTCCACGAATTCCACCCCGACCTCTTCCGACAGATGCGCTTTGGCACATGCCTCGCTGAACCTTATTATGGCTTCCAGCTGCCTCGCCGTGCAGGCTACGACGCCCTCCCGGCTCGTGCTGCGTATATCCACGTAGTAATCCATTATCTTCGCCATGGCCTCTTTTGTCATCACCGGGAAGACGTTCTTCTTTGCGTAGGCAATATATTTGCGAAGAAGGTCTCTCGGGTATATGGGCTCTATGTTGTCCCCCGCTCTCTCCGCTTCTTCCTTGCCGAATTTACCGTAGGGGACAGCTTCCCGGTATCTAAGTATCTCACCGTACCTGTGAGTTCTCAGAACGTGTTCCGCAAGACCCCTGTCCTTTTCCCGATCCGGCTTGTCCCTTATAGTAAAGATAATATCGAAACGATCGAGGAGCGTGGGAAGCATGTTTATCTCGTCCGTCAGGGACTCGTAGTTCGCCGTGAACCTGCCCATTTTCGGATTGGCCGCACCGAGAACGGAGCAGCGGGATTGCAGCGTGGCCTGTATCCCTGCCTTGGTTATGGATACCCGCTGCTGCTCCATCGCCTCGTGCATGGAGCTCCTGTCCTGCTTGGACATCTTGTCTATCTCGTCGATGCAGACTATGCCCTTGTCGGCAAGTACAAGTGCACCCGCCTCCAGGTTCCACCGCCCTTTCTCGTGCTCGTCGGGAACGGCCGCTGCCGTGAGACCCGCTGCCGTGGCCGATTTCCCGGAGGTCATGACCCCCCTGGGGGACATCATGCTGATGTAGTTCAGTAATTGGGATTTTGCCGTGCCGGGATCGCCCACCATGAGTATGTGAATGTCACCCCGGAGGTATCCGTCGGGTATCTCCTTTCTGACCCCTCCGAAAAGCTGCAGGGCAAGGGCTAGCTTTTCCTTCTCCAGACCCTTGATGGACGGAGCTATGGAGCCTGCGATCTTGTAGATGAGGTTGTCTCCCCGGGAGATGTCGATGATGGTCTCCTCGTCCTCGGGAGAAATGTCGATCTCCTCGAAATCCTCCTTGCTTCTCCGGATCCCCACGCATTCGATGTACTTCTCGAATACAGTTGATTTAGCATTGCGGTCCTTGAGCTGATGGGCCTTCAGTATCCCGTTGAAGGTTATCCGATCTCCCGGCGTCACCTTGCCGGTGAGGTCGCTGTCCATGTATATGGTCAAACGCTGCGGTTGTGCTCCACCGGGAAGCCCTTCTGGGAATTCCTGCACCTCCACGGACTGGGTGTCGATGAACTCGGATTCCCTCATCTGGAGGACGAAACGCGTGGCCGATGCGGCACGACCGCATCCACCCTGGTCCTTTGGACAGTGAAGCGGTTCCTCGAAGTCCTTGCGGAACTCCTCCACTCGTATGTATTCATTGCATCTCTGGCACTGGAACACAGCCACCTTCAGCATGGGCCGGACCTCGGTGACCCTCCTTACGAGCCCCTCCACTGATATCAACCGATCGAGATGGGCGGCCCTGATGTTCCGGATCTCCAGCTTTGCCATAGCCGCCGGTACGTCCACGAAGTGCATCCTGAGGCCGACCTTCCTGTCGGCGTGCATGAAGTCCTTCATGGCCGTTTCGCCGAGTCCCATGATCCGCTTGGGCGTCTCCAGTATCATCTCGGCAAAGGCTCTGTTGAAATCGACTATATCGGAGAACTGAACCTCCACGCTGACCGTCTGAGGATAGTTGTCCGCAGCCTCTCGAATGAGGGGACCGTACTTCTTCTGGCCCTCCACCTCGCCCCGGAACAGTTTCCGCCACAATTCCTTAAGTTCTTCCTCGTTCCAACCTGGCATTTTCCAGCCTCCGCAGGCGGTTCCACCCGCCCGTTGCCGCCCCTGTTCGACGGTGATTCACACCGCTACGGGGTGCAGTACGTTCAAAGTACAAAAGGATAATTATCGAGATGGTATAAAAGGGCGAGGGGCGGGGGGAGGCCGGTGAAAGTAAAGCCAACTTCACCTGTCATCGACCAATTCTCGATAAAGGGTGAGCAACCTCTCCGCCGACCGTCCCCACGTGAACCGCCCTGCCCTCTCCCTTCCATCCGTAGAAACCTTTCTCCTGTTATCTCCGTCATCATAAATGGATATCATCCCCTGTGCGATACTGGCGGGATCGGTGGGATCCACCTCCACCTGCCCGTCACCTGCCACATCCCTCAGGGCACCCCTGCCGGAGTGGATGACCGGACATCCCCTTGCCATCGCCTCGAGGACCGGGAGGCCGAATCCCTCGTCCAGGGATGGGTAGAGGAGAGCCGCTGCTTTACTGTACAATATACTCAGCTCTTCATCCTTCACGAATCCGCGGAACTCGATCCGGTCCCGTAATCCGTTGGTATGGATGTCCTGAAGTACACCGTTCATCTTCCAACCCGTCTTACCCGCCCAAACTATCTTCTCGCGCCCCTCATCGCGGGTTTGCATGAATATTCGGAATGCCTCGACAATATTTTTCAGGTTCTTTCGGGGTTCTACGGTACCCACACACAGGAAAAAGGGTACCACTTCGCCGTTCCGGGGCCCGTTTTCACCACCAACACCATCCGTACGACCGACCTTCATCTCGCGCCCCCTATCGAGAAAGACCGGGTCGATCCCATGATGGATCACCTCGCATTTATCCGCCGCTTCTTCTCCGTAATGTCTCCGAACCTGTTCTCTCGTATGTTCGGAGGGGACGACGATGGCGTCGGCTCTCGCCGCACTGCGTTTAACGACGCATTTCCAGTAATTCCTTGTCCTTGCGGTGAAGAGTTCCGGCCTCTCGAGAAATATGAGATCGTGTATGGTAACGACCTTTCGCACCCTTTCCGGTATGGACCTCGCCGAGGGCAGCACGAACTTCAATGCATGTACGATATCTGCGCCTCCCCTGTCGATCTCTCCAAGTAGGGCGGCGTGGTCGAAATAGATCCGAGATATATCACTCCCGAAGCTCCTCGGGAGGAGCCTCAACCTCTTACCGGCAAGGGAGAGCGCCCCCACTCTTGCGTCACTCTCCAGATCCTCCCTGCTGACCACCACGGATAGCTCGGTCCCGTCCTCGGTAATTCCCGCTAGGTTCTCGAGGAGATTGATGGAGTAACGTCCGATCCCTCCTCTTCTGGTACCGAGGGCGTCCCTGGCGTTGATGATCACCTTCATGATAATGACCCTGTTTCCGTCGCTCCGTTTGACCAGTAGTCGCAACGATCAAGATCGAATCCCGGGCGTCGATGAACATATCCATGAGATTGATCCTTTTTCACTCATTTCATATCGCTGGCGCCTTTCCTTATCCGGAGGGCATCCAGAAGTATCTCCTGGTGATCGAAGGCCAGATGGCCCGGCTCCTTCGTTCCGAGCCAGGCGACCTCGGCGGCATCGTCTCCCGCCATTTCCGTTCCTCCGAGCTCACGGAGGATGAATGCACAGCTGATCGTATGCCCCCGGGGATCCCTGTCGGGGCGTGAATAGACGCCCACGATCCCCACCACTCGGGTCCTCAGGGAGGTCTCTTCCAGGACCTCCCGGACCGCCGCCTCCTCCATGGTCTCGCCGTATTCTACGAATCCTCCGGGGAGGGCGAAATGCCCCTTGAAAGGCTCTCTCCCGCGTCTAACCGCCAGGAATTTATCTCCCCGGAAGACGAGTCCGTCCACCGTGAGGAACGGCTTTCTGCCGTATTTGAGGAGCATATCGATACGGTCCATTCTGTCCTCGAAAAGTCCGACGATCTCCATGGCCAGGGGTGTCAGCCGGGTATTGCCTCCGCTCCTCCCGCCTCTTCTTGATTCCACGAGGGGAGCGCCCAATTCCCTCTCCATGTCCTTTATCTTCCCCCAGGCATGCCTGTATGACATGCCCATTCTCCTCGAAGCACCCAGTATGGAATCGCATTCCGAGACGAGCTTCAGCAGGTCTATCTTGCCCTTTCCGAAGGATAACTTACCCGGTCGGCCCATCCTGAGACGAACATCGTATATGAAATCCTCATCCATGCACGGAGACCTCCTGTTGAGGTCGATGGAACCCAATATCGACCATATCCTATCAACATGTCAGGAATATATAAGGGATATGCCGAAATCGGGACGCTGTGAGAAACGACTCAAGCAGCAACATCGGGGAAGAAGGCAGTGGCGGGTCGAGTCACGGACTGTTCATGGGATGAATATATCTCGCTCTAATGCCCGGCCCCGCACCTGCACGCCGCATCTGGGTTCTTCGGCGAATAGAAGGGAGCGGAAATTTAAAATAGTCATGTAGGATAATGCTTTCCCCACCCCGATTGACGTCGAGCAGCGATAAGAGAGGTCTACAATGTTCAAGTATGAGAACGATGACATCGATGATGATGATGACGTGGATGAGAACGGTGAAGATGAGGAGGACGAGGAGTATGAGGGGGGCGAGGACAAGAAGAGTGAGCAAGAGGGGACCGAAACCCCTGGTGCCGAGGAGGGAGAGGATGAAGGGGCGGTAGAGGATATTCCGGATTACGGAAGCCTTCTGGAGCGGGCATGGAAAGCCCTTCCCGATTCCGTAAAGGAGCATTCGAGATTCGAGCTTCCGGAGGTAGAAGCTTTCCTCGAGGGCAATTCCACCGTCTTTCGTAACTTTGCCGACGTCGCCAACGCTCTGAACCGGGAGCCCACGCATGTATTCAGCTACCTTCTAAAGGAGCTGGGGACCGCAGGTATGGTCGAAGGTCGAAGAGGTGTCTTCAAGGGCCGGGTCTCCCCTCGACAGCTCGCCCAGAAGATACGGAATTATACCGAGACCTACGTACTCTGCTCGGAATGCCAGAAGCCGGACACGAGGATAGTGAAGGAAGGGCGGACCCAGGTACTCCTGTGCGAGGCTTGCGGGGGGCACAGGCCAATAAGGGTCAAGAAGGGAGCCAGGAAGATGGAGCAGCGGAGGGTGGTGGAGGGAGCGGTCCTGGAATTGATGATAATCGATATAGGTCGGAGGGGAGATGGCCTTGCCAAGGAAGGCGATTTTACCATATTCGTCCCCGGGGTTGCAAAGGGGGCCCAGGTGAAGGCGAAGATAGAGAAGGTGCACGGCAGGGTCGCATTTGCCCGAAAGGCGTAATGCCCCATAGGTATCGATTCGCCGACGTTCCCAGGACCCTCGGGCAGCGTTCCTTCCGATCGTCTGGAGGATTGTCGGCTTGAAGAGAGTAAGCGCATTGCATTTCGCTCTGATTTCCCTTTCCGCACTTGCCTTGAGGCTCGTTCTCGCCGAATTGATGCCACTGGATTTCGATGAATCCTGGTACCTGGCAAACAGTAGCCTTACCCTTTCCGGTCTCATACCCTTCAGAGATTTTTTCGGGCGCTCACCCCTGCTCCTCTACGCGATGGGGGCCGTGGTCAGGCTGACGACGAACGATATCTTCTTCGGGCGCCTGGTATCGGTCATATCCTCCTCCCTTGCTGCGGGGATGCTTTATCTCATCACCGGAAGACTGTTCTCGAAGAGGGTGGCAATCACGGCAGGCCTTCTTTACGCCCTTTCCCCGTTCCCGCTGAGGTACGGCTACCTTGCAGTGACGGAGCCCATGAGCCAGCTTCTCGTACTCTCATCGATGCTCATTCTGGTTCACGGTTTAGACAATCGCAGGAATCGGTTCATGTTCCTCTCGGGCGTCGTTCTGTCCATGGCGGTTCTCGTGCGCCGTTCGTCAGCCATATATGCGATCGGAGTGCCGCTTTTAGTGCTCATCCTTCACTGGCCGGGGATCCGTGATGCTGAAAGAAGGTCCAGAGCCTTTCTGAATGGACCTGTTTTGAGCAGCATCACCTTTCTGGGAGGATTCTCAATTGCCTTCGCAGCGGCCCTTCTCCTGCTCATCACTCCATCGAACACGAACATGTTATTATCGATGTACGATATTACAGAACTGTGGAGATACGCGGGAATGGAGAGGACCCTCCTGTGGAACGTAAAGGAGCTCGCCTATCAGATGCCGTATCTAATCGTTTTCAGTGTAATATGCGTATCGGCCTGGGCACGCAGACATCTCGGAGACATACGATACAACTGGTTTATGGCATTGACCTGCTTTATGGGCATAATACTGCTGGATATCGCACTTCCATACGAGAGCTCCGAGGGACTCATATCCCGGAGTCTCCCGGGATTCATATCCTCGGCAGTATACTGTCTCATCCTCGTGGGTGTGATACTGCTCATCTTCCGACCTTGGACCGTTCTTGCGGAATGCAAGGATAACGGGAGAAGAAAGTCAATCCTTTTGCTGCCGCTATCCATTCCGGTTGGTGCGGCCATGATCGCGCCCGGGGCCGATATGACGAATGTATTTTTCGGGGCCCTCGTCAATATCTATGTTCTCAGCCTGCTTTTTCTCCTATTGCTCGGTCTGGGGAATAGAATGGAGGGACGTCCGGATAGAAGCACTGCCAGGGTTTTCCGCTTCTCCGTCTCTCTTCTCTACATTATCTATATGGCCGTCGTGCTGCTGCCCGTAATCGACGATCCCACCTTTCTGGTCCTCCTTGCTGCGACTCTAGTATCGGCATTTCTCATCCTGGGAAAGGTATATTTCATATCCCGATCATTGCATCTGACCAATTGCTTAAAAAAACATTTTTCCCAATCGCGAGCCTACCTATTCGTCCTCGTAATCGGAATATTGCTCTCCCTGTCATCATCCTTTCTCTTTCGAGGTTGGGTGGAGGAATCGAGCCTGGAGAACATGTTATATGGTGCATGTATGCTGATTATGACGCTGCTCACATCATTCATAGTTGGCTCGAAGATCATATCCCTGCGTCGGATCGACGCTTTGGTAAATATCAATGATCATTCTTTCTCACGCCAGCTGCAGTACCTTCTACCCGTTTTCCTGGTTGGAATACCCTTCCTTTTCTACTTCCTTCGCTGGTGGTGGATGCCCATATACTTCTACGAGATGACCCCCGGCCTGATCATCTTCACATCTCTCGCCCTGGCGACATCATTCTCGTCGAAACGAGAACCCGGGATCATCGATCACATGGCCAAACCGCCAGTGCGTGCGGGATCATCATTCTGCCCTGCCATGCGGTTGATAACGAAGCAGAATCGTTCTTATATATTATGTCTACTGACGCTTGCCCTGTTCATTCCCGTTTTCATGTATGGGGTCGACCCGTACAACATATACATGAGCAGGGAGGATCAGCATCCGTCGCCGGATCGCATTCGTGAGATATCTTCTTATATCGAGGCGGTAACGGAACCCGACGATGAAATACTGGCATGGCCGGTATATGCTTTCCAGTCGGGAAGAAGGATCGTTATGAACATCACCCATCCGCTGGTGTACGGAGAATTCGTGGGGGCCGATGAGGCCGGCCTTGCGAACTATGGATATCCCACCGTTCCGGAACTTATCGATCACATGGATACAAAGGATGTGGGTCTTATCGTCGTGGATGTCAACATTGAAGAGGTATTCTTTGCACGGCGGGAATATTTCCGGGAATACATATACGCCCGATATAACCTCGTAAGGGACTTCGGGGACGTTCAGATACTGTTGCGCCAGGGACAATAGACATTTATTCCGTACGCAGGAGCGCCAAAATCGGGAAAAGATATAAGTCGAATGAGAAAAGATATATCGAGATGTCCTAGTAATCCCGTGTTCCGGTACGGTAATATGCGGACATTTACCACATTTGATTGTCAGGAGGACGAAGAAATGACAGCGGTCCCGCCCAAGGCGGAATCATTCAAGAAGAAGGGTGACGATTCCTTCATGAAACAGGATTATCCAACAGCAATAAAATGCTATGTAGCCGCCGTATCCGCTTATCCCCAGTTCGACAAGGCATGGAACAACATGGGACTAGCATACAGGGAGTCGGGAAATCTCAAATTCGCCATAAAATGCTTCAAGCGGGCCGTTCAGATAAACGAGGATAATGATTTTGCCCAGGCCAATATTACTGCATGTGAGAGGGAGATCGAGGATGAGCTCTTCGGCGTCAAGCGTGAAAAGAGGGCAGTGAAGACAGCGCCTGTCTCTACCGCTCCCGCGCCGGCGAAGGCGACGGAGACAGCTCAAGAGATACCGGCCACCACCTCCGGACCGGCCGCCGAAGCCAAACCGTCCTTCCTGGCATTCGAGTCCGCTCCCGGCAAGCCCGAACCCGCCGTCGAACCGGAATCCATCCAGGAAGCGGCGCCCGAGCCAGTGCCAACCCCGGAACCCGAACCCGGAGAGGCACCCGACATGGAGCCTGCAACTGAGATCCCCGTCGCTACACCGCCTCCGCCCCGGGAACAGATAAGGGCGGAAAAGATCGTTCGCGAGGAGGTAGTGGGACCTCTGGGTCTTCGCAAGATCAGCGTGATGAATACCGTTCCGGAAGAAGAGGAAGAGGAGTTCGAATGCCCTGACTGCGGGGCCTCCATCGAAATGGATGCGTCGTCCTGTCCTTCCTGCGGAACCGAGTTCGATACGGAATCCCTGGACCCGGAGATCATGGAAAAATATCATCAATGCGAAGCCATTGGCGAGGATCTCGAGAACCGTGGAAGGGCGCTTCACATGTTCTCGGGGATCCAGGATGAGGGTCTATTCAAGATATACCGGGTGGACAAATACCTGAGGGAGGCGGAATGGGAGATAAGCTCCGGCAGGTTCGACCGGGCTTTAAATCTTTTTCATAATGCCGAGAACCTCATTGACAGTCTGTTTGTCAGGTATCTCAATTCCAAGGCCAATGATATCTATGCCAAGGTCCGCTCCGAGGTGCTGGCAATGGGAGATTACGAGGAGCATCTGGGCTCGCTCGCAAAGCCCCTGTTCGATGCCGAGAGAGCTCTCGAAAGGGATAAGCCGGAAGATGCCATCGTGAACACGGTCATCATAAAGGATTACCTGGAAAGACTGTCAGAACGCTGATGCCGACCCGGAAATGGATATTTCGGGGGTCGATAATTTCCCTTCCATTTTAAACTCCGTGCCACAGAAAAATATATTTATATAGAAAATCACGGATTCACTGAGCATCGTGCAGGTGTGATCTAGCCTGGTAGGATTAAGGCCTTCCAAGCCTTCTGCTCGGGTTCAAATCCCGGCACCTGCACTTATTTTCACCGAAGGGAAAAATACGGGCAGGTGCAGGGCGATATTTAATTGACCGTAGCGCAGCGGGCACCAGCGCTTTTTATGAATCCGCCGCTGTCAAGAATTGTCATAACTCCTTCAATAGTTATATATTCGCATGGATCGGTACGACATACAGCGATACAAGCCGGGAAAAAGATAAGGGGATTCCTATCGCTCGGGCTGCATGATGATCCATATGTAAAACATACCTGGCCAGGCATGGGACGTATCGTGCACAACAATTTCGACAATCACTTTAAATAAGTATATCCCTTTAATATCGGCGGAATCGCGAGTGTGGAAAAAGATAAATACCAAACACATGTAACGAAAAACATGTGAGGGTAAAAGGAGGCAAACTCGTGTTCGATACCGGGAATCAGCGACTTATGAGAACGGCCCTTTCATTGATCATTGCAGCACTTCTGGTGGGTATTATCATTCCTGCAGCTGCTCCCCAGGAGGAAAGACAGATCAGCAATGAGATCGAAGTAATGCCAGAATCGGTTTGCACTGAGGGAACAAGAAAACCCCAGTTCACACCAAGCGTCGTATGTGATGAGGATATGGTCAAACCCGCTTACCCTATGGACCTCGTCACCTTCAACTGCTCTGTTCAGAACGACGGCAACATGGTGGATGATTACAAGGTCGTAACATCGAACGTGTACGGCTGGGACATCATTCCGTACCCGGAAAAGTTCACAAGGATCCCTCCCGCAGCGGGTCCCGCTCCTGATAATCAGAAGTACAAGTCCCTGACGGTAAGGATCGTCGTTGGCGACCTGTACAATGCCACGGTGTCCAAGTACACCATAGACGTTACCCTGAAATCCATGCTCTGTCCTGCCAACCGGTCCACCCTTACCTTCACCGTGGACGTGCTTCTGCTTCACCGACCCAATATAATTGCTCCGGATCCCGCATACAGGCTGCCCGGCGAGGACGTTCTATACGAGTTCCAGATACAGAACCTGGGAAACGGCGACGATATCTTTGACGTATGGGTGGAATCCTCTGATTACGAATGGGTGGTGCAGCTGGTGGACCCGAACCAGGAGATACTGGAGCTGCAGCAGTGGAGGACCGTCATTATTCCCGTGATAGTATATCTGCCCGAGGACGTCGATGCGGGCCATGCACAGATAACGACCCTGGTGGTCAGACCTCATGAGAATCCGCAATCCATGCAGGAGCGTGATTTCGTTCAGACCATGGTGACACACATATACGAGATACAGGTCAACAACGAGTTGGAGAGGAAAAAGGATGGAGAACCCGGAGGTTACGTCACGTTCAACTTCGAGATCATCAACAAGGGGAATGATCTGGACGACGTTATAGGCAGCTCGGGTACATTCGTTGTATCCCGGGCCCCCGATATTCCCACCGAATGGGATACGTGGTTGGATTCCTCCGACATCAGAGAGGGAGGTCTTCCCAAGGATCTGGAGGCGGACATCGAGTTCAAGGTCAAGGTACCACCCTCCACGCCGGTGGGAGAGTACGATTTCTCCATTGACGTTCTCAGCGACAGACCCCTGAAATTCCAGGCCGAGGCCACGTTCACGGTGGATGTGCAGCCGGACTACAATGCGGAGATGGAGTTCAATACGACCCTCAAGAGCGGGAAGATACGGGAGAACGTTTCCTTCAGCTGTCTTCTCAGGAACATAGGGAACATCGAGGACACGTACTCCTGGGAGATCGATAGCGATTACGACAGCTGGGTGTATATAGAGGAACCCGTGTTCGACGTGGATTTCGGTTACACGTATGAACCGGAGTTCAAGATCGGCATTCCGGGGGACACTCCCGCCGGAACGTACGATTTCATACTGAAAATGGGGTCCACGGGCGATGGGAACATAACGTTCGAGAAGAAGTTCAGGCTGAGGGTCACGGAAACTCTGGATTTCGATTTCATGGGAGGCGGTGAGACCTATGATGCCATACCCCGTGGGGAGACCACGGTAAAACTTCGAATCAGAAACTCGGGGAATGCGGACGTTACCCTGTCCTTCGAGATATTCGGGGAGCATTGGGGGCTTCTGGGTAAGAAGAACCTGTTCCTGCAGTACAAGGAGACGAAAGAGGTTCCAATCTCATTCAAACCTCCCGAGAACGTGAAGAGAAAGGGATATACATTCGAGATACTCGGAGGCATCACCGTGGGTGCGGATGTCATCAAGAGGACCACTGTGAACATACGCGTGGTGGAGTTCGAGTTCGGTATCACGAATCCCTATCTGGTCGGCAGAAACCCCATGGAGGAGTACTCCATCAAGTATGACGAGACCAGCACCAACAGGCACATGTTCAGGACCTTCGTTCTCAACAAGGGCAACCAGTTCTTCGACTCCGGGAAGTTCGGGCAGGAGATAACGGTGGAGATATCTCTTAATGAACAGATCATCCACTCCGAGAACATCACCGAACTCGCGGGCAATTCGTACTATCCGATCACGTTCAACTATTCGTTCCACATAGCCGCCGACGAGGAATTCCTGTTGTTCAACCTCAATGCGAAGCTAAGCGGGGTGAAGGATGCGGACCAGGATAACGACGTGGGCGTGTCCGCGGTCAGGGTGATAGGATCGCCGCCCACAGAATTGCCGGATGATCCGGGTGGTCTGGTAGGCATATCGACGTCCGATTGGGTTTACATCTTCCTCATAATATTGATCTCCTTTTCGATCCTTCTGACCCTTGTGATCATGATAAGGCGAAAATACAACGTGGAGAAGCTCGCCTACGATGCCAAGGGTGATTACGATTTCAGCGAGGAGGAAAGGGATTCCTTCCTGAACGAGGAGGGTGGTTTCGACGACGATCCCGATCCCGACGAGGACGAGGCGGCAATGATGGAGATGGCCTATGCCGGTCAACCTGGCCAGGAGATGTACCAGGAGATGTACGGTCAACCTGGATTTGACCCTTACGCCTATGGTGGTGAATACGACCAGTACGGCGAGTATGCCGGGCACGGTAACAACATGGGCGGTTACGAGCAACCCTGGCAAGGTCAGGAGGCCTTCGCCGCGCCATTCCAGCAGCCGGAGATGGCCGGCGCCCCACCCGTCGTGCCAGCCGCGCTTCCACAGGGAACCCAACCACAGGTTCAGCAGATGGCTGCCACCACGGTGCCCCCTGCGCAGCTTGCCCCGGCACAACAGGTTGCCGGTGTTGCACTTCCCCAGGCCACTGCGGCTGCACTTCCGGAGGCCCAGAAGGCACTTCCCCCGGCCGGAGGGATGCCCGAGGAGAAGAGGGGTCCCGTGATAGTGACGACCAAGCCGGCCCCCGAAACCCCGGCAGCTCAGCCTGCCGGTGGGCCGGGTGAGCAGAAGAGGGGTCCCGTGATAGTGGCTACGGCACCCATGGGGAGTGCCGTGCAGAAGACCTCCCCCGCGCCAACGACCCAGCCAGTACCTGCAAGGACTGCTCCCACAACAACTGCAGTACCTCAAACCGTGGCAAAAACCGCACCGATCCCGGCCCAGACCCAGGCGGTTGTGGCCAAAACCGCTCCCGTCCCACAAACCGCACAAACGTCACAACCCCAGACCACCTCCGAGAACATTTCGGATACTACAAAGAGGCTGGAGGATATCCTGGCCAAGCTGAAGACATAGTGGGATTATTTTTCATTACGTGTTTTCAGGCCATCGGCTCCGGCGGGATCGAATGTAAGAACGAGAGGAGCGTGGGAATGGACAGGGAAACGCTGTATTCGGTTGTCATTGCCATTCTGTTCCTGATCTCCTTGGTCGGATGGTGGGTGCTAAGATGGCACAAGCGGAAGCTGCAGGACCAGGCAAGGCCCCCCCGTGGAGGACGCGACCTCCTTACCGACCTGAAATATCCCGCAGTCTTCAGGACCAAGAGGTTCCGCTGCCCCGACTGCTGCAGTGAGGTTCACATTAACGACGATAGATGTCCCGTATGCGCTACCGAGTTCCAGGGGGACGAGCTCAGGTGTCCCCATTGTTTTTCCAAAGCCTCGCTATCCCAGGTCAATTGTGCCGAATGCGGTGAGCTGCTGGAGACCGACCCTTTCGCATGTCCCAAGTGCGGCGCGGTGGTCGCACCCACGGCAAGGGTATGTTCCGACTGCGGTGCCGAGTTCTGGAGTCCTGTAAGGAGATCCTCGTAGAAATCTGCTATTCACCTACATCGACGTTATTAACAGGAAGGGGCGTGTATGTCTTCGCTCATAGGGATGATAAAGGAGATCGCGAGGAAGGAAGTGGCTCGAAAACACACGCTCGAGCTCGGGGTCATTGAGACCGTGAACCTTCACGGGAGCGAGTCCGATCCGGTCAACTTCGATTGTTCGGTCCTGCTCAAGGGTCGTACGACGAAGGAGGGAGAACCCCTGAAGCTGGAGAACGTTCCCATTGTGACGGATCATTCGGGCAGCGTCAGGGTGCCCTACGTGAACGACCTAGTTCTGGTATCTTTCCTTGGGGGCAATATCGCAATGCCCGTGATACTCGGGACGATACATTCCAAGGAGAAGCGCGCTCCCGTATATGCCGAGGGGGAACACCGGACCATCTATGATCCGAAAACCTACAGGAAGGACGATCGGGCGGACATCGACAGGCGGGTGATAAGATTCAACAACCCGGCTGAGAAGACCGGATACACCATCGAGTTCGATAAGGGGCCCCGTATCGACTATACTCCCTCCGGAGTTGAAATGACGGCCGGAAAGACCCGGCTCACCCTGAGCATGGACGGAGATGTAGTGGTGGAATCCGAGGGAAATATAACGCTGAAGACCAAGGGGGATGCGAGTATCAAGGCAGAAGGGAATTTGGATATCGAGGCGGGTGGGAACGTGAACGTGAAGGGGAAGAAGATCAATCTGAATTGACGGATGGGATGGATTTGGAAAAGTATGCCGGGTCAGGATAGAATAGGATCGATTGGGATACGGGAGGATGGAACCGGATCGAACGGGAGATGTCCTTCCTGGGCCGTCCATATATAGAAACTTCATGTGATATAATGCCGGCACCCCAGGCCGCCTTACTGGCAGATCAGATCAAGCAGCTCATTACCGCCGAGCAGGTGGAGGTTCCCACCGGATATGCGGGAGACGACGATTTCAAGTACAACCGGGACTACCCCGAGTTCGATTCTGCCGTACCGGTTACTTCCAACCTCTTCAAATGTCCCGGCACACAGAAGATCGCTGTGGATACATGCAACGATATAAGCAAGAGCTGGAGCGACTTTATTGACTCGGTCTCCGGGGGCATCTGCTCGTCCTGGTCCCGCTGGCAGTCCGCTACGAGCATTTCAGGAGTGCTCATCAACGCTGCCGTGGGCCAGCTCCTGCCCGGCTGCATGGTGGGCCCGCCTCTCATGAGCGCGCCCCTGATCACGGCCGACATCGATGTCGGGGGGAAACCGGCCTTCTTTGCGCCCTTCGCCCTGGCTGCGGCGTCGGGTATCGGCAATGCCTGGACCGCATGGCAGACCGGGTATCAGGTGACGCTTCAGTATCCCGCATTTGCTTCCTTTCCGGGACCTGTCGCCCCTCCCACGCCCAACGTCCCCTTACCCCTTGCTTCGGGTACCTCCGTGGGCGATCCCATGATGAAAAAGGATGTTCTGGCCACGCTAATGCTCTCCAACCTGTCGACGGGAACGCCCGATGCCCTTACCAACCTCCTGTTCGGAAAGCTGGCCGAGGGTTTCTGCGCCGTGTTCGAGCAGTGGAAGGGGACCACCATGATACAGAACGTTCTCGGGACCGGACCCGTCCCGAGCTTCGCGCCCCCATTTGCGCCGGTGGGTCCCGTGGTGGGAGGTGTGGGAAACGGTGCGCCGGGATGCATTTCCTGAAGTCTCGGTGATGAATGGAATGACCCGGATGGGTCGTATAATGAATGGAATGGCCCTCCTCGATCGGATGGTACTCAGGAAAGGTGAAAGATATGCCCGAAGCTGCAAGACTGAATGACACGGTGAAGTGCAATGGCGATTCCCATGGCTGTCCCGCATGTCCTCATGTTACCCGGGGACCCGTGATGACGGGGAGCACTGATGTTTTCGTGAACGGGAGACCGGCTGCGAGGACCGGGGATACGGGCATGCACGTGGCATGCTGCGGACCCAACACTTTCGAGGTCACCGGGGGGAGCGGAACGGTCTTCATAAACGGCAAGGGAGCAGCCAGGAAGGGAGACTCCACCGGTCATTGCGGGGGGCAGGGAAAGGTGGAGGGAGGGAGCGGGGACGTGATCATCGGATGAACCGGGAACCCGGTGCACCGGTGAGGCGTGTTTTCCGGTATTTTAGAAGGCCCTGTTCCGGGTATGGCAGGCATTAGGGGCGGAGACACCGAATTGGGTTCGATACAAATTTCCTGGTCGTGCATATGGTCCTTGCTCCAAATAATGCGGTCCGGGGAGAATTACCGAAAAGACAATATATGGAAAAGGGTTGTAGTAAACCGTTCCCGTTTTTAACCATTCAGGGGGGTTACATTGGCAGAGGATACGATCATCAATATTCATCAGGGAGATAAGGCCTGGAGTAACGACCAGTTGAGGGATGCGGTCTCATCGTACAACCTGGTGCTCAAGAGCGCCAGGGCGACGGACGAGGAGCTGTACCTCGCCAACCTGCGAAAGGCATCAGTCCTCAAGGAGATCGGGAACTACGAGAAGGCCCTGGAATGTCTGGAGGATTCCCTGGCCCTTGATGAGGAGAAGGAGGAAGCCTGGTACAACAAGGCCAATGTTCACTCGCTTCTCGAGGATTATGATAATTCCATCCGGGCCTACGAGAGAGCCGTCGAGATCAATCCCGAGAACGCCAACACCTACAACAACCGCGGGTGCGTCTACTACTTCATGGAGGAGTTCGAGAAGGCCCTGGAGGACTTCGAGATCGCCCTGGAGTTGAATCCCGTATTCGAGCAGGCATACGTGAACAAGGGCAACGCCCTTCTGAAGCTGGAACTGTTCGAGGAGGCCATCCAGTGCTTCGACGAGGCGCTGAAGCTGAACGAGAACAATTACAGGGCGTTCTCGGGCAAGGGACTCGCATTCTTCAAGACGGACCAGAACGACGAGGCCATCATGTGTTTCAATGCGGCCCTGTACCAGAAGGAGAACCTGCTCGATGCCCTGTTCTACAAGGGTGTGGCCCTTTATAACATCGACATTCTCCACGAGGCCGAGGAGTGTTTCCTGAAGACCATCGAGCTAACGGAGGACCTGGTCCAGTCGTATTTCTATCTCGGGAACATATACAAGGCGCGCTCCAAATTTCCCGAAGCCGTGGAGTACTGGGACAAGGCCATTCAGCAGGAGCCCAACTACCAGGAGGCGTGGTTCAACAAGGCCATGATGCTCTCCGAGCATTTCGAGAGGCACAAGGAGGCGCTGTCCTGCTTCAACGAGCTCACAAAGCTCAACAAGCATCTGGCAGTGGCATGGCTGGAAAAGGGGAAGCTGCTCTCCAACGAGTTCGAGGATTACGAGGAAGCTCTTTCCGCCCTCAACAAGGCTGCGAAGCTCGAACCGGAGAATGCGGAGGTGCTGCTGGAGCTCGGAAAGATCCACGCGCGCTTCCTGAAGGACCCCGACGAGGCTGTGGAATACTTCAATCAGGCCCTTGACCTCGATGAGAATCCCGAGATATGGTTCCAGAAGGGCAATATATTCGGAAGGTACCTCCAGAACTTCCGCGAGGCCGTCGCCTGCTACGACGAGGCCATCGGTCTCGACTCGCAGCACGAGAAGGCCTGGTTCAATAAGGGCGTGGCCTTAGGGAAGCTCGGCAACCTCGAGGAGAAGCTGTCCTGCATGGAGAAGGTGCTGGAGATCAATCCCGAGAACGAGATCGCCCAGAAGACCAAGGAGCAGCTCACGGAGCAACTGGAATTGTGATCCTCGTTTTTCACGGCGGCGGAGCCCATATGTATTGTATCTTATTCAATACTACTATTCGACAACGGTTAGCGCGGTGCTCGTTGTCCCCTCGGCCATAAGCCTTCGGGCACAACTGCATCGCCCGGATAGTGATCCGTGCGATCCCGGTAGCGGGGGGGAGGAGATGGGGTGGAGTACGCGAATACGAGCCCGCCACAGAAAAAATATGAATATCATAAAGTGGCCGACGGCCACATGGTCGGTGGAACACCGACCTATAAATAAGGGAAAAATCCAGGCTTGTTGAATAAAGTGGGATGGCCGTCCCCAAACCCCCTCCCAGAGCCCTGCGCTGGAGTATTTTCTTTTGTGCAATTTTCTGCGCTGGCAGGGCCTCACAAAAGAAAATATTCAAAAAAAGAAAACTCGGCCCTACCTGCTCGAAAATTGAAATGTTCAACAGATGTTGCACAAGTATGCAAAGAGAAGTTCGCGCCTTCCCCCGCCAACACTTGCCGAGTTACGTCTCGGCAAGTCAGATGAGCCCGGAGGGGTCATCGAGATGCTCGGGCTCGGTGCCGCTTATGACTGTTTGAAGGATCTGTTAATAATAATATCACGACAAGTGGGCGATCAAATAGCACTCGCTCTCATTTTGGTTGTATCTCAACACCGTGTATGCAGTCATCCAGACGGATACTATAACATATCATTACTCCGTTTCACCAACGTATGCACCCGGCCGATAATACCGATAGCCCTGCACCGGCAAACAGCTTTTTCCGTCTACTCGTTGCATTCAAGCGCACCATGCGCATCGGCAACTGCCTGATGGGGATCCTCATAGTGTTCATTGGCTCCTTCGCCGCTCTCGGGGGGGATTTTTCAGAGCAGCTTCACAACATCGTTCCCGCGTCTCTGGTGGCCTTCTTCCTGATGGCCGGAGGCAACATGCTCAACGACGTCTCCGATGCCGAGATCGACCGAAAAACGCATCCCAAACGCGCCATCCCCCGCGGTATTTTCACCAGGCGCTTCGTCCTTCTGTGGGCCCTGGCATTCTATGCGGCAGCCCTGTTCCTGGCAGCCCTCATCAATCCCCTCTGCTTCTTATTTGCGCTGGGAGGGGAGCTTTTACTCGTAATGTACGAGCTGTTCCTGAAACGGTATCCCGGGGTGGGCAATGTCGTCATCGGCTCCCTGGTGGGATGTGTGTTCCTCGGGGCTGCTGCCGCAATAGGAAGATGGCGCGTACTTCTGTTCCTGGCGCTCCTGGGGAGTCTCATCAACATCGCCCGGGAGATGATAAAGGACGTGGAGGACATGGAGGGGGATACGGACCGTGCGACGCTGCCCCGAAAGGTGGGAGTGAAGGCGACGCTGGGGATCGCCGCAGCGGTGCTGGCGGTGAACGTTGCGGTGTCTCCCCTGCCGTACTATCCCCTGGAGATGTTCTCCGGGTACGGATATCCCGTGCTGATAGGTATCACCGACGCGATGGTCATCTACTGCATCGTGCTGTCGAGAAGGGATGCCGAGAAGAGCCAGCATCTGCTGAAGTTCGCCATGCTGCTGGCGCTGCTGGCGTTCCTGTTGGGAACGTGGGTTTGAGATGTGATGGAAAGGGTTTTGATGGATGCTCCATATATGTTCCCGGGAAGAGATGTTCATCCTCGGAAAGTCGATTATGTAAATGGTTACATTACTTATAATCGCTGCCGGTGTCCTCGCATTGACGATATCTCCATGGATTTGGGCATTCCTCACCCACTACCTAAATCGATGCTCCATAGTACATTATCATCACCGAGCCCCCACACATACGGTATGTTCTCATCCTCATCCAGCTCCAATAGAGGAAAGCCATCCGAAGAGCATCCACTGAAATATAGCGAACCGGTGGGATCGGCAACTGCCCAGTAACCGAATTCATCCTCGATGAGGAAGGGGTGCAGGGGTGTGCCATAGTATTGATGAAGTGCATTCGTCAGGTTCTCGACCGATTGTTCATCTGAGCCAATATACACTCCGCAAAATGCGTGCTCGCCCGTGATGTAGATTCGACACGAACCTCCAATGGCAGTGACCATCGAACCCAACAACATCGCCTGATCCTCGCAATCGCCGCCGCCGACAGACAGGGTTTCATTCGGAGTGGCCCAGTAATTGTGAACCGTTCGTGGATCACTTACATATGATATGTTTCTCCTGACGTGTTCGTACAGCTCGATCACTTGCCAGAT
>CAYRFL010000050.1:0-28212 GCA_964423515.1 uncultured archaeon
ATGGAGAGATTTTTTAAGATATAGTTTCGCGGTTTAACTAAGGACAATACCTAACTGTACGTGGGTGCGTTCCTGTTGCGGTAGGCCGTCTCTGCCTGATCGGGTATATTGGCCCACGTACCACCGCGCCTCACCCGATGTTTGTTTGCGCCGGTTAGCCACGCCTTGCCATCCCTGGGCGCACCGATGTAATTGTCATGCCACTTGTCCGCACACCATTCCCAGACGTTGCCGTGAATGTCATAGAGACCCCACTCGTTTGGCTTCTTGAGACCAACCGGGTGAAGCTGTCCCGCATCCCAGTCCTCCCCGAACCAGCCGTACAGGGGAAGAAGGCTTGCGTCATCACCGAAGTAGAACCTCCCGGTGCTCCCGGCGCGGGCGGCATACTCCCATTCGGTCTCCGACGGCATCCTGTATTTGTACACCCCTTCCTTTTCATTTAGCTTCTCGATAAAGTTCTTGCAGTCGTTCCAGGAAACGTTCACCACCGGTAGATGCTCGCCCTTGGGATAACCGGGATTGATGCCCATCACCTTGCTCCACTCCCCCTGGGTCACGGGAAATATCGTGATGTAGAACGGTCTCTGTATATTAACCCTGTGCACGGGTTGGGTTTCCTCCCACCTGTCGCTCCCCATGAGAAACTCGCCAGCAGGTATCAGCTTGAACTTCATACCCACCGAATTCTGTATCCTGGACTCCGGACCCGTCTGCTCGGGAAGATCGTAATCCTCCTCCTCCATGGGATACTTTTCCTTCTCACGGACCTCCCTGGTCGACACCTCTTTCCTCGACACTTCCTTCCTCGACACCTCCTTCCTCGACACCTCCTTCCTCGATACCTGGGTCCTCGTGCGCAACAGTTCTCTCCTTTTCTGTTCACTCGTATCCTCTTCCCGATACCTGTCCTGCGCCATCTCCTCTATTATCTCCTTTTTCTCCTCTTCGGGCCGCTTCACCTTCCATCGCAGCCCCCGGATCTTCCTCAGTAGCTCTATCCTCTCTCTCAGCCTCTCATCTATGCCCTTGGGCTTTCGCCTTCTGTGCTTTTCCTCCATCCGGACATCTTCACCCCTTCGCTTCCATCCCCTCTCGATAACGGACTCATCGAGCCGCGTCGGCTCCTCCACTTTCTGGACCTTGGCCATACGCCCCTCTTCGCTCTTGGCCTCGTTCAACCTGTTCTTGAATATCTCCCAGCAATCCAGGCAAAGCGGTTCGAAATAATCATTGAACATGGATTCGGAAAGGTTGCCGTATCCTTTCATGGACTTGACCTGATTTGCACAATCATGACAGAAGGACTTCCCGCAGCTTCGGCACTTGTTCGTATGTATGTCACCATGATCGATGGAGACATCATGACTTGCCTCGGTCTCCCGTCGAACCTCCTCGAAAGATTTCATGTGCTCGGTTTCGTTTTCCGATTCCGGGCCTCCGACACCCTCCAGCATGCTTTCCAGTATCTCATCGAGGGATAATCTCCCCTCAAGTTTCTCCGCGGCCTCCTTAGGTTCTTCCTCTTCGCTCTCTTCCATCTCTTCTTCATCAAACTCCTCTTCGGCCACCTCGGGAGCCCTTTCGATTATGGCGGAAAGGAATGGGAGTATTTCTTCTTCATCCTCGCCCTCCTCTTCGGGTTCTTCCTCTTCCATCTCCTCTGTTATCCCCTCTTTTATCTCATCGTCCAATTCCTCTTCTTCACCTTCACCCGCACCTTCACTCTCATCCGATAAATCCAATGATTCAGGGACAGCGTCCTCGTCCCATCTTACTTCTCCTGTGGCCTCCGTTTCAGGCGCCGCATCGGTACAGCTTTCGCCCAGGGCGATGGCCTCATTGTAATAATCCTCATATTCATCTTCATCATATTCCGGCCTTGAAAAATCGAAACCCGCAAAGGGAATTACGAGGTCGAAACGGTCATAGCCACCGATATCTCTCCGTATCCGGTCCTTGACATAGAAAGGCACAACTTCGGGTATCAGGTTGTCCCGTCGGGATATGTGGGTCATGGAATAGGATGACCTTGCCCGCTTGCGGGGAGGTTGTTCGGGCGAATCCGGGGGGAGATGCACCACCAATGTATTTCCATCCCCTATATCTGCAGAGGTATTCTTGGTTTCCTGTTCGCCGCTCCCGATATCCTCCAGGAGGGCATTTATGACCTCGCGAACCCTTTCTCCCTCCTTTTGCTCTTCCCCGAATTTCACGTCATCGAGGGTATCCTCCACCTTCTCATCATCATTACCCCCGTTATCCCCATCAACCCCCTTCTCATCATCATCTTCTTGTCCGTCCAACGGCTCCTCGCGCTTCTCTTGGACATCGTTCACTTCCATTTCATATCCCCTCGACTCTACAGAACAGTCCTAGAACAATACCGATTAATCATGGCCTTTGAGCAACATCCCTCTCCGTCAACCGGGACTTCATTACCTCCCGCATCAGAGGCGTGAGTCACCATACGGTATTTAAAAATAGAAATGCACCAATAGATAAAAAACTATTGGTATCTTCGAGGAGGTTTTATGCTCATAATCGTGTGAGTCAACTAGCCCGCATCAGTCAAATGTGTAGGGCTTTCTGACAGTAGCATTTCCAGAAGTCTCGAACGAATAATCGAAAACCGGTTCGCAACGGCCAACCTTGCGGGTAGGGCATCAGTATTCCCAACTCCCCTCGTCCGGAACCTTCTCCTTCGGTCCCTCCTTCTTTTTCTTCATGGATCTCGATATGAAATATACCGCTCCCACTATCACGATGAGAAGAAGGACAACGATGCTCACCTTCACCCAGGGATTTCCACCGGAGGACACTTCATCTTCCGCCCCGCCGTCGTCGCTACCATCCTCCCTGTTGCTCCTGAGGTTGATGGCTTTCGTGGCAAACTCGGGATCGTGATAAATATCCGAACCACCTGGATAGGAGAAACCCCCTATGACCCAGAATCCCCTCATGGTCCCCTTTCCAGCGATGGTCTTTGTGAATCTCATTCCCCCATACACCTGGAAGGACATGTCCTCGACCTCGCCGTCCACCGTGCAATCCGAGACCCAGCTCAGGCCTCCCACGTTCTGCCAGTTATCCCTGAAATCGAGTTTGTTCTTCTTGATGATCCGCGGCTTCTCGTTCTCATCCCGGGGGATATCCCCGCCTTCGTCCGCTCCACCTGTTTCTTCGCCGGAACTGTCCATGGAGAGCTCGCACGAACCCGTAGCATCCTCAAAAGAGGCACAACCCCCTGCCTTGACGCCTGATAACAACTCCTCATGATCGTTTTTCAACCACGGACCTTCCTCGGAGGATACGGCATTTGCAAAGAGTATCCTGGTGCTCATCATGAGCGAATGGGAGGTGTTCCCGGACGAGAGGTCCCATCCCGTTATGGCATGGTCATACTTGAACCTTGCATCAACCTTGGTCCCGGAATACGTCCGATCCTCTATCAGCTCGGATGATCGGACGTCATATTCGTTTGCACCCGTCTTGGCAACCCCTATCTTGAAGAACGGAACGCTGCCGTAGGATTCGTTCTCCACATCAACGTACAGATGGAAAGTAAGGCTCACCTCATCCAGGCTCCGGTCCCGATCCACCTGCATAACACCAAAAGGTTTCCTGTACTTGATACTCGTGGCAGTGAGCGAGAAAGACCATTCCTTCGTGCCTGCACCCGTTTCTTTCTTCGAGACCTCCGAGGGCGTCCATGAGGTGTAAAGAGAAGCCCTCTTGAATACCGGTTCCCTTGCTTCATTCTCATCGGACGAACCCGCCTTTTTACGACTGTCGAAGATACCGTCGCCATCGGTATCATCGAATTCGAATATGTTGCCGAAGCGCTGGGCGAACATGGTCCTAACAGGTATGGGATGACCCTTTTTCAGTAGTTTTCCATCCTCATCGTACACGTCTCCCACACCCAGGTAGCGCGTCCAAACGGATATGATGTAAATGTAATTGGGATTTTCCTGGGTTCCGAAGAGGACCCCGATCATGGCATCCCGGTCCTGATTCCGGATACCTATGAAATCCCCTTCACCCAGCCAGGTGGTGATGCGTTCCTTGGTAACCTTGATCTCGGGAAAGTCCAGCTCGTACGTGGAACTCTCCCCGTCACCCTCTATAGCAGGAAATAAACTGATAAAAATCAACATGATGGTCACGGGAATTAGTGCCTTTCTTGTCCGGTGCATATTCTATCTCAACTCCTGGATTTGGCAGAATTGATCATATGATTATCCCAAACCTAAATAAATATTCGCGAAAATTAGGACAATATTATATCATAATGATCCCCTTCACGAGTAAATCCGTCCCATTCTGGTACGTATTTACTTACGAAGACGATCACTCCATTCCCTTCTTCACGCTAAAAGTTGGTTTTATATATATTTCCGAGATAATGAAAAAGGATATATATGAAGGTGAGGATAGCTTTCGCCTTGGGACCGTATTTCATAGGTAAAAAGTTCGATAATAGGGTGATGTGATTTGAGCCAGGAAATAACTCTGAGATGCTATGTTTTCCTCAACCAGATGCAGCCCCAGTTTGCGGCTTATCAGGCAACCGTGGCAAAGGGATATATGCCAGTTTCGGGAATGGCATCGATATACATCGAGACCGCACCGGGAATGCCTATCAACAGGGTAACCGATATCGCCTTGAAGTCCACAAATGTCCGACCTGCAGAATTGATTGTGGAGAGGTCATTTGGAATGCTGGAGATTCATCATGAATCCCAGGCAGAGGTACTTACGGCAGGCAAGGCTATCCTCGACGCTCTGGATCTGAAGGAGGAGGACCGGTTAAAACCAAAGGTAGTAACGAACCAGATCATAAAGAAGATCGACGATTACCAATCCATGATCCTGAACAGGAGCTGGCGGGGTATGATGATACTCCACGATCATTCCCTTTTCATATTGGAAACCCAGCCAGCGGGATATATCACCTTCGCGGCGAACGAGGCCGAGAAGGCGGCTGACATTAACATTATAGGAATAAGGGCCGCTGGACAGTTCGGAAGGCTTTACATAAGCGGGTGGGAGGCCGACGTTCAGGCGGCGGCGGAGGCCGCGTCCAAGGCCATCGAGGGATTGGCAGGAAAGGAATGGTGATCTGTTACCCCCAGGGATGCTGGTGTGCCAATGGAGCCTCGCGATATAGAAGAGATGGTCCACAGGCAGGTCAGAAAATATGTCGAAGCTTCTGTCTCCAGGCCAAGCAGAAAAGGCATGGCGGGGGCCGTGCTGTGCATCCTGAACCGCGCAGACCCACTCATCGAACAGGCGATCTACGGATTGAGGGAACTGGACGAGAACGGCATCCCCGTTACACTCCTGATGGCAGAGCCGGTCATGAGCATATGCCGAACGGAAGGGCTTGTGCCGTGGGGGAATATTAAACTTGCTGACGAGACAAAACTGCCAATGATGATAATGGACCTGGATACATATTCTCTCGTAATATATCCTGCGCCGGGCTTCTCCCTGGCGAAACGCATTGCAGAACTGGATGACGAGAATCCCTATGTTCAACTGGCGGTCCGGGCGGTGCAGTCGGGGGTGAGCGTTGCTCTGGCCGAGGAGAGCATCGGACCCCCAAGGAAGGGTATCGCGGCACCGGAGATGAAGATTACGGCCGAGTCCCTCAGAAAG
The DNA here is from genome assembly GCA_964423515.1 of uncultured archaeon. GTDB lineage: Archaea > Thermoplasmatota > Penumbrarchaeia > JASLWR01 > JASLWR01 > CAYRFL01. The sequence continues at coordinate 5,665 of CAYRFL010000050.1, forward strand.
AGAATATCCGGCCTCGGCATACGCATCATACCTCTTTCGGCCCTTTACACCGATGTGACGACACGCATTGACAGATTTCAGGGAAAGGTGGTAACGGAGGAGACCGTGAAGGATTTCCAGAAAGCAAACATGTGGGACATCAATGTGGGGCCGAGAACGGTTATCACGCCGCTCGCACGGGACAAGGCCAAGGAGATCGGGATCAGGATAAATAGGATCGAATGAAAATAGTTGCAATAAATATATAGAACGCTATCAAAACCGGAGAAGATAACATGAAATTATGCCGCGTCATCGGTAACGTTGTATCCACAGTAAAGGACAAGAACATCAAGAGTTTCAAGCTGCTCATCGTCCAGCCCGTGGATTTCGTGGATCAGAAAACTTACGGCGAACCCATGGTGGCCATAGACGCCGTGGGGGCGGGTCAGGGGGAGCTGGTGCTCATCGTCCAGGGCAGTTCCGGCAGGATGACGGATATCACGGAGAACAAACCTTCGGACTGCACCATAATGGCCATAGTGGATTTCGTGGATGTCGAAGGGAAGCTGACGTACTCGAAAAGGTGAACAAGGGGGACATGTGAATGGAGCTGAAAGAGAGCCATATCTCGAGGATGGTGGATGATATCGCCCGCCGCGTGGAGATGGAAATGAAGTACGGAAAACCGACCATGGGTGGACCCCTGGGCGGATCGGCCACGGGGATATATAACACCATAGATGAATGCGTCAGGAAGGCGGAGAAAGCCCGGGAGCGGCTGATGGACCTTAGCCTCGAGAAACGCCAGGAGCTCATCGATGCAATGAGAAAGGCCATCCTGCAGAACGCGGATCCCCTGGCCAGGCTTGCCGTTGACGAGACCGGACTGGGAAAATACCGGGACAAGATTAACAAGAACCTCCTGGCCGCTAAAAAGACGCCCGGCTGCGAGGACCTGATCTGCGAGGCGCAGACGGGGGATGACGGTCTCGTCCTGTATGAGATGGGCCCCTTCGGAGTTATTGGGGGTGTCACTCCGACGACGAATCCCACTGCCACGATCACATGCAATACCATTGGCATGATAGCTGCGGGAAACGCGGTGGTTTTCAACCCTCATCCCAGGGCCAAGAAGGTGAGCCTCGAGACAATCAAGCTCCTGAACCGGGCCATTATATCCGCAGGCGGCCCGGAGAATCTCATATGCAGTGTTCACGAACCCACCATCAAGACGAGCCAGGAGCTCATGAACCATCCGAAGATACGGATGCTGGTGGTGACCGGAGGCGAGGGTGTAGTCAAATACGGCCTTTCGAGAGGAAAGAAATGCATAGCTGCCGGACCTGGAAATCCTCCGGTTTTCGTGGACGACACCGCAGATATAGCCAGGGCCGCAAGGGATATCGTGGACGGTGCCAGCTTCGATAACAACATGCTCTGCATCGCGGAGAAGGAGGTCTTTGCCTTCCGCGAGGTGACCGACGCTCTGAAGAGCGAGATGAAGAAACACGGTGCAGTGGAGGTCAAGGGGAAGCAGATCGATGCAATCGTAAAGCTTGTCTTCAATGATCCCACCGGCGAGCTGCCCATGGTAAACACGAAATGGGTGGGACAGGACGCGGGAAAGATACTGGGAAATATAGGGGTGGGCGGTGCTTTCGACGCCAGGCTCGTGATCGCCGAGGTCCCCCATGACCATCCCTTCGTTCTCGGAGAGATGTTGATGCCCGTGCTGCCCATCGTCAGGGTGGACAGCCTCGACCAGGCTCTCGAGTGGGGCCTTCGAGCCGAGCACGGCTTCCGTCACACCGCCTGCATGCACTCGGAGAACGTGGTCAACATGACGAAGGTCGGAAGGCTCATAGAGACCACGATATTCGTGAAGAACGCTCCATCGTACGCCGGGCTGGGAATGGGGGGGGAAGGCTACTGCTCCCTTACCATCGCAGGTCCCACCGGGGAGGGTGTTACCAGAGCCAGGGACTTCGCCAGGCTCAGACGATGCACGCTGAAAGATTCCCTGAGGATCGTGTGAGAACTAGTTGAGGTGGGATCCCCCCAATTCAGAAAGAGGTGCGAAATATTGACCATGGAGAAACTGGAGGCCATTAGGGATGCTGGCGTGATCGGGGCGGGGGGAGCGGGATTTCCCACCCACGTCAAGCTGGATGCGGACGTGGACTGCGTCATCGCAAACGGGGCGGAATGCGAGCCCCTGCTCCGGGGCGATCGGCAGCTGATGGAGCGAGATCCGGAAAACGTCGTCCATGGGCTCCGCACCGCAATGGAGATCACGGGAGCGAGTACGGGAATAATCGCTCTCAAGAAAAAGTATGTCGGAGCCACAGAGGCCCTGGAAAGAGTACTGGAACCGGAGGGGAACGAACGGATAGAACTCTTGCTTCTGGAAAATTTCTACCCGGCCGGGGACGAGCAGGTGCTGGTCTACGAGGCGATCCGAAGTGTGGTTCCCGAGGGCGGCCTGCCGCTGCATGTGGGTGCGGTGGTCGACAACGTGGGAACCCTCGCTCAAATTGCCGGGGCAATGAGGGGGGAGCCGGTCACGGAGAGATGGGTGACCGTCACCGGAGCGGTTCAAAGCCCGAAGACCCTGCTGCTCCCCATCGGAACATCTGTCGGAAAGGCATTGGAGATGGCGGGAGGAGCCACGGAGGAGGGCTGCCTAGTGATATCCGGGGGGCCTATGATGGGAAGGCTGCTGTCCGGCCTCTCCGAGCCGGTTACGAAGACCACCTCCGGCCTAATAGTCCTTCCCCGGGACCATTACGTGATCCGATCGAAACGAAGACCTCCCACGGTCAACGTCCGTTACACCATAGCCGCCTGCATACAATGCCAGATGTGCACAGACGTTTGTCCCAGACGGAACCTGGGCAAGTTCGTATGCCCGGACAAGGTGATGAAGGGGATCGCCTACGGCATCATGAGCAGGCCGGAGCACCTCACCACTGCCTTCCTCTGCGTGGAATGCGGCCTGTGTACACATTACGGCTGTCCCATGGGCCTCGATCCCTGCGGTATGATGGGGAAAATCAAAAGGGAGCTTGGAGCGGCCGGTCTGAAAAATCCCCATCATACGGCAGAACCGGTACCGGGCGAGTATCGGGAATTCCGCAAGATACCCCTTTCCAGACTGATGGCCAGGCTGGACCTCAGGCGTTACGACGTACCGGCACCCATGGAAAAGGAAAGGGTTGAGGTGGAGGAGGTATCCATTCCCCTCAAGCAGCACATAGGGGCGCCTGCGATACCCGTTGTGAGGCTCGGGGAGCACGTCAAGAGGGGGCAGCTCGTAGCTGACATACCCGAGGGAGCCCTGGGAGCAAGATACCACGCCAGCATGGACGGCATCGTCAAGGAAGTGGGTGATAGCATGATCATAGGGAGTGAGGAAGGATGACCGAAGCCATTGGCCTGATGGAATTCAACAGCATCGCCAAGGGAGTCGAGGTGATCGATGTCCTGTTGAAGGCATCGGAAGTGCAGCTCGTGTTCTCGTCCCCCGTATGTCCCGGTAAATACCTGATCATAATAAGAGGCGAGGTCGCCGCGGTCAAGAACTCCATCGGCGAGGGAGAGAAGATATCGGACGGTTTCCTTATCGACGTCAACGTTATTCCCCAGGTACACCGGAAGGTGTTCCCCGCCATCACCGGGACCGGCGATATAAGGGAGCTGGGAGCCATCGGGGTCATAGATGCATACTCGTCGGTGTCAGCGGTTGTTGCGGCTGACCAGGCCGTGAAGAAAGCAGACGTCGATCTCGTGGAGATACGAATGGCCCGTGCCCTTGGGGGAAAGGCCTTCGTCATCATCACCGGGGAGGTGGCGGACGTCCGCTCGGCCATAGAGGGAGGTCTGGAGGCCATCAGGGAGGAGGGGCTTCTCCTGGGATCGGTGGTCATACCCTCCCCGCACCCGGAACTGCTTAGAACGCTCATGTAGGATTATTGAAAAAAAATGAAAAACGAGGCGGAAAAATATGGAAATAGCACTTGGAATGATAGAAACGAAAGGCGAGATCGGTGCGATCGAGGCGGCCGACGCAATGGTGAAGGCAGCAAATGTGCATCTGATCGGTAAGGAATTCGTAGGTGGAGGTTTCGTAACGGTCATGGTAAGGGGCGAGGTCGGAGCTGTTAAGGCGGCGGTGGATGCCGGCGGAGCCGCAGCTGCGAGGGTGGGCGAGCTGGTGTCGGTTCACGTGATTCCCAGGCCGCACGGAGACGTGGAACACATACTTCCTTCACTGAAGAAGCGATAGATCGTTCGATCAGGAAGGATGGATCGATAGGCGATGACTGCGGGAAGTGAACATAATGCTGCTGTGCAGGGTCGTTGGAAACCTCGTGGCCAGCTGCAAGCTGCCGGATTACGAGGGGTTCAAGATACTGGCCGTCAAACAGGTTGACACCCACGGAAGGATGAAGGGGGATACCATACTCGCCCTGGACTGTGCTCAGGCAGGCGTGGGCGACTACGTTCTGATGGTATTCGAGGGCGGCTCCTCTGCCCTGGTCATGTCGGGGGTGAAGGAGCTGACGCCAAGGGGCGACCGCCCCGCCGTCAATACTGTTATAGTGGGTGTCGTGGATTACATCGAATGCGACGGGGAGCTGAGAAGATTCGATCACATGAGCGCAGAAGGGGGTTCGTCGAATGGATGAAGATCAGCTGAGAAAGATGATAGAGCGAATGGTCCGGGATGCCCTCTCCGGGAGGAATGTCGAGCTCAGCGGGAACGAAGATTCGGCTCTCGAGGATAGCGACGGCCCGCGTCATAATTACAGCATGGGACTCAACTCGAAAAGGATAATCGCGGCCAACTGGAAGATGAACATGACCATGGAAGAGGCCAGGGAGTTCGCCCGGGGGATGCGCGGTTTCGATATCGGCGATCGGGAAGTGCTGGTCTGCTCCCCCATATATATCGCTCCGATCCTCTCCAAGGCATTGGTCGGCACCGGGATACGCATCGGGGCCCAGAACATGCACCATGAGCCGAAGGGGGCCTTCACCGGCGAGATATCCCCACCCATGCTTAGAGACGCTGGCTGTCATTTCGTGATCCTGGGCCATTCCGAGAGAAGGCATATCTTCGGGGAGAAGGACGGAGATATCAACCTGAAGGTCCGGTCGGCCCTGGGATACGGTATAATACCTATACTCTGTGTGGGGGAGACGCTTCAGCAGAGGGAGAGCAGCGCCACCTTCCGCGTCGTGAGGAACCAGCTCAAGCTCGGTCTGCTGGGAACCACACCCAATACTGCCAAAGGCCTGGTGGTCGCTTACGAGCCGGTATGGGCCATAGGTACGGGGAGGACCGCCACTCCCGATCAGGCTCAATCCATCCATTCGTTCATCCGCGAGATGCTGACCCAGATATACGATTATTCCACCGCTAAAAGTATCAAGATACTCTACGGTGGGAGCGTTACACCCGATAATGCAGGCTCGCTCATCAAGGAGCGGGACATCGATGGTTTCCTGGTGGGAGGAGCATCGCTCTCGACGGGGAGCTTTCGAAGGATAGTGGAGGCGGTCTGATGGCGCGAAGGATACAGAAGGTTATGATGGGCTCCGATCACGGTGGTTACGAGATGAAGGAGGACCTGAAGGAATACGTGAGGTCATTGGGCTACGAGGTGGTGGATTTCGGCTGTCCTTCTCCCGATCCCGTGGATTATCCGGACATCGCCTTTCTCGTGGCCGACGCGGTGGCGGAGAACGAGGGGACTGTGGGAATAATGATCGACGGGGTGGGGGTTGCCAGCGCAATGGTGGCGAACAAGGTCCCGGGGATAAGAGCGGCACTGTGCTGGGAGCTCTTCAGCGTGAACAACGCCAGGGAGCACAACGACGCCAACGTGCTGGTGCTGGGGGGGCGCGTCCTGGGAAAGGGGTTGGCACGGGAGATGTGCAGCAAGTTCCTAAAGACCGAGTTCGCCGGTGGAAGGCACCAAAGAAGGGTGAACAAGATAATGGCTGTGGAGAGCAGGTTCCTTTCGAGGAAATGAACAGGACAAGATATCTTGTTGGAACCACAGGAGCGGATACCGCTAAATAAATAGACTATGAAGGCATTGCCGTAGGAACCGTATCACGATCACAGGTAGGGAACATGTACATCGCAAAGGTAATGGGAACGGTGGTATCGACCCAGAAGGTGAACACCCTCGATGGGATAAAGTTACTGCTTGTACAACCCCTTTCTGACGACCTGTCGCCCAGGGGGCGACTTGTCGCGGCGGGCGATGCCCTGGGAACCTCGGGCAGAGGGGATCTCGTCTTCGTCGTCACGAAGAAGGAGGCTGCTTTCCCGTACAGGGGACTGATCCCTCTCGACGATGCCATCGTGGGCTATATAGACGAGTATCATGCCGATTATCTGGATGAGAACGGGAACAGAGGCAGGGGGAGATGATCGGACCGGCATAATGCTATTAACATGACAATAATAATGAATAGATATGAAAGGAGGAAATAAAATGGAAATTGCATTGGGTATGATAGAAACAAAGGGCGAGATAGGTGCCATCGAGGCTGCCGATGCCATGGTAAAGGCCGCTAAGGTGCATCTAATCGGAAAGGAGTTCGTGGGTGGAGGATACGTCACCGTAATGGTTAGGGGCGAGGTGGGTGCGGTGAAGGCTGCAGTGGACGCCGGAGCGGCTGCTGCTTCCAGGGTGGGAGAACTCGTCTCGGTTCACGTAATACCGAGGCCACACGAAGAGGTGGAGTTCATCCTCCCCTCTCTCCCGAAGCTCGACAAGAAGCGAAAATGATCCCCTTGCGGGGGTCAGACATCGATCCGCCGACGGGGAGCAGACCCTTCGGCGGCCCTTAAGCATAGGGAAGGGGACCTGGAGGTGGCATCAATTTGAGCGAGAGCTCATGCCCATCCGTCCCGAGATCGCGTGATATCATGGACGAGATAGAGGTTGTCGAGAGGATCACGAGAGAGGTTCTCGAAAGGATAAGGGGGATCACCCCCAAAGACCAGGACGGTGCCGGTCCCCCCGGCAAGGGGATCGCTCCGAACTGCTCCAATGCCCTTGTGATAGTGCTCAGCGGAAAGCTTCCGCCGGATTCCCTGTGCAGGGAGATCGGCGCGATCGCAGAGGGCAAGACCGTTCTGGCCATAATAATCTCTAAGTGGGCTTCAGGAGAGCTCGGACCACATCGGCTGCGGGAGTCCCTGGGAGACATGAAGATAATGGACGAGGCAGATATAGGCGGGCCCGCCGCCATCTCCTCGGTCCTGGGTGGCACGGACAGCATATACCTTCCCGACCTGGATTATGCATCCGGTTCCAGGATCGCCAATTTCTCTCCCGTGACGCCAGCGGAGCGGCTTATATGCGAGGCTCTGATCGCGGGAAAGAACGTTATATCCGGCGATGCCCTCTTTTCCCGGTACACGGGAGAGCGCACCCCCGCTTGCGCCAGGACGGTCATCGGCGAGCTGGAGAAGAAGCTCATGGCCGTGGGAATTGCCCTTCTCAGTGATGATCGGAGCCTTTCGGACCTGCCTGCAGTAAAGGAGGCCATGGAGAAGTGTCCCAGGAGCCTGGACGAGTGCATAGGCTGCGGCCTCTGCGTGAATCTCAGCTCAGAGGCTGTGCGCAACATCGTCGAGGCGGGGGCGGATCGCATAGGAGCCTCGCTGGGCGTCATTGCCCCCGATCCGGGGATAGGAAAGCTCATCGATCATACTATTCTAAAACCGGATGCCACGGAGGACCAGGTCAGAAAATTGTGCTCGGAGGCCAGGGAATACGGATTCGCGACGGTCTGCATCAATCCGGCCTATGTGGCGCTCGCGGCGGAGGAACTGAAGGGAACCCACGTCGGCATCACCACGGTGGTGGGCTTCCCCCTGGGGGCGACCACTCCGACCTCCAAGGCCATGGAGACAAGGGATGCCATCGCCAACGGGGCCACCGAGATAGACATGGTCATCAACGTCGGCGCCCTGAAATCCGGGAACGACGATCTGGTGAGAAGGGATATGGAGGCTGTTGTCGAGGCAGCCCGGGGCGGAGCGATCGTGAAGGTTATACTGGAGAATGCCTTGCTCACTGACGAGGAGAAGGTTCGCGGCTGCCTTCTTGCGAAGATGGCCGGAGCTGATTTCGTCAAGACCTCCACCGGCTTCGGACCCGGTGGGGCCACCGTGGAGGATATAGCGCTCATGAGAAAGACGGTGGGGCCGGAGATGGGGATCAAGGCCGCCGGCGGCATCCGGGACCGGCAAACCGCAAAGGCCATGGTGGCAGCGGGGGCCACCAGGATAGGGGCCAGCGCGTCGGTGGCGATAACGAAGGGCGGGTAGTTACCCGACGAGCACGATGGTTCGAAGTGATGATGAAATGAGTTATCAGAATGAGCCCGACAGATCCCTTTCAAAGGATGATAACCGGACGGAAGCAAACATCGACGGCCCGGATACTTCCCGACCCGGGCTTACCCGTTGTGTACCGGATTCTTTTACGGGAGCGGATGAGGGGGAGAAGGATGGCGAGGACCCACTGAGAGAAGGCATCAGGTTCCTCGATGCTCTTGGTGATGCACAGAAAAGGTACCCTTGCGCAAGAATCGTCTTCCACAATGATATGGACGGCTTCGCCTCTTCGCTCATCGCCCACGGACTTCTCCGGCGTATGGGTTACAAGGTCGATCCGAAGACTGCCCTTCCCTGCACACATATCGAGGTACCAAACATAGATATGAAAAATGAAATGCTTCATTTCTTCGTGGATATAAGGCCGCAATCCAGTAGCGACCCTGGAAAGGGACCGGGAAGCATCGGGGAGAACGTCTTCTGCGTGGACCATCACATCGCCAGGGACAGTCGCGAGGTCAGCAGCTCCAACTTCTTCATCTTCTGCACCCACGAAGAGGAAGGGGAATTCCCACCCACCGCCACATCCTTAATGTCATATCTCCTGTGCCTGGAGGAGAGCAGGGACGAGGATTACCATTCCTTCATGAGATGCCGTCACTCCAATGTACCTCCGAGTCTGAGATATCTGATACTGCAGGCCACCATTGCGGATCACCTATGGCTGCTGTCCAAGGACATCCCTCCCAATCCCCTGAAGCTTTTCACGGTGGGTCAGAAGATCGACGTCGAGCTCTACATCAGGCTGTCCATCGCAACGTCCCTGATGCTGGGCCGAAAGAAGGACCGGATGAAGGGGCTAACCGAACTGTACGGCATACCCCTCGAAGAGGTCGATGATGGCAAGTTCCTCGTGAAATTGGAACCGCTTCTGGGCTCAGTCGAGGCCATTTTCGGATTCGTCGAAAGGGTCAGGAAGATATTCGAGGAGCTCTCGGGAGAGGTGATGGGGGAGATCCATCGTGAGATGAGCACCATCGAGATCAGGATGGGCAACGATGGGGAGAGGCTCACGCAGTATCGGGATGTGCTGGTAGAGGCGGAAACAGAGGGAGGCTCGTCATCCAGGGAGAAGGATTTCTACACCCAGGAATCCCAGAAGATCGGCAGCAGACTGGCGGCCGATGGAAAAAGGTATGACATGCTAAAACAGCTTCGTGCATATGCGGGGCTGGGAAGCCTGCGGGGACTGGCACTCTTCGTCCCCTCCCAGGAGAACGAACAGACCAGGGGGATACTCTCCTCTCTTCTGTATTATTTCGGATGGAAGAACATCATAATCGAGGGTAGCGATGAGAAATCCACATGGAGCTCCCGGGGATGGGGGCGCGAGTATCTGGAGGAACTGCTCACCACCGTTACAATCGATTCTCCCAAGGAATTCGACGAATACCGGCTCACGGATATCGCCAAAAAGAAACACCCTGACATCATGGAGGAAGAGGGAGGCGTCCCCAGTGTTACAATTATTAGCGGATATTCCGGAGGCATGGGGGGACGGGGCAAGATATTCGGAGGCATTATCACGGGTCAGGCACTTCCTCCCATGGACGCGGTGGAAGAGGGTGATCCGGATGTAGATCGGGAGATCGATGAGCTGCCCGAGCGGAGATTCTGGAGCCCTGCCGTGCAGGCTATCCGGAACAGGTTCTTCGAGGATAACGGGTGGTTGACCATTCAGGTCGGAGGGGGACGGATGTCCTCGAGCATCCTCGAGAACAAGTTCGACATCCTGATCGTTCATTTTATGGGGTCCAGCAGGACTTTCCGGGTCAGGGATGCAGGGGAGGTACCATCTGTGGGAGCATGGAATAGATAATTTTAGACATAAGTTTTAAGAATGATATGGCTTTTTCCTGATGTCTCGGAGCGAGCATATAATCGGGTGTACATATGAAGATAGAGAACAAGATATGGCTCGGGGTGATCGTGGGAGCCATTGTCTTACTGATAATATCCATTATCTATTACGTAGCGACGAGACCCGAAGAGGAGGAAAAAGCCCCGACCTCGGTGCGCGTCGTCCTTGAAGGTGATGAGATCGCATGGCAGTATACGGGCTATGTCGGGGACAAGAACGGCCCAGTATTCGATACCACGGAAGCGGATATCCGGGATGACAGCCAGATACCAAAGACCAATACCTTCCCAGAGGGCTCCCTGTGGCCCATTCAGTACTTGGTCGGGAATCATCCCGCACAGGAGGAACTGCCCACCTTCGACGAGTACGTGAAGGGAGCTAAGATAGACGAGGACATCCATTTCACGATCCCGGCCTCGGAAGGGATCGAGTACATCGAGGAGCGCAGGCTCGTCATACCGGTGAGGGAGGAGATACTCCTCTACGAGATCGTCAGTTTCGAGAAATTCCAGGAGATATTTCCCCAGGACCAGCCCATACCCGGAATGGTGCTGACGCATCCGATGTGGAAATGGGATGTGGAGATAGAACAGATCGTGCCCGGAGAGAACGTTACCATGATGCACCTTCCCGCGGTGGGAGACTCCATCGATTGTCTGCCGTGGCCCTCGGAGGTGGTGGACATATCCTCGGAAAGGGGTGTCATAGTGCTGAATCACGATACTTCCCAGCGGTCCGTCATGGATGAACTGGTGGATGCGTACGATTACAGATACTACAATGTAAGGCTGGGTAACTTCGCCAATGAGGGCTTACTGGGAATGATAATCGAGATGGGGCAGGAGAACATCATTCTGGATTTCAATGACGAGAGGGCAGGACGTGACCTGTATTTCGAGATCAAGGTCACGGGGATAATCTAGGTCTGCTTCGGGGGAGTTCAAATGGCAAGAAAAAGAGCAGCCAGCGGTTTCAAGAAGGGGAAGCACGGTTCGAAACGGGATATCTTCGAGGATATCGACGAGGAAGCCATCAGAAAGGACCTGAGAAAATCCGTGCGCAACAGCGATTCCATGAAGGCCAGAATCCTTCCCTACGTGGTGCTCGTCTCCGTCATCGGAGCATTGGTGGGGGGTTATGTGATAATCGATCTCTTTCTAATTTCCGACACCGATGATCCTTTCACCGTCGAGGATACCACGGGCGTTTTCGGTCTGACCCTTAAGGTCGAGACCATCACCGGCGAAGACGGGGGGCACAAGCCTTTCGATCACAGCACCCACAAGGTGGATCCCGCGGTGGGAACTCAATACCTGCTCCTGGTCAAGAACCGGGGAGAACTGTCGGATTCCTTTGTATTCACTTCGAACGCCCCGGCGGACTGGACGGTGACATTCGACCAGGGAGCTACGCTCGAGGACGTACCAATAGGAGAATGGATGTACAAGGCGGTGACCGTAAAGCTCAAATCCGGCGCGTCCGACATGTACCAGGAGATCAGGATCACCGCAACGTCAAAGGGCGACCCTGCAATATCGGACAGCATCATAACGAAGAACGAGGTGGTGACCTTCTCTGGGGCAAAGGCGGACCTCGCCCAGCATCCCGCCAAGGTGGACTACAACCTGGTCTATTACGGAGGCGGAGCGGAAGGAGGGAACATGGGCTGGTACCACAACCAGGGAAGCGAGTTCGAGGCCAGCGGCGTGATACAGGGATTCCAGGAGGCGGTGAAGGGCATGAGGGTGGGACAGACCAAGGTCGTGGACGTGCCACCCGAGAAGGGTTACGGAGCCGAAGACCCCAAGCACGTTGATGGGAAATCCCTCATTTTCGAGATCACCATGCTTGACGTAAATACAGAGGATTGAGGAAGAACATCCGTGCGCGTGGTTTCTTCAAGGATGTTCCTTGTCCAGTTAATTATTAATAAGTGTTCAAGGATTAACCGGGAGCGTATTGCCAATCGTGGTACGGATAATTTCAAGAACATAATAATGAGAATTTCCGAAGGTGCGGTAAATGAAGATGCCCAGAAGCATTAAGACCTACTGTCCCAGCTGCAAGAAGCACACGGTTCACGAGGTCGAGCATGTCAAGAAGAAACGCGCATCCGAGTTGAAATGGGGGCAGAGGCGCTTCCGCAAGGTCATGAGGGGATACAGGGGCTTTCCGAGACCAAAGCCCGAGGGCAGGGAGAAGCCAACCAGGAGAATATACCTCCGAAAGAGATGCTCAAAGTGCAAGAAGGCCCATCAGAGCAAATGCTTCAGGTCCAAGAAGTTCCAGCTGGTCGGGTGATGGTAAATGTACAAGAGAAGTAAAGAGAAATATGAGTACTGGGCCACCAGCAAGTTCCTCAAGGTCAAATGCCACGACTGCATGAACGAACAGGTGCTCTTCAACAAGTCCAACGTCGTTGTGAAGTGTCTCGTTTGCGGCTCGACCCTTGCAGTGCCCACGGGCGGCAAGGCCAGGGTGAAGTGCAAGGTACTCTCCGTGGTGGACAGCAAGTACACGAAAAGGGAATAGAATGGTAAATCCTTACGAATGGCCCAATGTGGATAATCTCGTCGTCTGTTCCGTGAAGAACGTGAAGAACTACGGAGCATTCGTCACCCTCGATGAGTATGCCGACAAAGAGGGTTTCATCCATATCGCCGAGATCGCATCCGGCTGGGTCAAATACATTCGCAATTACATCCGCGAGGGAACCAAGGTCGTATGCAAGGTTCTCAAGGTGGTACCTGCCAGGGGACATATAGACCTCTCTCTCAAACGGGTCAATTCCCATCAGAAGCGCGCAAAGATACAGGAGTGGAGAAGTGAGAAGAAGGCGGAAAAGCTCTTCGAGCTGGTGGTCGGCAAGCTCGGAAAAGACCTCAAGGAAAGCTACAGGAATTTCGGATTTCCCCTGGTTGAGGAGTTCGGATCCCTCTACGCTGCCTTCGAAGCCGTAACCATCAACAGGGATGCATTGAAGGAAGCATCCCTCGAGGGGGAATGGGGAGAGACCTTTATCGATGTGGCCGTCAAGAACATTACACCACCCTTCGTGACGATCTCGTGTGTCCTCGAACTTTTTTCACCGGTACCCAACGGTATAGAGCACATCCGAGAGGCACTTAAGCTGGCACAGGATTGTGATGAGGCGGAAATAACCACAACGTACATCGGAGCACCCAATTACCGGATCGCCGTGAGAGCGCCGAACTACAAGGTCGCCGAGGATGCACTGGCGACCTCGACCAAGAGGGCCATAGACCACATCGAGAAGAACAAGGGATTCGGGTACTTTGAGAGATCTCGATAGGTAACTTTCATGAAGACCTCCCTGCACAGGTGCAATACCTGCAACAGATATACCATGGGGAGCCAATGTCCCGTATGCGGAGGCGACGTGGTCCCGCAACTGCCTCCCCGTTATTCTCCCGAGGATCGTTGGGGGAAATACAGACGACTTTTGGTGAAGAACATCCGGGAGAAAGAAAATGGAGAACGTGATAATCGAGACAATTGAAACGCCCACGCTCACGGAACCCACCCTCATCGAGGGGCTTCCGGGCATTGGCGACGTGGGTAAGATAGCGGGCAGCTACCTAATCGAACAGCTCAAGGCAAAAAAGATCGTTTCCATTTATTCCCGCTTCCTCCCTCCCCAGGTTCTCGTTACGGAGACGGGCCTCGTGCGCCCCATGCAGAACGAACTGTATCACATCAGGACCGAAAGCGGCAGGGACGTCATCATCCTGAGCGGTGATTACCAGGGACTGACATCGGAGGGCCAGTACGACCTTTCCTGGGAGATCCTGAAGCTGGCCAAGAGCATGAACGTCGGCATGATCTTCACACTGGGGGGATACGGAGTTCGAAAAATACTGGATGAGCCTCGGGTCCTGGGTGCGGCCACTAGCACCGAGCTCATCGAGATGATGAAGGAGTTCGGAGTCCATTTCGAGACCGGCCATCCATCCAGCGGCATCGTAGGCGCATCCGGCCTCCTTCTGGGATTGTCCGGGTTGTTCGACATGAAAGGAGTATGCCTGATGGGAGAGACCCACGGCTTCTTTCCCGATCCCCTGAGCGCCAAGATGGTGCTGAAGGTCCTTGCCAGCTTCTTCGAGCTGGAGCTCGACTTCGGACCTCTGGATGAATCCTCCCCCAACCTGGACATGCTCAGAAAAAGATTGAAGGAGATCGAGAACGACATGCCGGAGGATACCGGCGACAAGGAGAACGAGCTGAGCTATTTCGTTTAACGCTGCCTCGATACGATCCCCGTGCCGACCCATAATAGACCATAGATGTAAAAACAATTTTACGATGTCGGTCTTTCGTCTGCAGAATCCGATTACGGGAGCAGATCTCCTGGTGGCCCCGCTCTCACCAGCGATCCTGTTGAATTGGAATGATCAGAGGCGACGGACTGGATATCTCACGTCCACGTGAACCCACGCTTCCCTCCGGTGCCCGTGTCATTGCCTTTCACCCACAATCGACACATACCTGCCGTCAAGGTGCTGAACCATATGGAATTAACGGTCGAGTCCATAACCGCAGAGAGCAAGGTCGCCAGGCGATTGGACGTTTCAGCCATCGTCCAAAGGATGAACGGAAGCCTGCTCCCGAAGGATGGGGGGAGATTTGCCGTCATAGAGCAGGACCAGCCCCCGTGCATCATAATGGCCAAAGAGGATGGGAGAGTGGTCATCGGTGGCCTGAGGTCCATGAACAACACCAGAAAGATGCTTCGCAGCTTCCTTTCGAAGGTGGTGGACTGCGGAGAGGAGTTCAGCAGCAGCGTGCAGCTCCGGGAAAGGGAGATAGTTGCATCCGCGCGTCTCTCAACACAAGTATCGCTGAAGAAGACGGGGAAGGCTTTGGTGGAGTACTTGTTGAAAAGCAAGTCCCCCAAATTCCCGGCACTTCTTCTGGGCATCCCGGAAACCAGCATCGAGATGCTTCTTTTCGACAACGGCATCGTGGTGATCAGGGGAGCCATTTCCCTTTCCCAGGCCAGAAAGGCCATGGTACGGATCAGCGACCGCCTGAAGGAGAGAAGGATTATCTGAAAGGGAGTGTGGAGATGTCCGGTTTCGACAAGAATCTGCTGGCCGCATATCCCGGTCTTGCGGGAATGGACCGATTTCCCATTCTCGATGATCACATGCATCTCGATCCAAAGGGGTTAATGGAGAGGGCGCTTGGAGATTTCGAGAGGGTGGGGGGTACTCATGCGGTGCTGGTACACAAGCCCTATGAAGCGCACCCGGTATCGAAGGCGGGGGATTTCGAGAACAGCTTCCGGGAAACCCTGAAGCTGGCCCGGAGGGCAAGGGAGAGGACCAACGTGAAGGTACTGGTGGCGGTGGGTCCCTATCCCGTCAATCTCATCCGTCTTGAAGAGAAGCACGGTCTCAAGGAGGCCGTGGACATCATGATGAGCGGGATGGAGAGAGCGGCGGAGATGGTCGAGGAGGGTGAGGCCAACGCCATCGGCGAGATCGGAAGACCCCATTTCCCAGTTTCCGAGGAGATCATGGAGGCATCCAACGACATATTGTCACTGGGATTGAGGCTTGCCCGAGAGGTGGCATGTCCCGTACATCTTCACACGGAGAGCGGCGGAAGGAAGCTTTTCTCGGAGCTGGCGGGGATGGCAAGGGAAGCGGGTTGTCCTCTTTCCAAGGTGGTGAAACATTTCTCAGGTCCGGCAGTATCCGAGGAGGAGAACTGCGGACTGTTCCCGTCGGTGCTTGCCAGCAGGAAGAACGTGGAGGGAGCGCTCTCGAAGGGTACCCGGTTCTGCATGGAAACCGATTATATCGACGATCCCAGGCGTCCGGGTGCTGTGATGGTCCCGAAATCGATACCCAAAAGAACTTTTCAGATGATCGGAAAGGGGCTTCTTACCGAGCAGGGGGCTTGGGCGATACACGGGGAATGGCCGGAGAGGATATACGGCGTCGAGTTCGATCTTTGATGCCGGACCCCTTGTGTGTTTCTATCGACCATAAACGGAAAATCGGGGCTCGGTCCGTAACGTCCAGACGGGCGATTTCGCCCTTTGAATTCCAGCCAAAAGGTATATATTCATAGATATCATCCCTTGTCCCATGCGCGAAGTAACGATGAGAATCACGGTAACGATACTGGTTTTAACACTTCTCCTGGCCTGCCTCCCGGGCACGGTAGAGGGGAACGAGGACGGCAGTACGGGCGGGAGCCCTGTCATATTGCGGGACCGCGCCGAGGTGGCCCTCATCACCGGATACGTCAACGACACCTCCGGCAACGCCCTCAATAACGCAGATGTGCGCCTCAAGGATCCCACCGGCGGCGAGAACTCCACCAAGACGAACGAGACCGGGATGTACGAGATCTGGTCCGAACCGGGCCAGGTCACGCTCATCGTCTTCCATCACGGCCACAGGGGTCAGAACCGCACCTTCACGGCCATTAACGGCGAGAACCCGAACGTCAATTTCACCCTGGCTCCGCTGGGCCCGGAGCTTGTGACCATCACCGGTTTCGTCAATTCCACGGAGGGTGGGCATGTCGGGGGCGCTTTCGTCTATCTAACGGACGATGACACCTGGGAGAACGCAACCCTTAGCAACGAGACCACGGGCCGGTACAGAATAAACTGCGTTAACGGCACCGTCATGATGGTGGTTGTCATGGACGGATTTCAGTGGTTCGTGAAGAACATGAACGTCGCGGACCACCAGGTCATCGAGCTCGACGTGGAGCTCATTCCCATGGCCGAGGCCACGTCGTTCATCAAGGGCTACGTGACGGACGAAGGCGGTGCTGTCGTAGATGACATAAAGGTGGATGTCTTCAACAACACTATGCTCTACCACAATTCAACGAGGACGGATGTCCAGGGTTACTACGAGATAGGGGTCATAAGCGATTGGCTTCATCTCATCATACACGATGACAATTACTTCGAGTTCCACGATTACTTTTTCATGGACGAGAACCGAACGATATGGGTCAACATCACCCTTCGCGAGATGGGACCCCGGACCGCAAGGTTCTTCGGGAAGGTGGTGGACGAGGATACCGGCGATCCCATCGCCGGGGCCAATGTGGAGGCGGAACTCCAGGAAATGGACTGGGGTGTGCAGGACACGACCGACGCCAATGGGGATTTCGAGCTGTTCCTGTACGAAGGTTATTACGAGGGCGAGATACAGGCGGACGGGTATTTCAGCGATGATTTCGATTTCAACATCGTCACGGACGAGAATTTCGAGATGGGGTTCGAGCTGGAGAAGGCCCCGCCCAAGAACTCCCTGATAAAGGGATACATACGGGACGAGCGGGGAGCCCCCATGGACGTTCAGATGGTGGTGGCCTTCGATTTCATGAACGACACGGAGACCATGAACATCACACAGAACGGATACTACGAGATGCCCTCATGGAGCGCCAACTTCATCGTTGCGGCCATGGCCCAGGGCTACAGCATGTCCGGGCAGGCGGTCTATGTCCCTCCAGACAGCACCGTGTGGGTGAACCTCACCATGTACGAGGTGACGAGCATTGTAAGGGGTTATGTCATCAACGCGGGGGGTGACCGTTTACAGGACGCCGAGGTCAGCCTCATCGACGATCTGACCATATCCATGGACGGCTTCAACTCCAACGAGACTGGCTATTACGAGGCGCCCACCCATGCCGGCACATTCGCCATGATCGTGTCCGGGGAAGGCGGGGATTTCATGGAGGCGGGGGAGTACGAGCCCTACGTGGATGAGATAACCATTCCCGACAGGACCGAGGTCTGGATCAACGTCACCCTGTACGAGAGCGAATCCAATCCCATGAGCGTTGATATAACCTTCACTGACTGGGACCATGCCGTGCAGCAGGGAGAAGCCCCCATTCCGAGGAACAAGACGATGGAGACGAGACTCTTTCTGGATACCATACTCGGGAACGGCGATATGACCATAAGCGACGAGGAACTGGAAGCCATGACGAAGCTGTTCAAGGACAAGATGCTGATAGGGGACGAGGAAGACGATGACGAGGACGGAAGTCCCTTCGAGAAGTACAGCAACGATACATTCCTGCTGGACGGCATCTGTTACGTCATAGACGAGGACAGCGCCGACGTGTCCTTCGAGGGCTACGATGGGGCCTGGGATTCTCCCGGTACTGCGAGAATGACGTTCTACGCCGAGTACAACAGCACCGAGCCCATCCCGGATTCGCTCACACACGAGCTCCAGATCAACATGAGCTGGAAGTACGCCGACGAGGGCGGAGAGGAGGAGTTCAGGCTCTCCTTCCCCGACAGGTTCGCTGCCCTGGACTGGGAACCGGTGGAGAACATGACCATCACGGGGGACAATCCCTGGGTGATCGCTCCCGGCATCAACCCCTACCGGGAATACGAGGAAGAGGATGAGGACCCGGTGGAGGGAACCGATTACGTGTGGATACACGCCTTCGTCAACCGAACATACAACACCACCGATAACACGCCCGGGAACGTCGACTGCGGGGAGAACCTCACCTTCGAGCTCGAGATGGACGAGTGGGAGGACGTGGATACCGTGACCCTCTTATGGCTGCACGAGGGGGGAAGCGAGATCGAGCCCCTGGAGCTGAACGGAACGGACGGAGTCTACACACATACCATCAATGTTCCCAAGAGCGAGGCACGGGATATCGAGTACCGATTCATAGCCTCGATCGATGGGTCGTATGCCGTCAGGGTTCCGCACCTGGGGTACGCCGAGGTGGACGTGGTGGATGCGATAGCGCCCGCAGCGGCTCTGAGCGTCTCACCGGCGCTGGCCATGATCGATGCCAACGTGACCCTGAATGCAAGCGCCTCGACGGACAACATCGATATCGTCCTTTACAACTTCACCTTCGGGGACGGCACCTTCATGGAAACCAACCTCGCCTCGGTGGAGCACACTTACAATGCTTCCGGCACCTTCGAGATCATGCTGACGGTTTGGGATGCGGAGGGGAACGAGGCCAATACGACGGCCAAGGTGAGGGTAACCAACGATACAGCACGCCCGACGATTATATCGACGATCCCGGAGAACAGGGCGGTGGGCGTGAATCCGGATACCCCGGTGGAGGCAGTATTCTCGGAGGACATAGATCCCCATTCACTGACCATCGAATGTGACAAGCTGGAGTTCAAGTTCGAATACTACGGAGCCAACAGGACGGCCGTTGTAGAGGTGAACGGGACGTTGGAGTTCGGTGAGACGTACGTGTTCTCCATTGGCGCTTCTGATCTGGTGGGTCATGCTCTCAAGCTTTTCAATCTGAGCTTCACCGTTATCGAATGGAACGATTACGACAACGATAGGGACGGGGTGCTCAACGGCAAGGACGCCTTCCCGGACAATCCCACGGGCGCCGTGGACACGGACGGCGACGGCAAGCCCGACAGGCTCCTGAACGCCTCCGGATGGAACGGCACCATGCTGGAGGAGGACCTGGACGACGACGGTGACAACTGGACCGACGTTGACGAGATACGGCTGGGGACTAAACCCCTGGATCCGAAATCATTCCCGGCGGACCTGGACGGCGATGGGACCGCGGACGAGGAGGACGAAGACATAGACGGCGACGGGGTGCCGAATGAGAAGGACGATGACCCGCTGGACTCCTCGGTGGGTGAGGTTGAGAAGAGATCGTCCAACACCGGCCTTGTTATCATCGCCGTGGTGGTGATACTGGTCCTTGGCGGGATAATCGCCCTTGTTCTGTTCCTCAAGCGCAAGCCCAAACCGGCTCCGGAACCGGAGTTCGACGATCTGGAGGAGAGCGAGGACCTGGAGGCGCAGGAGGAAGGCGGCGGGCCCATGGCCGGGATCGAGGGAGATGGAGTGGAGGCCGAGGGCGACGAATGGGATGACGACTGGGAGGGTGACGTGGAGAACCTGGAGGGAGAGATGGAGGATTTCGACGACGGGGATTTCGAATCTCTCGATGATGACGAACTGCCGCCACCGGACGACGATTTCGACGACGACTGGTAGGCGGTATTTTTTCTTTTTTTCGTTTATAAGGTATGAATGCTGTAGACCTTTCCTCATAGAAAAAAAGGAGGAACACAGATTTCCTGCATCTCCCCTTGGCATTTCGACATTATGGTGCATATTGTAGGAGATGTTCCCGAAAGTACTGGCATTATCTGTTTCATTCAAGTATAACTCAGAAGATATCGGAGGATAATGTTAATGTTAAAATTTCGCTTAACGTGGAGCGAGTTCGCGAAGTTGTGTGGGTGGGGACATCAATCCGGTCAAAACCAATGATACGGTGGGGGAACAATTTGGACGCAGGGCGAGCTGAGCCCGAAGTCGCGAATCCGCTGTGTTATGCGAGGGCGAAGCCTCGAGCATCGGGGGTGGGCGGCAGTCCACCCACGAGCGCAGAGTAGTGATTGTCAGAGCTACTCTTATATTTTCGGACAAGATTTGACCAATTAATAAGGATTTTAAGTGTGGACTATTCAATATGGCGAATATGGACTTATTATTATCTCTAAGAATAAATAAGCTTCAACTTGTTTTTCTCTCAGACTTTCTCTTCCTCAATATAAATAATGCTATGGAAATCAGTAATAATATAATAGAAAATAAAATTATAAAAAATATAAATGCAGGAAATAAATCAGATTCTGTTTGATTCTCGGAATTGTAAATAGTACCATTGTTATTATTAAAAGAATTATTATTTGATGATGTCAAATAAATATCATGCTTTCGACAGTTGTTAAATATATTATTATTAATAACATTATTAACAGAGTTATCAAGTCGGATACCGATTCTACAGTTTTCTAAGCAATTTGAGATTATTTCAGTCGAATTCGAATATAAAAAAGACAATCCTGACTGGGTTAGGCTATATCTTCGATCAATATTGGAGTTGTTATTACTACAATAATTTTTCATAACTGTATTGTTATTCGAACCTATAAACGACATGCCATCACTACTATTTAATAATACATTTTCTATAATTATATTTTTATCTGAATACCATATATAGATTGCACCCCTTTCCCAGTTTAAAACCGTATTCCCTATAATGCTGTTTTGATTTGAGGAATATAAATTCATTCCATAACCAAAATCGTGGGATGAGACATAATCATATCCTTTCATAGAAAATATTGTACTAGTGGAATGCATATGACCAGAGATAACATACTCTGACAACTCATCTCGACAATATGATCCAATGATTCGATTATGTCTTATATTGTTCCACCTACTATTTCCTAAAGAAACACCATTTTCACTACACTGAAAAAGATTATTTTCAATATCATTATATTCGGAACCTATTAAGAAAATACTATGAATTCTTGTCTCTTCAACCGTGTTATTAATTATTCGATTATAATGCGAATCACGTAATAGAATTCCACAGACACCATTTCTCTCATATATTCTATTCGTTTCAATTAAATTATTATTAGAATTGTTCAAGTAAATCGCATATTCACAGAGTTTAAAAACATTATTCCTTATTAAAATATTTAATGAATTTATTATATGAATTCCCATTTCGCAGTATCGGAACGTACAATTTTGGATGGTGCAATTATTCGATCGTATTTCTATGCCTGCGTATTCATAACAGTTTGTTCTCTTTGTCGTGAAAAAAGAAATATTATTTATCCTACAATCTTCTGCATTGACAATTACTGAGGTTCCAAAAACACGATTACCGACTGTTGTCGATCCTTTATCATCTCCTTTTAATACAATCGTCTTATTTAATATTAGATTCTCTGAATAATTGCCTCCAGGGATATAGACTGTGTCACCTGATTTTGCATTATTAATAGCTTCTTGGATCGATTTATAATTTCTGCAGTCAATTATGGGTTTCGCGGTATCATATTTTTCATAAGTATCTGTTCCACCGGATATTAATGGAAGCAAATTGACCATCAACAAGAATGAAATGAAAATTAAGCACTTCGTTATTTTATATCGTATCATAGTTTCCGCTCCTTACTTATTCTCAATATATATAATGGATTTCTTAAATTAATATAATGTAAATATCTATTTTAATTGAATAAAAAATTTTGTCAAATCTTGTTAAATATTTAACTTTAATGCTCGTATGTTATGCGAGCGCGAAGCGCCGAGCATCGGGGAGGGGCGGTAGTCCCTCCACGAGCGCAGAGTAGCAGAATCGTTGTGGATTCAGTTCTAACCGTCTTTTGACTTAAGAACCGCTACAAGAACGCCAGTGCCTTTAGGCT
>CAYRFL010000051.1:0-28011 GCA_964423515.1 uncultured archaeon
CTGAGGATTGAATCATTACTATACGGGAAACTTATATTTAAATGTATTGATTTATCTTCTACGGTCCCAGGAGGTGGGATTACCTGTCTCGGGAGGTATGAAATTCCAATTTCAGGTGTGATGTTTCAGTTTGGCTCTTCGATATTAAATTAAGAAAAAAACGAACAGAAAAAGGAAGTGCCGTTGGCGTGACTTGAACACGCGACCTTCGGATCTTCAGTCCGACGCTCTCCCAACTGAGCTACAACGGCTTGAATACGGGGGAGGGCCATATTGTTACTTTACATTATTAAATTTACCGCGATTTATAGTACTCCGGATGCCACCAAATTCACCGTTTCTCATCCATATGTTGACCAAGCAACGGTACTCATCGTCTTTCATCCAAGCGTGTGACGATAAAACAGTACTCCTCGTTTTACATCTGTCGATGCAACGATATATCTGAACCTCAGACATTCATGACCTCATATGAACCTGTATACGGATGCCATGGCGACGAGTGATACGAGCGATATAAGGAGCGCCCAGTCAAAGGTGTTCATCCTGATGCGGTGGAAAGAGCTGCGTTTGACCCCAGGAAAGTAACATCTGGCGTTCAGGACATTCGAGAGATGCCTCGTCCTTATGATATATCTGATGACCATGGGCCGCAGCAGGGCCAGGAGATTTATGACCCTGCGAAATACATTCCCCTCGCTGAACTTTCGTCCACGGGCTCTCTGAGCCATCTTCATGTCCTCCATCTCCCTTGTCATCTGAGGGATGAAGCGCAGTGCGATGTTCACCCCGAGGCCTATTGAATGCGGTATCCCCATCCTTGATAATCCCGCGATGAAATGCGGCGGGGAGGTGGAGCGGTTGAAGTATATGGACATCATGACGATGATGCCGAGGCGAAGTACCAGATACAGACCAAAGGTCATCCCGCCCACGGACACCAGACCCACCCCTTCTAGCCATGAAGGCATTGACAGTTCCGCACCGAAAAGGTCGAATGTGCCGGGGATTACCAATATCCTCTTACCCCCCGGATAGAAGAATGCCTGTATTACGAACACCAGGACCGAAAGGGTACAGAGCCTTCCCATATGGGGTCGCATCTCCCGCCACCTTGTCCCTGCGGTTATCGAGATCGCTATGGAGGCCGTCAGTATCAGAACATTGAACCAGATGTCCTTTATGATGAAGGCCGACGTAGTGATAAGTATGACTGCGAGAAAGTTCACTCGGGGATCAAGTTTCATGTTATTCGCCCGTTTCTATAGCGGATATAAACGAACCCCTACTTGAAAAATGTGCCTGGATGCTCCGATGACGGAAGGGATCGCCGCCCCGATCACGCTATGAGCATCCATTATCGATGCTCTTTCCTATTGTGAGGGAGTCCCACCCATACGGCCGGACAGAACCCTGTTATGGATCCACTTGGCAATGCAACTGAGCAGAAAGGCCCCGCCCGAGAGCAGCACTATCGTCGCTCCCGGAGGGAGATCGTATTCCCATGAGAGCACAAGGCCGAAAAAGGTCAGAAGGCAACCGATCACTACGGCAAATGCCATCATTTTCTTGAGGCTCTTGGTGATGAGTCCGCTGATGGAGGCGGGTATGGTCAGCATGGCTATCACGAGCACAACTCCCACCACCTTGAGCAGGAGGACTATCGTGAGGGCTGTAAGGCAGAGCAGGACGACGTTCATCAGGCCAGTATGTATACCCGATATGGTTGCGAACTCCTCGTCGAAGGTTAGCGCCAGTAGATCTTTGTAAAATAAAAACGTGGCCGCGATGATGATAACGAGAAGTACCACCATCAGCTTGATCTCGTGTTCCGATACGAGGAGAATGTTTCCGAACAGGATGCTCATCGGGTCCGGTATATAACCATCCGTCTTCTTGATGAAAATAATTCCCAGGGCCATACCCACCACCCAGAGTATGCCGATGGTGGAATCCTCCCTGATCCGGGTCTTCAGATTGACCAGTCCCACGCTCACAGCAGTAAAGATCGCGAATATTGCTGCTCCGATCATAGGTTCGAAACCGAAATAATATGCCATCCCTATGCCGCCGAAGGTCGTATGGGCGATCCCGCCGCCTATGAACACGATGCGTTTGACAACGACGTAGGTACCGATGATACCGCAGGCGATACTTGCGAGAAGGCCCGCGAGGAACATGTTCTGCACGAACGTGTAGTGTTCCAGCGCATACCAGAGGTCGTAGTTCAATATCGATTCTATCAATCCCATAACATCTCCCTTGAACGTCCTTTTTTCGTTCTTCATCTGTCAGTGCCTGTGCTCCGGCAGTACCCTGTGAGGGACTCCGTGGGCAATGAGGTCAACGGGGCAACCGTAGGCCTCCTCGAGCTGCTCGTTCGATATCATCCCGTCGTCATTGACGAACAATCTTCTGTTGAGGCAAGCCACCCTGCCAACATAAGAAGAAACAACCCCAATATCATGTGTGACAAGCAACAGGGTGACCTTCTCGTTCAATGTCTCCAATAGATCGTAAATACTGTCCTGCATCTTCTTGTCAACCGATGCCGTGGGCTCGTCCAGTATCAGAATCCTTGGCTCCGAACACAGAGCCCTGGCCACGAATACCCTCTGGCGCTGACCACCGGATAGTTCGTTTATATGCGTGTTAACGTGGTCCTCCATCTCGACCTCTGCTATCGCCTTCCGTGCAGCTTCCTTGTCCTTCTGGCTATAAAAAGGTACAATACCCCGCCTGGCCCTTCTGCCCATGAGTACGACATCCCATACGCTTATGGGAAAATCCCTGTCGTAGTTCGTCGCCTGGGGCACGTAACCTAATTCAAGACGCCCTTTCTCTGGGACCTTACCAAATACCCTCACGCGCCCCTTTATCGGCTTGAGCAGCCCCAGTATCACCTTCAGGAGCGTGGACTTACCGCCTCCGTTTGGCCCTATTATTCCGAGAAAATCCCCTTTATGGACCCTCAGGGTGATATCTTCCAGAACCGGTTCCCTGTCGTATCCCGCCCAGAGCCCCTTTATATCGATCACTGACTCTTTGCCGGCCATAGACAACAGCTGTACCAGAGCTCTTCAATTTGTTAATTATTTCCATTATTTTATCAATTCTTGATATTCTATGGTCTTGGAGATAATAAATAACCGGCCTTTATCGATACCGGAACCTTGGGGGAACAAACATTGATGAAACCATACCCGTTCTCTATGTTAAGCCGGCTTCCATTTTTGTAGCAA
This sequence comes from uncultured archaeon, assembly GCA_964423515.1. Taxonomy (GTDB): domain Archaea; phylum Thermoplasmatota; class Penumbrarchaeia; order JASLWR01; family JASLWR01; genus CAYRFL01. Next base: position 3,243 of record CAYRFL010000051.1, read on the forward strand.
CGTCCCTGAGATTATCGATATAATTCTGGGCCAGGGGATCCACGGAAACAACCTCACCACCAATCTCATCGGCTATGGTCTCTGCGCTGGATGTATCATACTGGGGAGATACGAAGACAACCGTTATGTTATGGTCCTTTGCCTGGTCCACAATGGCGGCCACGCCGGCCGGACCGGGCGCCTTTCCCTCATCCTGAATAGCCAGCATATGCAGCTCGAATTCATGGGCGAAGTATCCCCAGGCGGGATGATACACCAGGAACTCTTCATTCTCATGGGGATGCAACTTTGTTTCAATGTCCGATATTAGGGTGTCCAGCCTGACGAGGTAGGCATCCCTGTTGGTTTCATAGGTCTCCTTGTTATCCGGATCGACCTTCACGAGACCTGCACACATGTTTTTCACCATCTGTTTAGCATTCGTCGGTGACAGCCAGATATGGGGATCGTCGCCTTCATGGTGGTGGTCGTCATCTTCGTAATGGTCATCCTCGTGGTCGTCATCTTCGTGATCGTCATCCTCGTGGTCGTCATCTTCGTGGTGGTCATCTTCGTGGTGGTCATCCTCGTGGTCATGTTCTCCTCCAATCTTTAGCAGAGTGATTCCATGGGAGCAGTCCACGATCTCCATATCCTCGTTCGCCTCATGTAATGCGGAAAGATGATTCGTTTCGAACTCGACTCCCGAACCGACCTTGAAATATACCTCGGCCTCTGCCACATCCTTCATCTGACTCGGGGTCGGCGCGAAACTGTGCGGGCTCTCGCCAACAGGGACCATGACGCTCACCTTGACGAGATCGCCTCCGATCGCCTCGGCCATCTCGATCTGCGGTACGAGAGTCACTATGCCCCCGACAGTACCCTCGCCATCTTCCTTTTCCGTACATCCTGTGATCAATACTACGGATAATATCAACATCAATGCTATCGTTAGTTCCTTCATTACGGTTTTCCCTTTCATCTTTGCACCGCCCATTGTTAATAAACCGGAGTTCGAGTACATTATATTTAATAATAATTACGTAATAGTTTAATAATATTTATTCCTTTTGACCAAATTCAATGTCAACGATTAACAATAAATAAAATCACGGCATTCAACACCCGATGCCCATCGTCAGCGTATCCCTCACCGACAGGAACATGGAAATGCTCGAGAAGATCCAGGAGACCCTCGGCCTTGCGGGCCGCAGCGAGGCGATACGTGTCTGTCTGCGCTCGGCAGAGACCGAAGCGAGGGAGCGAGAAAGCCTTGCCGGTGACATAGAGGGTGTGCTTATCATCGTTCACGACTCCCACACCTCCCCCGGTCTCGACGATGCCCGCCACGAGTTCCAGGAGCTCATCACAACGCAGATCCATTCTCATCTGAGCGATCACAAGTGCCTCGAAGTGTTCATAATACGGGGCAGAGCGGAGATGGTAAAGGAGATGTTATCCGTATTCCAGCGGGACGACAAGCTCGAGTATGTGAAGTTCGTGCTATCCTGATGGCCCCGGCTCTGCCGACCACTAGTTAGAAATGATGATAAACAGCTCAAATGAGGGCTCACTATCATTTTCTCCGATGTTTTTTCCAAAACCATTATATCGAAAGATGGGTGATTTTCGATATGTTGACATTCGGGTGATCGGAATGCATGTTCGCAGGTTTCTCAGCGCCTTCCTTGTGATAGTTTTCATATCAACCTCCATATCCAGCCTGGCCTCTACCGGTCAGATGCAGATATCCACGGGTTACGTTGTCCGTACCAGGCGGATGCATCTGCCGGTAGATACTACCGCTGAAGCTTCCTCTACATACTGGGATTCCGACGGTAATGGCATCACGGACATACTTGAGAAACGTCTTGACCTCGGCGGATCCGAGAACGCGATCCTGGAGTTTTCCCGCACGCTGACCGATGATGATAGGGAGAAATTTATCTCCATGGGATTCGGTATCTCATCCTTCCTTTCCGGGTTCGATATGATAGAGGTCAACGGCGTTCGGAAGGGAAACGTGGATACCCTCACATCCCATCCGGGAGTGGACATGGTCTGGCATACGGGTGCTCTCGAATGGTTCGGTGACGTGCAGACCCGGAACATCAAGGCAAGGGAGAGCGAGGAATATTCGCCAAACACAGCCTGGGAGCTGGGCTATGACGGCAGCGGCGTGTCCATCGCCGTCATGGACACCGGCGTGGACAATGCTCACCCGTCCCTTCGGGGAAAATGGCTCGGAGGCGCCGATATATCAAAGCCCGAGACCTTCCTCACGCCCAGGGACGGCAGCTTCGACGCCGATGATCCGCAGGGCCACGGGACGACCTGCTCCGGTATCGCAATGGGGACCGGCGCACCGGAGGGAACGTACATGGGTTCCGCACCGGGGGCGAGGCTCGTGGACCTGCGTATAGGGACCGTTGTGGGATATGCCCCGGGAGAGGTCTATCAGGACATCTACGATGCATCGCTTCAGGGTGCGCAATGGGCTCTGGACCACCGGGACGATGCGTGGTCGGGAGGGGGTGCGGACTACCAGGGCATCGACGTTCTCTCGCTCTCATGGGGAGTGGACGTGGGCTCTCCGTCACCTGGGGACGATCCCTACTCCGTGTCGCTCAACAGGTTAGTGGAGGCAGGGGTCCATGTGGTGGCGGCGGCCGGGAACGAGGGACCCGGCAATAACGGCTTTCACGGAATGGGGGCGGCGGATCTCATCATAACCGTGGGTGCCACGGATGACGACGATACCGTGAACCGGACGGATGATTTCATCGCATCCTACTCCTCCCGGGGTCCCAGGACGGACGACGGTGACGATTACACCGCCGACGAACTGAAACCCGACATCTCCGCCTCGGGTACCCATATCATCCAATGCCAGTACTCGTCCAATCCGCTGGATGACGCCTCAGGTAACAGTTACGGCAACCGTGGTTCCGGAACGTCCTATGCCACACCGTCGGTTGTGGGTGTCGTCGCTCTCATGCTCGAGGCCAATCCGGAACTGACCCCCGCGGTTACGAAGGAGATACTACGGGCCACTGCCGAGAGGCGGGGTGAGGCATCTCTGCCGGAAGTCGATCCTTTCTGGAACCGGGACTTCGGTTGGGGGATAGTGGATGGTCATCGGGCCGTTGAGATGGCGGAAGGACTGGGGGATGTGAGTTCGGTCGATGTGGAACTGCAGTGCTTTATCGCCAACTTCACCACCGAAGGCAGCGTCAACGTGATAGAGGGTGTTGCCTGGTCCAGGACCGGTGACCGTATAGACCGGGTGGAGGTTTCGGTGGATGGAGCGATCCATTCCGTGGAGATGACCGACGAATCCGGGAATAATTTCGTCAACTGGACAGTACGGGTAAGAACGGATGCGGGAGGACCGGCGAACGTATCTGCAGTTGCCATCGGCGGGGGGAAACAATCCCTACGGAGCGTTCTTTCGGTCGAGCTGGTTGCCACGGGTGCCCAGGGTGGAGGACTTGGAACCGCGGGAACCTTTCTACTGGTCGCGGTCATCGCGGTGCTGGTTGTTGCGGGGGGTGGGGCTTATGCGGTACATCGGAGGAAGAAACGCAAGGGGCCGGGAGAATAGACTTCCGAGCCCGGATGTGATATGCAGCGTTTTCGTGTAAAGTCGAGCCCTCCTGACTCGACTTTACCAGGAAGACGGGCCAGCAAGCCTCGTCTTCACATGAATAGGATGGAGTGATGATAGGATGCGATCGGGATGATGGTGGGGCGAAGATGGGGTAAGGATAGGTAATTGATCGGGTTATGATAGGTCGTGGATAGGGCAAGGATAGGTAGTTAATAGGTCGCAGATAGGCGGGGATAGTATGCTGGAGATAAAGGGAGAACGTGGTTAGGATGCGGTTGTTTCACATATCCGATACTCACCTTGGTTTTTCGGCATACCGGAAGGTCTCCCCCGAAACCGGCCTCAACCAGCGTGAACAGGACGTGTACGATTCCCTGGGGGAGTTCATCGATATCGCCATAGCGGAGAAACCCGACCTGATCATTCATGCGGGCGACCTGTTCGACTCCGTAAGGCCGTCGAACCGCGCCATCGTCACCGCCTTTTCCCACCTTCTGAGATTGTCGGATGCGGGAATTCCAGTGGTCATCATATCCGGCAACCACGAAACACCGCGCCTTCGGGAAACGGGTTCCATCTTCAGGATATTCGATCACGTTCCGGGATTGTATCCAGTCTATCGTCCGGGACTCGAGAGTATCGAGATGGACATCGACGGCATGAAGGTCATGGTCCATGCGCTGCCCCACATCGGCAGCGAGGATAGGTTCAAGGAGGAATTCGCATCCCTTAAACCGGAGAAGGGCGCCTTCAACATAGCGGTTCTCCACGGAAGCCTCGTGGGACTGGACCTCAATTACATAACGGGAGATTTCAACGAGATAAGGATCTCTTCGCGGATACTCACCGCCGGTTTCGATTACATTGCGTTGGGACATTACCACGAATTCACCAGGATCGAGAACAACTGCATCTACAGCGGCTCCACCGACCATATGAGCTTTTCCGAGGCCGGAAAAGCAAAGGGATTCGCCGATGTGCTGGCGGATGCGGAAGGTGTCCGGACAACGTTTCGCGAGCTGGGAACCCGGGAGATGAGGGACCTGGGGAGGATAGATGCCCGGAATACAGAGCTGGCTGAGCTGACACAGGCATTGGAGGAGAGGATAGGGAAAGAACCGCTGGCGGGGATCGTTGCAAGGCTGAGGATAATCAACGTACCCAAGGACATCTATCGTACCATCGATCACAACCGCCTAGAGAGAATGACCTCGGAGGCCCTCTATTTCCAATTCAACTGGGAGCTGGAGGACGATACCTCGGGAAGCGGGAATTACGGAACCCGGTTCCGAGGACTTCAGACCGAGTTCGGTGAATACATGGACCGGACCATCGTCGAGGGAATGGACAAGGAGAGATTGAAGAGGCTCGGGGCGGTATACCTCGAGAGGGCGGGGGTGAAGAGGTGAGGCTGGATTATCTTGTACTCGAGAACTACCGGCGGTTCCGGAAACTGGAGATCGGTTTTCCCTCCGGTGTCACGGCGATCCTCGGAAGGAACGGTTCGGGCAAATCAACCCTCATGGAGGCGGTGGCCTGGGCGCTCTACGGCAACAAGGAACCCATAGCGAGGGTTGGGAGGGAATCCATAAGGTTCACGGGAGCGGCTCCCGGCGATCCTGTCATGGCGGAGCTCGGCTTCGAGCTGGACGCCCAGCGTTACACCGTCAGAAGGGAGATGAGGGGAACCACCCTTACATCCAGGGCGTCGGTATCGCTGGGTGGTGAGACGATCGCGGAGGGGACGGAAAGCGTTAACAGGTTCATCATCGGACTTCTGGGTCTCGATTACCAGGGATTCTTCGCCTCCGTCTTCGCAAAGCAGAAGGAGCTCAATGCCCTGTCCAGCGAGGATGCCGCCGAGCGGAGAAGGCTCATTATCAGGATGCTCGGTATCGATTCCATAGACCGGGCCGTGCAGGAGATGGGAGGGGACCTGAGGGAATTGAAGACCCGGATAGAGGAAAGGAGGGGCTCCATCTACGATGAGGAAGGGCATCTGAGAAGGAGGGTCCTGGAGGGGGACCTGGAAAAGCACGTTGATCATCGGGAGACACAGATATTCTCCCTGGGCCGGAAACGGGAAGAGCTCCTGGAACAGAAAGCACTGGCCAGGGAGGCGGAGGAGGGATTCCGGGCCGCAGAGGAGCGAAAGAAACGTTACGAGCAGCTGACCAATGAGATCGAAAAGGGGAAGATAGAACGGGGGAACCACGATAGGATGGTGAACAGGCTGGAGGGCGAGATAGGATCTCTGGAAGCGGCAGGGGTCGAACTGGGGGGATTGATGGAGGAAATAAGCGCTCTGTCCCCGATGGAGGCCGAGCTTCGCGAGATGGAAAGGGCACGGGAGGGGGCAAAGCGAAGGGGTGAACTGAAGGAGCATGTTGAGCGATTGACCAAGGACAGAACGGAACTGGTGGAGGAGTTGAGGCGCCTGCGGATAGATGGCAACCTGGATGAGATCAGGGGAGACCTTCGGGAGCTGGAGGCAAGCTTCGACCGGGAGAGGGATGAAAAGGATGAGATGGCCAGCGAGAGGGCGGCCCTGGCTCAGGAAAAACTGATGCTCGAGAGGGATCTGGACCGATATGAGAAACGCCTTCGGGAGATACGCCGACTCGGTGATACCAGCCTCTGCCCGACCTGCGAGCGGCCTCTGAAGGAGGCTCATCCGCTGCTGCTGGCCAAATACGATGAGAAGACACGTACCGGCAGGGAGGTGCTGGTGGATCGGAGCTCAAAGATAGCGGAACTCGATTCGATCATAACCGGAAAGGGCGCAAAGATGAGAGAGGTCAGGGCAAGGAGAGATCTGATCAAGAAGCAGCTCGAAGCGGTGGACAGAAAGGCCAGCAGGGCGGCGGCGGTACGCGAGCGCCTCCGGCATGTCAACGAGACCATGGACGACAAAAAGAGAGAGCTCGCGGAACTGGACGACACGGGCTACGACCCGGATCGTTTCGGGGAGCTTAAGGCGGCCCTGCGGAAGCTGGAGAGCCTCCGTGCGAGGTCCATCAAACTGGAAGCGGATCGCGAGAGGATACCCCGGCTGAACGAGGAGCTACGGATTGAGCTCGAGGCCAGGGAGAGAATGACGGAGCAGCTCGGTGTGATGGACACGGAGCGCCGGGATATCGGCTACGATGCCGAAGAATACCGCATGATCGGCAGGACTCGAGATGAGCTGCGTGCCAGGATAGGCGATATCAAGGTCCACCTGGGGAAGACGGAGGCGGAGGTGGCGTTCCTGGGAAGGGAGGCGGACCGTCTCAGAAAGGAGATCGAGCGGCTCAGGGGAATGGAGGACGAGCTCGGCGAGCTGGAGGAGAACATGCGCTACCTGGACCGCCTGCGGGAACTTACGAAGGATTTCAGGCGTTCGCTCATATCGCGGATAAGGCCGGTACTGTCCAGCATATCATCGGGCTATTTCGCGGAGCTCACCGATGGCAGGTATTCCCGGATCGAGGTGGACGAGAAATACGACATATTGGTCTACGACGGCAGCGAGGTGTACCCTCTCAGCCGGTTCTCGGGCGGCGAGGAGGACCTGGCGAACCTGTGTCTCAGGCTGGCGGTCTCCAGCATAATCGCGTCGAGCAAGAAGAGGCACGGCCTGCGCTTTATAGTGCTGGATGAGGTGTTCGGCTCGCAGGACAGCGGCAGAAGGCGCAACATCCTTACTGCCCTGGGACATCTCCTCACCCGCTTCGAACAGGTTTTTATCATCACCCACATCGACCAGGTCAGGGACCACATCGGCAACGTGATAAACGTGGAGGAGAACGACGAGGGCGGATCGACCGCGGTTCTCATGAGTGAATGATGCGAGTGGGATGGTTATGGGAAATCATGTGTCAAACCTAAAGAGCATTTAAGCATGACAAGAAACAGCGATTATCACTGGAGAAGCATTGGAATATACCAAAGCAAATATCATTTATTTAAAACAACATATATGTTTATTTTTTTACTTTTAAATTCAGTTCTACCGAGTGTTCTTTTAGTATTTTACTATAATTATTGGTATCTTATCTACCTTTTGTATTTTTCATTCACCATTATATTCTCTATAAGCATTGCCACAATACTGAAATCTAAAAATAGAAGATTTCACATACTATGGCTATTAATTCCACTTTACCATATCATTATTATTGCTGTAATTATATTTCTGATACTCCCGATATTTGCGATAATTATATCCCTTTTTTTCGATAATTACTCACCAGAATATGCCGGTCTTATGATAATAATAATTCACTTTTCGCTTTCAATAATTTCCTTGATCGCACTACTGATTATTTCAATATATAAATTGAGAAAATATGAAAAAGGATCGTATTTATTAGTACCAGTTGATGACGGTCCATGGATCGATGATCAAGAAAAACAAATTATTCGGGAAATAATAACGAGATTGGAAAATCACCTTGTGTATGTTGACAAAAAGGAAAAACGTTCTTTTTTTTTTTAAAAAATGTAATTTATTCCCATGAGGACTGGATACTTCGTTTAAAATTTATTGATTTGAGTCTTTTTGGAAAACCAAACTTAATGCAAATAAATATGAATTATTGGAAAAAAGAAGAATCACTAATTAGAAACAAATCAAATGGGGAGGAGCAACTCAGAATTAAAAAAATGATAGTGGAAAGTATAAAAAGGTCATTCAACAAAGTTGCTTCAAAGTGATCCGTCCAAATTATTTTACCATCAAAAGAGGTTTTAAAAAGAAAATGCACCACTACAACCTAATCTCCGAAACAACTCCGATCCAGTTCACTGTGAACTGACAACGTCATTCCTGCTCCACCCTTCTCAGAATGCGAAATCCCAGGTAATCGTCCCGCGTATCGGGTAGAAAGCCGTACCTGTACTCGGACAGGCAGCTGCTGGCATAGTCCCCCCAGGAACCCCCCCGGGCCGTCTTGTATATCTCCGACGAATCGTACCAGTCCTGGCACCATTCCCATACGTTGCCGTGCATGTCATAGAGACCCCAGGAATTGGGCTTCTTGTGGCCGACCCTTCGGGGATGCCTCTCGTCCACATTCCCCGCATTATCGTGGAACCATGCGTAGTTACGAAGTAGCTTCACGTCATCGCCAAAGCAGTATTTCCCGGTGCTTCCCGCCCTGCAGGCGTATTCCCATTCCTCCTCCGTGGGAAGGCGGTAGAGGAGCTTACCTTCCATGACGTTGAGCTTCTCGATGAATTCCACCGCCTCGCCCCAGGACACGTGGGTCGCCGGCTGGTCCTCTCCCTCCACATATCCTTTTTTTACACGCCATGGCATCGTACCCATTATCGCCACCCATTCACCCTGCGTCACCGGGAACTTGGCCAGATAGTACTCCCTTTCCGGGACCCGGACGAATTCCGTGCCCATCTTGCTGGTCCATTCCTCGATATCCGCATCCCTGCCCCCCCGCTCTTCGCGCTCTATCTGATCGTCCAGGTCGCCTATCAGTATCTCGAGCTTTTCCACCGCCTCGCCGTACTCGCTGGCGGCCATCACCCTCTCTATGTCCTTCACCACCTTGTAGAAGCCCGAGTGCAGCTCGAATCCTATCCGCCCGCAGTGCTCGACCCTCTGGTCCAGTCCGGCCATCAGCTTCTCCGCCTCCGGCTTCCAGCGCCGCCTGCTCTCCTCGGCCTCAACCAGGTCCTCCATCTCGGCTATGAGCCCGGACCAACCCTTCCTGGCCTCCGGGAACCTCTCATCCCGGACAAGGTCGAGTATGTTCTCGTAGCGCCCCCTCATCTCCTCGACATCCACATCCTCCTCCAGGCATCTCGAGAGCAGTTCATCCACCTCGTCCTGAAGGCGGATCATCTCCTCCCCCATCTCGTCCATGTAGCGGTCAAGGGATTCCAGTATGTCCGTGGACAGGCCCGGAAGCCTCAGCTTGACCTTGTCCTTCCAGCCGAATCCGAAAAATCTCTTGATCTTTTTGAACCGCTCCTCGTAGACGTCCACCGTCATTCCCACCGATTTGCAGCGATCGAGAAGGGAACGAACGTCGTCCATGGCCATCTCATCCTGCCCGCTTCCTTCCTCCAGGATCCCCTTGTCGCTGCGTATCTCCGAGAGGAGGCGGTTATGTTCATCCTCCGAGATGCCAAGCTGTTCCCGGACCATCCTCAGCATCTTCTCCTCGTCCTCGGATATCCTCTGGTCGAAGAGGGCCTCCACCAGGAGTTCCCTGTACCGGTCCTGGGTATCCCCCGTATGTGATATCCCCATCTCCGCGCTGATTATCTCGAAATCGTAGAGGTCCTGCTTCGCCTCGCGCTCCACCCTCGTCCTCTCGGTCTCCTCCTGCGCCTCCGTTTCCCTGGCGTATCTCAGCTCCCTCATGGCTCCCTCGTCCAGGTCGTGGAGGTCGTCCCCGATGCGCTTGTCCCCGATGTGGACCTTCCCGGTGACCTCGCCAAGGATGTTTATGACGTTCCCGCCGCCCTTGCTAACGTGGTCCAGCTTCGAGAGGATCACCTTTGCGCTCTCTATATCGGAATGCTGGATGCACAGCTCCCGCAGGTATTCGAGGTCGATGCCCAGCTCGGACAGCGTACCCGCCCGGAAGTTCGACAGGAGGAACTCGCCGAACTTCAGAAAGCTCTCGCGGTTCTTGTTGGGGTTCCGGGAATAGCGGTTCTCCATCCTGTTCCATGCGCGCACTATGCTGTCCATCTTCACCTTCTCGAATATCCCCGCATCGGCAATATCCTCCTCGATGTATATGATGTCCTGTATGAAGGGGTTCTGCTTCCCCTTCTTTGCAAGGACGTCGGCCCAGGCGTCGTGTGGAAAGCACATCATGTCGCCCCCGCCGGACAGATAGTACATCACCCTGGATTGGGTATGCCTGTCGAAATCGGATTGAAGCTTGTCCGAGGTGTAATGGTCCAGGCAGTCCGAGACCTCCCTGAAATATGCTGTGTGGCATTCCTTGTTCGTCATATAGGTTGCCAGAAAATAGAGCATGGTCAGGGTGTGATAGCCGCCCCTGGTGAACTCCGGTCCGTCCTTCAACAGCCTCTGAAGAAGCCTTCCGACGTAATTTATCATTCCCTTCGAGGCATTCTTCTTTAGGTAGTCCGCCGAGAGATGCCTCGTGTTCTGGTTGATCATCTCTTTTATCATCAGCCAGACGTAGATCGGAGTGCCTTCGGCGTACTTGACTAGAAGGTCCACCGCCTCCTTGTCCCGGTAGATGTCCGTGAGGTCCAGGAGCTTGTCGGACACCTCCCGCATCTTCTCCTCGCTGAAGGGATCTATGGAGAAACGGGTGAAATGCTCGTGGAGCTCCTTGCACTCCTCGTTCCAGTCCTCCAGCCTGGCACTGACCACGAGCCCTTTGATTCCCCTGTTGACGAGGGTTTCAACGAGCAGATTGTTCTCGGGAAGATCGTCGTGAAAGAGCTTGATACCGTTCTCTATATGGAACTCACCCACGTTCTCCGTCGTCAGAACTCCCGCATTGCCGTTTCGCATCCATCGATCGAAGATCTCGAAGAGTATCACCGTCTTGCCGAGACCGGGCTCCCCGATTATGACGTAGTTACTCTCCATTCCTCCCTTGAGAACGGAGTCCACAATGGCCTGACGCTTGTAATCCAGCACAACGTGGCCCTGAAGTTCCTCGGGAAGGGACCACTTGCCGAGGATGGACGCTGGAGATGCGGGTATGTCGAAATAACTGGATATGTTGAACCGGGATTTGTTGTTGCTGAGAAAATCCGTAAAAGGACGGTTGTCGGGATAGCACATGTAGCACAGCTGGCGGACCGCATGGTAGATCTCCAGTATTTCCCGATCCTCCGCAGCAGAGCTCAGCCGCTCTCTCAGGTATTCCACGATGTCCCTGTGGTTACCGATTCTGTCCGGGGTGAAATCTTGCATGTCGCCGAGAACCTTGTGAAAGATTGGGACCATATGTACACTCCGTTTCTATCGGTTTGAAGATAGCGGTGCAGTTATATTAATTCATCACCTTTTTTTCAAAGATATCTTCTGGATGCAAGGTCCCGATTCGCCGCTGGCGACACGGGAACAAGAACAATTTCCGATGGTGGCCGGCCCAGTTGGGCGGGTCCCAAAGGTTATATACGAACAGGGAACTACACAGCCGATGCGGCGGCATGCATACCCATACGGTAGGTTCAGGATCGAGGGCGGAGATATCGGTACGATAGGTCCGGACCTTCGGGATTTCATGGAGAAAAGAGGGTATCCCGTTATAAAATTCGATATGAAGAACGAGGGGGACGGAACGCTCATCATATCGGTGAACAAGAAGGTCCTGAAGCTCATGGCCCAGAAGAAGCCCGCTGGGAAATTAAGGTCCTTCCTGAGCAAGATCCCCTCGAACATGGCCTCAATAAGGGAACTGATAATTAGCGAGATAGACTTTTCCAGCCCGTCCCTCCGGGAACTGGACCTGGATTCCCAGCGCGCCGGCATAGAGCTGTATCTCTGGCCTATCGAAAAGGGAGCGCTTCTGGAGATATTCATACTACCGTACATGGAGCGTTTCAACCGCCCCGAGATATCCGGCCTGACCCAGTCGAAGGAAGAGGAGATAACCGACTGGTATCTCTGTGAGAAGCTGTGGGCCAAGATCATTCCGGATCTCGAGGCACGATTCGAACTGGTTACCGTCAGCTGCAGGGATTGACTGGGAAATACGGTTGTGCATCGATCTGCACAGTGTTTTATATTGACGTAACGCCTTATCTCTCGAATAAAAGGATTTTATCCGGCGGTCAGAAGAACCCGTAGGAATGAAGGCCCAGGTTTCCAAGAGTGATTGTTATGTTCACGCACATCATCAAAAGGCACATTATTGCGAGAACCAGAGCCGACTTCCTCTTTGCTGCGGGATCGCTCCGCCATTCATAGTATCTTTCGAACCGGGCCGATCGAAGAAGATCTCTCTTGAGAAGAGGTTCGTCGTAGGCCAGGAGCGAGAGGACCAAAAACACGAACATCAGCAGGGATACGGTTTCCTTCGGGTCCCATGACCAGGGGGAGCCCCATGCGGAATAGGCCCATATACTGCCCGTTATGATGCCGAGGAAATTGAATATCCAGGAGATGTAGAGGACCGATTTCGTCCGCCGCAGGCCGCTTCCGCGCTTCACTTCGGCCACGAGGAACGCCACGGATGCGACTATCAGGACATAACCCAGAATGGCCAGGGGTGGATGGATGTACAGCATCGTTGCATTAACGTCATGTGCCATTCGAATTACCTCCGTTTAATCTCAAGGGGAATGGTGTGAGGTGTCGGATTTCCCTTTCTGCCCTTCGCCGGTTCGGTCCGAGAAGGATTGTATTCGCCTATCGATATGTCCTCATATTGTCAATGGTTCGAAGCTCGACAAAAAAGTCGAGGTTTGCAACTTGACAATGTTCGCGGAATCTTGCAGCCTGTAGATTTCGCTTGCGAAATCGAAGGTTCAGTTGAGCCCAAAGGGGTCAACGGAGTGTAACGGGAGCCCGGAGGGACCGATTCCGCTGAATCCTTCAGCGTCTCTTTACTATCCTCTTTCGGACCACGCGGCGGACGACCTTCCTTTGCCTGACCTGAGTTTTTTCCCGTTCTCGCTCATCGAAATAATGGTCCTCCACAGTCCCGTCGCCCCATTTTCCGTCCCACGGATCCTGTTTACTTTCATCGAAATACTCTACCTCCGCGTCCCCATCACCCCATTCGTCGTCCCACTGTTCCTGTTTACGTTCATCGAAATACTGTTCCTCCGCGTTCCCGTCATCCCATTCGTCGGTCCAGTGTCCCTGTGTACGTTCCGTGAAATAATATTCCTCGCCGCTTTCCCCGTCTTGCTCCTCCCTTGATCTCCATTCCATTTCATCTTCCCGGCGACGATCCACCCCTCCCTCTCTCCCATCCGAATCGCTCCATTTTCCGTAGCCGTTGTCTTCAATGAAATACTGCACCATCCCTTCATCGTTTTCGTTCTCTCCCGTCCCAACATCTCCATCCCCCTGTATCTTTCCCTGCTCCCTTTCCCGTTCCTTCTTCTTTCCGGTCCCCGGCCTGAGGATCACTGCCGATACGATCAATATTATGAGAATGATGGGTGCGATGCTGGTGCCGACGGAGCTCTTGCGGATGAAGGCCAGGTCGGTGCCTATGCGAATCCCGTGCATGATGCCGAGGGTCAATGCCCCCAGCGTGGAGTACAGATGCAGCCAGCGCCAATTCCTGGCCCCCATCCATCTCGTCAGGGATCTCTGAAGGCCTCCGCTCAGGCCCGCCACGAGCATGGCTGTCGCAGCCACGTATCCCACGACGATCCACATGTCCGTCAGCTGCCGGAAATACGGGCCCAGCGCAAGGACGAGGCCGTGATACAGGGAGAGGGCCACCAGGAACCAGGAGACCCCGCAGTGGAATGCCACCCTGGTTCTGGCACCGACCCTGCGGTTCAGGTAGCCCCTGGTGTTCCAGAGACCTCCAAGGATGACGGATATGAGAAGGATCGCCACCGTGGCAAGCCCGCTTATCCTTCCTGCCAGCCGGAATGCGTCGGAATCCCGTTCTTTCGGAGATTCGTAAAGCACGTGTATGGGCATCGAGAAGGGTGTGTTGTTCTCCTTCCATGACACGATAACGTTGGAATCGACCTGTTCCGAGCCCGTGGGGACGATGGTGATGCGCAGGGATTCCCCCGCCTCCATTTCCGGGGTGAAGTCCGGTTCGGCGGAAATGCCGTAAGGGGCGTATACGGATACGTTGGCCACGGGTTTTAACGCCGAAAGTACGATCTCATCGCCGCCCTCGCCGAGGATCAGGCTCCAAGCTGTTGGCTTTAGCGACGTGCTGCCAACGTTTATCACGGCGTACTTCTCCGTGACCTCCTTCCGGTGATCGTTGCCCGAGCCGCTGTTATGGTCATAGAACACGCCGGCGGTGACCACCACCCGCACCTCTGTGAATCCCTCACCCCTTGCCCGCGCCGGGAAGTTGAATTCCTCGGTCTTTCCCACATAGCCCCTATCCTCGGTTGTCCGCTCGAGGCTGAGAAGGATGGGCTCCTGAAACAGCTCGATGGTGAGGCTCCGAAGATCGTAATCGGCAAACATCACCTTGACGGAGATATCGAACTCCTCCCCTGGCTCAACGAACATGGGCACCGAGATCAGTACCGTGGGGGCCTTGTATTCGTAACCGGCCGATCCCGATTCGGAATAATGACAGGAGGAACAGTCGCTGTTGCTCCGGGATATGGCACTCGCCGATGCCAGGAGCAGCAGTATTATGAGCGATGAAATTACAAGAACGCGTCTCATCAGGATCTCTTCCTGTAATGGAATATCAGATAGAGGGCCCCGAGAACGAGGATGGGGAGTCCTCCATAGAGCACTATCGCCCCTATGGTCCGGGCGGCCTTCATTCGTTTTATGCCCTCTACTGTGTCTCCGTCATCATCGGCATCCGAAGGTTCAACGGTCCAAGAATGAGAGAACGTGTCGATAGCGCCCGGTGCGCGGGCCCTTACGGTGATGGTATGTTCCTTCCCGTCGGTCACGGGGAAGGTCACCCATGTCTGGTTTCCTGAATATGGTTCATCGTCCAGAAGCCAGCTGAGATGTGCGGCCCCATCGGGCGTAACGGAGAACAACAGCACCTCCCCGGGAGTGGTCTTTATTCTCTCTTCCTCTGGATGGAGGAAAGAGAATTCGGGCGGTTGAACGTGTGGATCACTGTCTTCCAGCGGTATTGCCTCGGTCTCCTCGCTCTCCTGGCCCGGTCCAAGGGCGGTAACCGCCCGTATGCGGTAATAGTAGGTTTCTCCCTCGGTAACGTTGACATCTCTCATGGAATGTTCATCCGGCCCCACCGATCCAATGGAAGAGGGGTTCTCCGAACCCTGCCTCCGGTACATGATATAGCCGGTAACGTTGCAGCCTCCGTCGTCCTCGGGGCTCTCCCACAACAGATCGATGTAGCCTCTGCCGGAAATGCATCGAGGGAATCGTGGAGGTGAGGCGGGCTCCCCCGGTGTGGCGTTCACCCTGCTGGAAAGTTGACCCTCGCCCTGTGAATTGTGAGCGCTCAGGTAATAGAAATAATCCACACCGCATATAACGCCAGTATCATTGAATGAGCTCCTCAAAGCCGTTACATTGTAGAGCATGGCCGGATCGTTCAAGCCCTTCCCCCGGTATATCGAATAGAACGTCAGCGGCATTCCACCGTCCGAATCGGGTTGGGTCCACTGGAGGAGAACGAAGTCCCGACCCCCTCTAGCACTCGGTTCCATGGGCATCGATGGGACGCCCAGGGGCGTGGCAGTGACCGTTTCCGAGGGTGTCGATTCGCCCAGTGAGTTTACAGCGGTGACATGGAATGAATACTGCTCACCGTTGATCACGTCGGTATGATTGTATGTCGGTTGGGATATGGATGTGTCGTTGATGTGGGAGGTATCCCCGGTCAGTGGACCTCCGTATATCCGGTACATGAGTAGAGCCGAGCCTCCGTCAGTGACCGGTGGGTCCCACATCAACCGAACGAATCCGTCTCCGGCCAGAGCAATGGGGTTGGTGGGATGTGCCGGAAGCGATATCCCCTTTTCGGGCGTCACCTCCACACTGTTACTGGCATCGGACTCTCCAACGGCATTCACGGCTGTCACGAAATAGCGGTAGGGATTGCCGTTTTGGACCGTGGTATCGTTGTACGAGGAGAGGGAGGAAGCAACGACATCGAGGGCAGCAGGAATATTCTCATCCTCCCCACGGTAGATCCGGTAGTTGATAACCGCTGTACCGCCATCATCAGCCGGTGCGCTCCAGAAGAGCTCCGCGAAATCATCCCCGCCCCTTGAGATGAGGTCCCGGGGGGGTGATGGGAAACCCAGAGGAGTGGCGCTCACCTCTTCGCTGGCCCCGGAACTTCCTATGGCGTTCAGGGCCCTCACGTGATAATAATACGTGTTCCCATTGGTGACATGGGTGTCGTTGAAAAGGAATGTGGAACTGTCCACGGAGTTTCGGAGCGTACCGCTTCCGGGATCGTCTCCACGGTATATTTCATAGGCGGTGATCTGCGAACCGCCGTCGTCCGGAGGCTCCTGCCACGTCAGCTCTACGAATCCGTCGCCGCTTCTCGCTTCGATTTCCGCAGGAACACCCGGAACCTCCTCATCCGAGTTGACGGTGACATCATACGAATGCAGCTCGTTGGCCGTACACCCCATGTGCGGATTGTGAGCGTATAGCGAGAATCGCACGCTGTCCTGGCCCCGGGTGTTGCCCGTGACGGTCCATTCGAAAACCACCTTGTCATCGGGGTAGATGTTGTTCTTTTGCTGTTGAGGGAAAGGAATGGTTATCTTGCTCGCTGAGGAACTCAGGGTGACGCGCAGCACGTCGATGAGGAAGTAGGACTGGGGGCCCGACTGACCGGTGCTTACCACTTCCACCGCCATTCGGACCAGGGTCTGATTGCCTTTCTCGAATGTTGAGGGAAGGTCAGAGAGGGGGTCTTCCGGAAGGAGATTGCAGAATTCCTTGAATCGATTGCCGTGGCATCCGGCGCACATATTATCGGAACGCTCGAACACGGTACCGGAGACCATGGCCATGATGAGAACTAGTAGCGATATGGTGAATATCGTAATAACCCTGTAAGGAGGCGGGGGGGTCATCCTCCTCTCTCTCTTCTTGTCAGGTTGAAGCACAGGTGGAACCACCAGAGGAATAACGCAGTTATATTTTAACCCTTTTTGGATTGGATTGATGGATGAATTAAACACATGATATCTCGAAGCAGGCTCCTTCACGATTTACCCTATCACCACTTATGGTATCACGGGTGTGGTCGCAGCGTTATCTTGACCTCGTACTCCCGATCCCTTGCCAATTCCTGTCCGATCCTGCGGGCATACCAACTTTCGATAAAGCCCAGAACCGCCCCCCGGACGAAATCATCCACATCCTCTTCATTCACCTGGCCGCAGGATATCTCCAGAATGGCTTTCTGCTCCAGTTTTGCATCCGGGTATTTGTGATAGGTTCGCAGGCAGAGCTCGGGTCCCTCTATTTCCATATCTGTTTCCGATCGAACATTGAACTCGCTTCGGAATAGAAGGTTCACCGAGGCAATCTCTGCGAAACGGGGCATCATGAGCTCTATCTCGTATATATGGGGATATCTCTCCATCTGACTCCTCGACGGATTCAGGTCGTCTCCCCTGGGACTATGTTCCAGGAAGGTATGGGGCCTTCTCTCCACCATAGGGCTTCCATACGTCCCCGGCTCTCCTTTTGACATCAAGGACTTCGTGACAAGCGCACATCTTTTTTCGATAATATCCTCAACCGTCCCAATTATTCTCAGTTCCTCGTCCCTTCTTTCCATCCGGTGACCGATGACCTTGGCAAGTTCTTTTTCTTTCTCGTCGATAAGCTTCTTCAGCTCTTTCTCGAAGGTCTCGCCTTTATTCGCTCCTGCCATGGCAACATCCTCTATTTGGTCAGATCCAAGATGAGCTTTTCTCCCATGGGATCCCCCTCGCCGTCCTTTCGGCGGAATCCTCTCCTGAGTGCAATATCTTTCTTGTACGATGCCGCCGGGTCGCTTGAGAGAAGCTTCATACTGACCGTGGTGGCAAAGGTATCTCCGTATTCTTTTTTTCTCATCAACCACAGCAACCGATCCAGCATGATACCGGCCAATCTCCGCCCGTTTTTCCAGTTCTCCACGTCGAACACGCCAATGGATACCTCCCGGGAATTGAACCGCGTGTAGGATATCTTGCCAAATACATGTGCATTCCAGGTCTTTTTCTTCCATTCGCTGACATATCGCCCGGGCTTTCCAATGGAAGGAGGCCGGGGGGAATCTGGTGCTTTGCGGTCCCTGTTTATTCGGAAGGCATTCAGCGTCATGTTAGTTCCCACGGACGTGGTGTTCTCCACCCGGTTTTGAAAATAAATTATTAATTCCCGATTCCACAACATATGTATGACGATGATGGTCCCTGAAAGGACCGAGAAGATGACAATGCCCACGGATGCCCAGATGAGATCATCGAAAAATAGCCAGAAAAATACCGCTCCCGTACCGGATAGGCAGAGGACTCCGGTTATCACCAGGATCGGCGAACGCCTGGCAAGGGAACCGTGGGCGATAATTCCGCACAAGGCGATGGCTCCCAGCAGGATCGACCCGGTGATCAGGCCTTCCGTCATCACCAGCACCAGGATGAAGTTGAACATCAACGATCCGACAACTGCTGTGGAGGCCACAATGGAGGTACGGGGAACGTGTTTGAATACCTCGGAGAATTCATACTCGAGGCTTTCGAGCTTCCTCCGAAGACCGACCTTCCCCCTCCAGAACGTGAGGCAACATATCATTGCGGCCAGTATAATGATCCCGATACCAATAAGAAACAGGACATTTGCGTGAGATCTTACCGGGGAAGGAGAGTTCCGAATTTCGAAGGCTGCTCTGGCGGTTGCGTTCTCCGCGCCATTATCGGCAGTTATTCGAAGGACGTAGTCGCCATCCTTCAGGGGGCGGGTGTCAAGGTCGTAGGACCAGAAGGTAAGGAGCTCCTCCCCGGTTCGATTTCTCCATATCTGAAATCCCCCTGCCGTGGCCACTCCAATGGTGGCTTCTGTGCTCGAAACGATTTTTTCTCCCTGGTACAATGTGATATTCAGCGTGTGGAAACCCAGACGATCCGAGAAATATCCCTCGAAGACCGAGATCCCCCGGAGCTCATGACCATCTCTCAGATTTCTGGCCACTCCGTTCTCCCGCAGCGATATATTACCTATGATTATCCTGTTTTCCAGAAGTTGGACAAAGACGTTTTTCGATGATCCATTGCCCCCATCGTCGTCGATCACCTCCAGGGAGAAGTTTGCATGGCCGTCGAACGTGTCCGTTATCCTATATGCCCATTCCGCCTCGGTGCCCGTACCCAGCTCATTTTCGTTGAGGAACCATCGGTAGAGAACAGGAGATCCATCGAGGTCATAGCTGCCCCCGCCGTAGAGCGTGAGGGTACCGCCCACGATCCCCTGGGAAGGCTCGATACTGAGAAAGGTGACTGGAGGATTGTTCCGTATCGTGAGGGCTACCCTCCTGCTCCGGAGGATTTCGCCTCCGGTCCCGGATGACACCCTTCCCTTGAAGTAAACAACACCGGTTTCCGTGGCATGGGATGTCTCGAAAAGGGCTTCGAAATGGTCCGCGACCCTTCTCGTCGGAAGGTCGGTCCAGGTGGCATTGTCCCTGGAGAAGGATATCGTACAGAAGGTTCCGTTAATCAAGGAATCGTTCGTGTACAGCCTGACGATAACGCTATTACCGCGGAAAACACTGTGATTGGAGAGGGATATCTCGATTCCGTCATCTGCCCTCGCAGATGTTCTTTCTTCAAGGGTTTTGATCTGTTCCTCGACACAGACGTCGCTGTTATATGGATTCCAGAGAGAATGCATTGTCAATAGTAACAATATCGATAACGTCCCCAGGATTCCAAGGATTCCCATGGGGGTTCTGAGTGCATTGTATCGAAAGGGGGATAACGGTCCTTTTCGCATGGAACCTCACTTGCCGTCAAGTCAGAAAGTATGAAGCCACCAGAGGGATTCGAACCCCCGACCTGCTGATTACAAGTCAGCCGCTCCACCGTCTGAGCTATGGTGGCGAGGGGAATTGGACCGGAAATGCAATTACTATTTTATAAAGCTGCCCCTGTACCGAGAGCAAGTCGCTCTCATTCATTCATGTTGACATCAAGAAGCTTTGCAACCAAAGGAGCAAAGCAGATGTTCTTTATCGTGATGAGCTTATTGAGCGAGAACAGGCGATTGATCTGTGTCTCGCCGCTGATACCCTGCTCCTTCAGCAATCGGAGCATCCTCCATTTTTCCGATTTGAAGTACTCATAATTCTTGTGTAACGAGATAGTGATAATCTCGAACTCCCGGACCGACATGAACACCAGATAGGGGGATTTGGCGATCTCCGATTCGATAAGATGTTTCACCTTGCTGGACTTGGGTGAAAGGCGAATGTGAGAAAGTGTGATTATTCCGATCCCCAATTTCTTGATATTGGGTATGTTCACAGGTATGATTATTCCGTTCATCTCCAGTTTTCGATGGGCGGCGGACACCGTATGGCGGGACATGTCCGTCTCCTTTGCGATCTTGGCGTAATTGTATGAGGGATTCTTGACAGCGCTGAGAAGAACCCTTTTCTCGGCATTCGTCAATTTGATCTTGCCGCTTTTCCGGAATATCTCCGAAATGGGTGGTGGATTCTTGATGGTACTGTCCGGATGGACATCATCCAGTATGCGGTCCATCTTGAGATATTGCCTGAGAAAAGGGGAATAATCAAAGAAACGGTGTATCGTGGACAGTTCGAAAGGAAATATTACGATGGTGGGGTGCTCGTCCTCCAGCAGGTTCTTCTTCCCGAAAAAATTCATTCGCACGTCGTTGATCCTCAATAGATTGGTATAATTTTCCGAGAACGAGAGGGAAAAACCCCTGTGGATCTCTCCCACGGAATGTATCATCTCGTCGAAAACCTCGATCTTTTCTCTCGTCAGCTCCACCCTCTTCTCGGCCGGAATCACCGGGTTGAAACTTGTGTATACGATCGACATCATCTCGCAGCCGAGCCTGTGAAGAGCGGGGATCTTGACTGGTTTGAACAGGCCCCTCTCAAAAAGCCTCTGCCGAACCGTGTTGAAGGTGGAATATTTGATGTTCAGACCCTTTGCGATCTTCTTGTCGTTCTCCCAGGGAAGGCTCACCAGGCCGTAAAGGACCCGTTTCTCGTTGGCAGAGAGGTATTCGACCATGACGGGCATATTGGCATGCCTAATGATAAATTTTTTTATAAAAATGTAACATTTATCTAAATATCGCCCTATTTCTCGTACTTCAAATAAGTATCATTGTGTTATCAATTCAAAAATAGGATTCATACCAATATTTTCCGTTTTTTAGGTGATTCATATATAATGAAAGGAAAAATATTAATATAATTAGTAAGCGTTGGTTGCTCAGTTATCCTATTAGATGCTTCGCCCAAGGAGACCAACGAATCCGGTATCATGACCGGCGATCTCATGCTGGTGGCAAATCCGGGCTCCGATAACAGAAAGGTTACAACGGAAGATTTCATTGCAGAAGTGGCGAAGAGATTGGAAGAGAAGCTGTAGACACTTCGGAGGTGAGTAAATGAGAAAGACCATAACCCAGAAGATTCTGGAAGCACATGACGTATCGGGAAGGTCCGCCGACGAATATTCCCCGGGGGATCCCATATTCGTCAGCGTCGACGAATGCATAACGCAGGATGCCACCGGGACCATGGCCTGGCTGGAGTTCGAGGCCATCGACATCCCGGAGATCAAGGTGCCTCTTGCCGTTTCCTACATCGACCATAACACGCTTCAGACGGATTTTCGAAATCCTGATGACCACCAATTCCTGCGAACCATCGCCGCCAAGAAGGGTGCGGTTCTAAGCAGGCCGGGTAACGGCATTCTGCATCAGGTCAATCTCGAGAACTTCGCCAGGCCGGGAATGATCTTCCTCGGCTCAGATTCTCACACACCCACTGGAGGCGGTGTCGGTGCAATGGCCGTTGGAGTGGGAGGACTTGTTATCGCCACGTCAATGGCCGGCGAGCCCTTCGAACTGAAATACCCCAATGTGGTCAATGTCCATCTGACGGGAGAGCTGAGAAAGCCCTGGGTCACTGCCATGGACGTGATACTCGAGCTGCTCCGGCGACTGGGGGTCAAGGGCGGTCTAAAACGGGTCTTCGAGTATTCAGGACCCGGTGTCGCCACCCTCACCGTTCCTGAGAGGGCGACCATCACCAACATGGGTGCCGAGCTGGGTGCCACGACCTCGATTTTCCCCTCGGACGAGATGACCCTGCATTTCCTTGCTGCACAGGACCGCCCCGAGGATTATCGACCTCTCTCCGCCGACCCGGATGCGGAATTCGACGAGGTGATAGAGATCGACCTGGGAGCCCTCGAGCCAATGGTTGCCCTTCCCCATAGTCCCGGTAACGTGGTCAGGATACGTGAACTGGTCGAAGGAAAGCCGATCGAGGATATCCTCGAGGACATGTCGGCCAACGTTCATGACCATATTCGAGAACATGTTGGTAGATTATATGAACGGCACCTCCGCATCGATCAATCCAGCGTAGGCTCCTGCACCAACGCATCATACCTGGCCCTTGCCACAGCGGCCAGCATTCTGGAAGGCCAGACGGTTGCCTCTCATGTGAGCATGACGGTGTCCCCCGGATCCAAGAATGTACTGACCCAGCTGTCCAAGGAGGGATTGCTGACAAACGTCATCGATGCCGGAGCAAGGCTTCTGGAGTCCACCTGCGGACCCTGTATAGGGATGGGACAGTGTCCCCCCACCGATGGGATCTCCGTGAGAACCTTCAACAGGAACTTCTTCGGACGCTCGGGGGAAAAGAGTGCGGGCTCCTTCCTTCTATCCGCTCCCTCGGCCGCTCTCTTTGCCGTGAGGGGGAAGTTCGTCGATCCATTGCTCGAGTCGGAGATCAAACCAAGGATCTTCGAGGAACCGGAGCGGTTCGTCACATCAAAGAACATGTTCATTTACCCACCTCCGCGGTCGGAAAGGGATGCCATCGTCATTTGGAAGGGACCGAACATCAAGGATTGTCCCGTGAACGAGCCGCTTCCCACCGAATTGCAGGGCGTCACACTTCTTAAGACCGGTGACGATATCACAACCGACGACATCATGATGGCAGGGGCCAAGGTCCTTCCCCTTAGGTCGAACATCCCTGCCATCTCGGAATTCGTCTTCAATCCGGTGGACGAAACCTTCGTGGCTCGGGCAAAGGATTACAATCCCGACCACGGGAGACGCGTCTTCTTCGTCGTAGGTGGCGAGAACTACGGGCAGGGCTCATCCCGGGAACATGCAGCCATTGCACCCATGTGGCTTGGCCTGGGGGCTGTTATAGCAAAGTCTGTGGCCAGGATACACAGGGACAACCTGATCCAGTGGGGAATGCTACCCCTTGAGTTCGCCGATCCGGACGATTTCGATGGCATAGAGCAGGGTGACGATCTCAGGCTGACAGGCCTCGGAGACCTTCGAGGCGGGGAGAACATCCTTACCCTCACAAACGAGACGAAGGGTGTGGACATAGGTGTGAAGCTCATCGTCTCCGACAAGGAGATCGAGATGCTGGGATCCGGGGGGGCTCTACCCCTGGTACGCCAGAAGGTTTGATGGTGCATGGGTTTTCGCTATGCCGTAATAGGAGCCGGGCGGCAGGGTGTCGCTGCAGCATATGATCTGGGCAGTTTCGGTGATGCTGACTCGATAATCCTCCTGGATCGGGACGAGCGAGCGGCCGGAGAGGCCGCGGGCCGGATCAACTGTCTTCTGAATAAGGATATCGCCGTTCCGACCAGGACTGATGCCCGTGATATCGAGGGGCTATTTGGGGCTCTTGCTGGTATCGATTCCATCATCAGCGCCGTTCCCTACTCGTTCAACCTCGCTCTCACCGAGCTCGCAATCGAGATCGGAGCCAATATGTGCGACCTGGGAGGTCATACGGGCATAGTCCGAAAACAGCTCGAGCTCGATCAGGCCGCCCTGAAGGCGGGGGCGACCATCGTTCCGGACTGTGGCATGGGTCCCGGCATGAACGTTTCCCTCGCCGTCTATGCCATGTCCCTTCTGGACCATCCCAGGGAGGTGGACATCTGGGACGGCGGGCTGCCCCAGGAGCCCAGGCCTCCCTGGAATTACTCTCTGACATTCAATATCGGCGGTCTTACGAACGAGTATTACGGGAATGCGTTCTTTCTGCGCGACGGCAAGGTCACACAGGTCCCCTGCTTCGAGGGCTATGAGACCGTGGACTTCCCTCCGCCCCTGGGCACACTGGAAGCCTTCGTAACATCCGGTGGCCTCTCCACCGCCCCCTGGACCCTGGCTGGAAAGCTCGACCGCCTGGAGAATCGGACGCTGAGATATCCCGGTCACTGGGCCCAGTTCCGCGCATTCGGCCTGCTCGGGCTTTTTCACCCAACTTTGACACTTGAGAAAGACCCTTCAACAGTAAATGATGGGGCAAAACC
>CAYRFL010000052.1:0-27598 GCA_964423515.1 uncultured archaeon
CGAGTTCCATGTTGGTGGTCAATGTACTAAGTCAACGACTTTTGGGATGAAGCCTCATCTTTTGAACCGGTAATTATTATTGTATCTTCCTGGCCGGAATAATCTTGTAAAGCCCTTCCAGAATAACAAGCTGTGAAGATGAATGCTTTTCTTGCACATTCCATATCAAAAAGACCCACTTTAGAATCATCCGACTGAAAGATAGTACTATCAGTGGTAAATGATCCAAACTTTAATGTATATCTAACATATTCCACCCCATGTTGATATGCAGCAAAGAAAAAGAAATCATTTTTTGTAATTTTGTTGTTTAATATATCTTTGAAATCATATGCAGATTGTAAACCATCATAATCATACCTGTAAGTTACAACATTAGAATAAAAATAATTACTCAACAATTGCGTGCTTAGGTTATTTATTGCATTTATCATACGTTTTTCCTTTCCTTTTATTAACATTGCATATCTCGCATTATAAATCCACGGATTCTGCCATCCTTCACCATCCACTTCATTCCACGTATCTTCATTATCATATGGGGTTGTTATGTCATATGGATTTGTATCTATTTTCCCATACTTTACCTCATAGTCGTTATGCATTCCGTCGTTTTCTACATCCACATCATCCATGTTCCTAAGGCAATCTCCATCGATATCGCCATCTTTAATCCCTTTAAGCAAACCTCCGCAGGTATATATTTTTTCTTCGTTGATTCCAAGTATCTCATAATCATCATGGTTCATTTCATCATCTCCATCCATGTCGTAATCCAAGGGTATCGGATCGTACTTATCACTGCTTCCGTCCCCATCCGTGTCATTGTCCAAGGGATTTGTGCGAAACTCGATTTGAAATGATTCTCTACCGGATGTTATAGCGAAATAATAACCCTTATGGCCCTTGTTTGTAACGTATCTGATATTGCCGTTTATCTCGTCGTAATCCGATACTCCATCCCCATCGGTATCGTTATTATTAGGATTGAGTTGTTTCGTGACTACCTGCCCTGATTTTTCGTCAAAATATTGAAATTCCATATTTAATTCCATTAAATCCAATATGCCATCATTGTCAGAATCATCTGATAGGGCGAAAATCCCAATTTCTTGTTCCTCACTATCATTAATGCCATCGCCATCGCTATCGGCTTGGTCGGGATCGGTAATTACGCGGTCTGCAAAAAGAGCACAGGGATTTTCAAAGGCGAAGTAACCTATCTTTTCATTTTGATGGACTATCCCTGGACTACAATGTTCATGATTTTCTATTGCAATGGAAACGGAGCCACTGCTGTGGGAACAACGCAATTCTGATGCAGTGGGATCTTTACATGTCTGCATTGAAGCAATGAATGGAAAAACATGAGAGTATGGATAATTATTTTCTTTATCTACATAGTCAGATATGGGAATTTCAGTTGTTTTCTCATCTGTTATATCCCTCACATCTTCATCCAAATGATTCACGACATAATTACTTCCACCCATTTTACCAGTACCGGATTCCATCGCGATATAACCAATATCTTCAGAAATATGACTTCTTCCGGATTGTTCATATAGTTTTACTCTCAACTGTTCTGTGGAGATATGTGTTAGCCTTGACACTATGGCTTCCTCCTCATTATTACTCTGTGGTTGTGTGGATACGATTGGCATTTCCTCGTTCTCGATTTGAAAGAAGTCTCTTACAAATTTTTTCGTAGCACCGGAAGACGATGCAGATATTTTACCTACCTCAACCCTTTGACCCGATTGAAGCTTATAATTGCCTGGTATCATAGCCATATAATCCACGACTATATCCATTTCGGACGAACTTAAAGATTTAACAGGAAAAGGCCATTTTTCAATCTTGAATTTGAATTTGTCGATACTAACGTCAATAATTCTGATATGAATGGATCTCTGTTCTGCATTTAGCCCATGAACCGGTTCTGCGATTACTATGGGCTCGTTGATGAATAAATTATCGAAACTCTTCGTGAAAATACCATCTCCATCCGCTCTTAATTTCGAGGTATCAATCCGGCCGGTCTCTCCGATCGGTACACCACCCTTAATCAACCCTTCCTTGTTGAATTTGATATAGGCTGCCTTTTCTACATGGTCAGTGAGGGTGTGTATATTTTTATCACCGAATGGTGAATTGATAATGGGATATTGCAGCCTGAGAGATACACTGCCATTTATTTGATTTAACCAATATCTTAGGTCTTCGGCGATATGGTATTGGATTCCTTTATCGTTATTGTATTTTGAATTTCCCTTGTACAACTTTTCCATATCATTGCATTCCTGAATCTGGGCGATAAAGGGCTTTGATTCGGACATAAAATACTTCCAATTCGAACTGACATTTTCCAGCAATCCAGCACTGAAGGTTATTTCACCATTTTCAATGTCCTGAGACCTTTTGGAAGGGTTGATCGCAATGTATCCAAGTTGTTCCATAGGCCATGTTTTTCCCTGCATTGCTACGTGAAACCCATTCTCATTAATATACCTCGACCTGGCTACGAATGGCTTATGAACCCGATTTTTAATATAACTCCAACTCACTAATCCACTTGTTTGGAACTGGGTAAATACATATGGTGTATCCGAGAAGGGGGTAGTAAAGTTAATGGATTTCCATACTTCCTGAACACCCTCACTTGTGCCATCGTTAAATCCGGTTCCTTCCGGTATTTTGCCAACTTTCACTTCAGTTCCATCCGGTAAATTGTATTCGCCCGATTCCATAACCATATATGTTATTTTCTCATTTGTTTCATGTCTCTCCGGATACACCGCTGTGTCAATAGATGGCCAATCTTTCCATACAATCCCAAATCCATTTTGGTACACGTTATATATGATGGGCACTATCGGTTCATCCGCTCCGGTTGCTTCTTTGGGTTGAGACAGTGGAGAGGCGATAACAACTGGATCTGTATATCCGCCTTCTTTCTTGAATTTGTTATAGAATATACAATCGTCAATTCTATTTTCATCATATTTCCTTACCGTTATTGTGCCTACTTCACCGATATAATCGGAGAAACCCTCCAATTCCACGTCATCTGGGATTCCATCTCCATCTCCTGGTTCCCCACCACTAGGTCCTCTTGTTCTCATCAAGCTCATCGAATCTATGCCTCTTCTCCTTTCCCCGGCACTGAGTGGATTTTCGCCGTAATGTATCTCGACATTGTCGTCATCTCCATCACTATCCGTATCGTTATCTAATGGATCTGTCTCTCCACCGCTGCCCCAATCTCCCGTATCAACCACACCATCAAGGTCGAAATCCTCGTATTCACCATCATCTTTTTCCTGATTATCATTGAAATCTATCCACCCATCGGGCAGCGTGTCATCGTCGGAATCCCAATCCACGGGATCGGTTTCTCCCCCACCCCGCTTTCCATCATTGTTCGAATCCTCAACACCATCAAGTAAGCCATCCTCGTCCGTGTCATTTGATGTTGGAGATGTCGTCGTATTGATGTCCGCATCCGCCACGAATCCCCCTCCCGTAGTCGATGGTTTCGTTGTGTCGTTTATGCCGCATTCCACGCCGTCGAGAATGCTGTCGCTATCGGTGTCGGAACTGGTGTGATTGGATTCGTAAACGTATCGTTCGGCACCATCCGTGATACCATCGTTATCGGTGTCGTTGCCGATGTAGATGCGTTCTTCCAGTATTCCCGTAAATGGCGTGATATTCAGGAACCTCGTGATGTTGTACCACGTTCCACAGGACAGGTAGGAAACGTCCATTCTGAACGGACCGTACCTCGTCTCGGTGGTCAGGTTCTTTTCCATCAATGTTATACCCTTGATGTTCGTGAATCCGGTTGCATTTGTAGTAAAATTGAATACTTCCTGGGAATCTCTGTTTTCGATGATCACCCTTGCATTGTGAACGCCAATGTTAGTATCGTTTCTGACCTCCACTCTGAGATCCCTCTTCGTATCCGACAGTGAATCGTTCCATATGAGAACGCTGGCCTCGTCGCCGCCAACCACCATGTCGAGCATGGCGTCATCGTCGATATATCCAGTAACCATCATATCCGGGACCGCGAAGAACTCGCTGAAGGTGTTAATGAGCGTCGCGTTCAGGGTGGATACATTGTAAACCTCTATCTCATAATCCCAGAAGCCACACACCGAGCCCAGTATCTCATTGTTGCCGTCTCTATCCGTGTCATAGTCCACGGGATTAGTTCGAAACTCGATTTGAAATGAATCGGCATCGGATTCTATATCGAAATAATACCCTTTTTCGCCAATATTTGTAACGTGCCGGAAAATCGTTACTTTTTCAGAATTATCGGAAAACCTTATTTACATCGAACATCATATCGTTTAACGGTGATAGTATCGAAACAGTTACCGTTTCCCCAAAGTACCAGGTGGTCATTCCCTCACGCGTGAGGGAACACATGGATATTCATCCAGGCGAAAAGGTGGTGGTCCTGGAGAGGAACGGTATCATCCACATAGTCCGTGTGGGAGACATCCGCGAGATGAGGGGGAGGTTCAGGGGCATCTCGAGGGAGGGCATCAGGGATGAACGAGACCGATATTGACGGTCGGGACAGTACGGGATTCCTCGTGGACTCCAGCGGGTGGATAGAGTATTTCCTCGATGGGCCGAACGCGGATGAGTTCGGTAAATACATCGAAGATGCGTCACCACGGAACTTCTACACCCCGACGATAGTCATCTACGAGATCTACAAGAAGCTCCTGAGGGACGCGGGGGAGGAGGAGGCTCTCTGTGCAGTGGCGCATTTAAAGAATTCGACGACCATAATCGACCTTACGGATGACCTGGTCATAGATTCCGCGGAAACGAGCCTGCGCGAGAAGATACCGATGGCCGACGCGATCATACTCTCGACTGCCAGATACATGAAGGCCACGCTCGTCACCGGCGATGGAGATTTCAGGGAAATCGATGAAGTTGTCTACATCGGGGATAAATGATGGATACGTGAATTGGAGGAATGGATTATTTTTTACCTCCACCACCAGAGAGGATTCTACCGCACCATTTACAATATGTGGAAAAAACATATATCAAAGATTGGCGGAATAGAGTCAAATCCCCCCTTAAAACGGGGCTTGTTCAATACCGATGTACAACTGAACGGTGGGTCGATATGTCAGAGAAAACGATCGCGGAAGAGAACGGGAAAGAGAAGGACAACTCGAGCATCAAGCTTCTGAAACTGGCGGAGGAAGCGGAGAGGAACGGCGAGCTGGAGGATGCTCTGGTCTATTACGACAAGATACTCAGCAGGGACAACCAGGATGTATCGACGTGGATAAGGAAGGGCCGGCTTTCCATGAGGATGGAACAGTTCGACAACTCCATCAATTTCTTCGATCAGGCCCTCAACATCGACCCGGAATCCTTTGACGCCGTTCTGGAGAAGGCCCGGGCCCTGGAGAGCAAGGGTGAGTACGAGGAGGCTCTACTGCAGTTCCAGCGCTCCATCCGTCTCGGGGTCACCGACCCCCGGCCGTACTTCCTCCGCGGAAAGCTCCTTAGAGGGCTGGACAGGGTCAAGGAAGCGCTGGAATCCATCGAGCAGTCCCTCAGGAACGATCCCGAGCAGGCGGCTGCCTGGCGCGAGAAGGCGCTGTGCCATGAGAACCTGCGGGAGTACCGAAAGGCCCTGGTCGCCTATGACCGCTCCGTCTCAATCGAGGGGAAGTCATACGAGGTGCTGATGGAGCGGGGCAAGCTGCTTGCAGTCCTATCGGAGCACGGGAAGGCCCTTGCGGATTTCAGGCGGGCAAAGGAGCTCGAGGAGGCCACGTCGGAGGCCTATTACCGTACCGCGCTGATAATGGACCTCGAGAACAGCAAGAAGGAGGCAAGGAATGAACTGGAGGAGGCCCTTATGATCGCGCGGAGGGACCGGGAAAGCGACGAATCCGCAGCGAGGATACACTTCCAGCTCGCCCTCCTGCACGAGAGCGGAGGAGAAAAGCTGCTGGCGTTCCAGCATGTATCGGAAGCCAGGAACCTCGTGTCGTCCGACCCTGCCTACCAGAACTATCACCGGCTGCTGGGTTCGGAGTATCACGGGGACCTGGCGGACTCCTTAGTCGTCTCACTTCTGAGGGAGCTGGAGGAGGAAGACGTCAGAAGAGTGGCGGCCGCCCTGTCGGGCCTGCTGGACAAGGGGGACAGACGTACCATCAAGCCCGTGGTCGCCACCCTGTACGATCCCGATATCATCCGAAGGAGGCTCACGGCCCTGGCCGCCAGCGATACGCAGACCCTCTATTCCGAAGGGCTGCAGGCAATGACCTCAAGGACGGGGACGGGCACGTTGAGCCCCTGGGAGACGGACGCCGCCATCGGAAAGGAATTGGAACGGCTGAAAGCGAGGTACCCGCATACCGGTGACGACGGGAGCATGGCCGCGAAGATCGGGCAGGTGTTGCTTTCGATAGGAGAGGGGCTCGGTGGGAAAGACAAGGCCCTCATCGGCGGTTTTCAGGAACTCGGTCAGCTCATGGAAATGAATCCCCTTCCCGACCTTTTTCCATTGCTCCTCCTTTTGATAGTGAGGACCGGCAGCAATTACTCTCTCCTCCTGGGCTACACGAAGCAGCCTCATCTGCTCAACATCGAAAAGAACGCCGAGCACGTAAAGCGCAGCATATTCGGGAAGTATCGCATGGGCACCGCGGAATTCAACCAGGCCGTCAGGGAAGCCTTCGAGAATGACCGGAATAAGCTGATCGAGGAAACCATTTCAGAGGTCGAGAAAGGCTCTGTCGGCTCCATCACGCGCAGCATCAAGCCGGATACCTGGATAACCTACGAAGGGGGTGATTGAACATGCTTCTGGGCAAACTTCCCATAAAGAAGATAACGCTCTACCAGCACGGCGTAGCATTCGTCGAGAGGCGTGCCGTCTTCAACTCAACCGAGCCACTGACGCTGCAGTTCGAGGACAAGGAGATGAACGACATTCTGAAATCCCTCTGCATCTTCGACATGGGCAGGGGAAAGGTGACGGGTGTGTCATACGAGACGGGGGAGGACATCGCGGCCCAGATGGCCGAGAAGGCGCTCAGCGTCCCCACCGGGAATGCGGCACTGGGTCTCTTCGAAGCGGCAAGGGGTTACAACATAGTGATGAAGCTCGAGGAGGAGGCGGGCGGCGGCACACTGATGGGCAGGCTTCTGGGCCTTGAGAGCCGTACCGGAACGAGGTATCCCATGTCCCCGGACGACGAGGGCAAGGAGAGGCCGCCCGGCCTGCAGGTGGTGATGGTGGACAGTTCCGACAGGGTGACCCCCGTTCCCCTGGAGAACATCCGGTCCCTGATGCTGGACGACGATTTCGCCCAGAGCGACCTGGAATACTTTCTCGATGCGTCCCGCTCCCTCCGAAAGAGGAGCTCCAAGAGCATGACGGTTTATCTCGAAGGGGACGAGCACGACCTCACCATCGGCTATCTCACCACCATGCCCGCCTGGAAGGTGTCCTACAGACTTATCCATACACATGAGGGTACGAGGCTGCAGGGATGGGGGATCGTTGAGAACCAGATGGAGGAGGACCTGGACCGGATCAGGCTGTCCCTGTTATCTGGAATGCCCATATCCTTCATTTACGAGATATACACGCCGGCGACCATTGAGAGGCCGTACGTCCACGAGGACAGGGCGGGAATGCGCATCCCTGTGAGCTTCGAGGAGGACGCGGACCTGGATTACGAGGTGGAGCTGCCGGAATACGGGGAGCACGAGACCCCCGACTATCATGACAGGAGCGGTTACGAGACAGCGTTTCGGGAGCCAGAGTACGACGAGGACGAGATAGAGGAGGAGGTGGCCCTCACCGCTGGCAGCGAGCTGACCACCACGGTGGACTCGGAATTGGTCGATCTGGGCGAGATGTTCCGATATGAGATCGACACACCCATATCCATCAAGCGGGGGCAGAGCGCCCTGGTCCCCCTCTTCGATTCCTTGATCGAATGCGAGAAGGAGCACCTTTACAACCGGGAGACAACGGGCAAGAATCCCCTGGTCTGCATGCTGGTGAGGAACAATCTGGGGATGATCCTGGACCGTGGTCCCATCACGGTGATCGACAACGGCATATACTCCGGTGAGGCCATACTCCCCTTCACCACATACGACGCGGAGAACCGCATTGCATACGCAACGGATCAGGCGGTAGAATGCACTCCGGAGACGAAGCGTTACGAGGAAGCCAAGGACTTCAGGCGGGAGGGGCGTAACCTGAGGGTGGAAACATGGCTGGTGGAAAAATATGATTACTCGGTGGACAATTCCAAGGACAGGAAAATAATCGCCATCATAGAGCATCCGGCGTCGCCGGATTGCGACGTTTTCGAAACCCCCAAGATGCTGGAGGAGACCGAGAGCTACCAGCGATGGCGATTCGAGGTGGCCCCGGAGACCAGGTCCGTCTTCACGGTGAAGCAGAGGAAGTTGGCGGTGGCTATCCGCGACCTGAGGGAACTAACCGGGAAGGAATACGAGAAGTACGTCGAGACGAAATTGATGGCACCCGATCTGGCCGAGTTCTGCTCCGATATAATGGCAAAGAGCTCGGACATGCGCGGGCACGATCGGAAGACGAGGCTCCTGCAGGCGCATATCAATGCTCTTTCCGCTGACCTTGCACGTCTGGAGCGGAACATGGAAGTGCTGATCCCGCCCGGGGTTCCCGGAGAATTGAGGGCCCTGAGGCTAAAGGGAGAGCTCGATGGCGACCAACTTGTGGCCTGGGGTGCGGAGTCCGCGAGAAATCCCCGTGAGGCAAAGCTCTACAACAGGTATTTCGAGGCCGTATCAGGGCATAGGGAGAGGATCACACGGCGCCAGGAGGCCATCGACTACCTCGCTCAGATGAACGCTCATCTGTCCGATACCATGGAGCATATGCTTGGAAGCAAGAGGAAGGAGCATGTCCGGAAGGGCCCGAAGGACGATCTGAGCGCCACGGTGGACGCCCTGCTGGCCGAGGACCTGGTGAAGTTCCTCATCAATCCCATCCAGAAGGAGGGAGGTGATTAGCATGGCCAGTGTACGCGACCTCAGACTCTACAACCACGGGATGGCATATATCACGAGGGAGGCAAGGTGTTCCGGCGAGCCTTCCCTGGACCTTCAGTTCAAGGAGAGGGAGATGAACGACATCCTAAAGAGCCTCATGATAGTGGACAGGGGCAGGGGCAGGGTGGCCGGTCTTTCATACCAGACCTCCGAGGACATAGATCGACAGATAGAGGAGAAGGCCCTCCGGGTCTCCGGAGATGGGACGGTGTTCGACCTCCTTTCGAGGGTATGCGGATCCCGGATCGAGCTGAGGGTTGGGAAACCCGGGGAGGAGGGCGTCAAGATATTCGGAAGGATCCTGGGCGTTCAGGAGAGGGCGTCGAAACTGGGCATCGGGGTCCGGGAGCAGGTTCTCATCCTTCTTCCAAGCGGAGAGGTGCACTTCGTGGACCTGCCGCTGATACGGGACGTCAGATTGGAGGACCACTCCGCTTATTCAGACCTGCGTTATTACATGGACTCCCTTGTATCCCGGGGGAAGAAGTCCACGAAGGGTGTTACCCTCTTTTTAGACGGCGACGACCACGAGCTGGACATATCGTTCATTGCCCAGATGGCGCCGTGGCGCATGTCCTACCGATTGTTTTTCTCCCCGGATGAGACCACGCTTCAATGCTGGGGTATCGTTGACAACACCCTCGATGAGGATCTCGACGATATCCGCATGACGCTCATCTCGGGAAAACCCATCTCCTTCATCTACGACCTATACCTTGCGCAGACGGTGAAGAGACAGCGCATAAAGGAGGAGGTACGGATCACCACCGCCCCGGTGGAGCTGGAAGCGGAGAAGAGGACCCTGGAGAAGGGGGAGCTCGAACTGGCCGAGATGAGGGAGCAGCTTGCCCAGAGGCCTACGATGGCCGCCGCACCCATGGAGAAGATGCTCTGTCAAGAGTCGATGCCTCCTCCGGCGGCCATGGCGGCGGGAGCCGGCAGCGAGATGTCGGAGGCCATGTCCATGGCCAGGGGGATGAAGGCTGCAAAGAGGAAGAGGGCCAAGATGATGGAGAGGGACCGAGGGGAGATGGATCTGCGAATGGCGGATATGGAATGCGCCAAGAAAGAGATGGCCTACTGCGACGATCTCATGCTGGAAGATGAATGTGAGGAGGAGCCGGGATTCGGATACACCGCCGATATCGGCGGTCTCATCTCGGAGTTCGAGGACGAGCTTCTGGATGAAGACCTCCCGGAGAGAGAGGCGACAGAGGTCGAAGACTATGCCGAGGGGGCCGAATCCACCGTGGTCAGCGCTGAGGCGGTGAAGCTCCCCGAGTTCTTCCAGTACGAGATAACCTCGCCGGTGACCATACGGCGCGGACAGAGCGCCATGGTGCCCATTCTCCAGGAGAAGGTGGAATGCACCAGGGAGATGGTCTACAACCGGCTGAAGACGGGCAGGCATCCCCTCATCGTGATGCGCCTGGAGAACAGGACTGGGGTGAGGCTGGAACGGGGTCCCATAACCATACTAGACCGAAGCGAGTATGCGGGAGAGGGCATACTCCCCGCAATGGACCCCGGCTCCGAGGTGCGGGTGGCATATGCTATCGCCACGGGAGTGAGGGTGAAGGAGGAAAATCGGGCGAAGACCGGCTTTCGGGAGATCGAGCGGAAGGGGGCCGACCTGATATATCGGGAGAATCACGACGAGGTCTTCGGATACGTGATCGAGAACGATTCCCTGGAGATGGCCGAGGTGGTCATCGAACATCCCCGCTCCGATAGCCATAAACTGCACGAAATGGAGCCCCCGTTCGAGGTGAGCGGCGATTTCTTCAGGTGGAAGATAACCGTTAAACCAAAGCGCGAGGTCAGCTTCAAGGTTTCCCAGAGGGAGGTCCTCAAGGAGGTCTTCCCCATACTCTCGCGGACCATGGAGATCTATAAGGAATACCACGAGGACGGCAAGCTCTCCGGGGAAGAGCTCGAAACGCTCCGGGAGATTCATCTGATGAACGAAAGGATCGACAGCCATAGGCATAACCTCGGCATACTGGAAAACCAGGAGGCTAACATGATCGGTTACATGGGCGTGCTTGGAGATATCATGGGCAACCTCGAATTCGGGGAGGGGGAGATGAACCTGAGGAATCGCCTGGTCGAGAAATACCTGGAAGCGGAGTACAGGTTGACGAAGCTCAGAGGGGCCATACTGGACATAAGGGGGGACCTGAAGTATCTGAGGAAGGCCCTCGATCACATCTACTGGCCCGAGAAGAGCCCCGATTTCCGATACGAGAGACCCGAGGCGGTCAAGAACCTCGCGGAGCTCTTGAGGGAACAGACCGTGCAGCACTGGTATAACCGGAGCGCGAATGCGGTTCGGGCGGCGGTAAAGCGGGAGTGATCATATGCTGTGCAAGTTCTGTCCAGGATGCGGCATCGTCACGGTGGCGGGCAAGGCCAACGGCGGAAGGGATGCCGCCCCGGTCAACAAATGCGGAGGATGCGGGGCGGACCTGGGCCTGTACGGTATGATGGAACTGGATGAGCTGAAGGGGCGCCTCGGGACCGCGGACCGGACGGAGGACAATGTGCTTATCAGGAGCAGGGTTACGAACGTGGGCGTTCGGGAAGGAGGCGACGGGAGTGAAGGCGGCGTCGGAGGTATCAGCGATTCCGTAATCCAGCGCTCCGTTGTGACCACCATCGGGGCCATCAACATTCACAGGGATGCCAGCTGTCCACAGTGCGGAAATCCCCTATCGGACGATAACAGGCTCGGCCGGTGCCCGGAATGCTCGGTGGAGCTGTGCGGAACATGTGCGGGGAATGTCCGCTCGGAAGTCCAGGAACGCTACAGGGGTTATCTTCTCCATCACGGGGAGGGAATATGCGGACAGTGCTACAGGGTTGCCCTGGCTCGCCAGAAGGCGGACGTGGACGAACGGGTATCTGCCGCGTTCTCGGCCGAGAGGGAAACGGAACTCCTCCGGAGCTACACGGATGAGGAGCGTTCCCTTCTCCATGAGGTCAGCCGGACGTTCTCGGAGGACGATACGGCCGGGGCCCTGGCCATGTACGATCGCGTGCTGAAACTCAATGAGAGCAACGTCCTTGCGCAGGAGGGACGATGGAAGGCGCTCCTCGAGCTTGGTTATCACAGGGAGGCCGTGGAGTTCCTCGATGGCATAGTGGCCGAGCGACCGAAGCTCGAAAAGGCCCTTCTGGCCCTTTCCGAGGCGCTGTATCTCTGCGGGGATGCGGACCGGGCCAAGGCCGTGCTCATGGATCACCTGAGAAGGGACGTAGGGAAGGCCGGGGCATGGCTCAGGCTTGGGGAGATATATCTTCGGGAGGGAGAGGGGGGAAAGGCGGCCTCGGCACTGAAGAAGGCAGTGGAGACCGACGGGGACGGCATATACGTGGAATCCCACCTCTACCTTTCGGCGATCGCAATGGGCCGGGGCAGATATGCCGAGGCCGGAGAAAGGCTGTTGAAGGCCCGTGAGATAGACCGGGACAATCCGGAAGCACGAAGGCTCGCCGGCGAGCTCTCCGGGCTACAGGCCGCCTGCTGGGACGAGGTAAGGAGGGGCATGCGGGAGCTGGAGGAGACCCGGGATGAACCTTCGTCCGGGCTGTTCCTGAGGATCGGTACGGGGCTTATCTCCCTGGGAAAGCGGAAGGAAGCCGCAGGGTATCTCAGGGATTACCTCGAACTGAGACCCGACGACGAAAGGACACGCGAGATGCTGCGAGAGGTGGATGGAGGGTAATCGAATTGAGCATACTGTTCCCGTCAGCGTCCCGGTCCCTGATGCCGATTGAAGGAAATTGTTCGAAAGAAATGGAATATTGATGGAAAAGATGAATACCAACGAACTCAATATATTGGAATATCAAGGTTAGTATGCCAGGAGTGAACCATCATGAGAGCATCCCCAGCCGTCGTGATACTGGTAATGGCTGCAGTGATATGGCCCGTTATCGAGACGGAGTGCGGACGGGAATTTCCATCTGTATCGGATGTTACCACGTTCGTGGAATCCCTGGAACCCGGCTCCCACGAAGGGCCGCGAAGCCGGAACGGGACCCACGGCGGAACGTGGTATGACGGGCTCGATGACGATGATGAGATAAGCTGGATGAAGAACACCCGGTTGCAGGCCGGGGGCGTATCGCTGAACACCACATCGCTTCGTCGGGCTGTGAGGGTCTCCAATCCCGGGGGCGTCCTGACCGACTTCCAGGTCGAGGTAACGCTCACCGTGAACAATTTTGATTATTCAAAGGTAAGGACGGACGGCAGGGATCTGCGCTTTTTCGATGAGAGTGGTCGTTCATTACCGTACTGGAAGGAGAGGTGGAACACGGGGGGTCAGAGCGTTCTATGGGTAAGGGCCTCCTCGCTTCCCACCGGCAACTCGGTCATCTGGATGGAGTACGGCGACGGAAAGGTACACGGGGACAGCGATGGAGCGGCGACATTTCAGTTCTTCGACGGTTTTTCAACACTGGACGGCAGCAGATGGACCGCGACGGGCAACCATTCAGTTGGTGGAGGAATGCTGTCCGTGACCAACGGAGCCGTCCAGACGGACGATACGGTGGCATCCCAGTCCGGATACATTACCGAGGTGAGAATGAAGTGGAACAACTTCGTGACGTACTCTGGGCTGTGCATCGCTGATGTTCAGGCCACCCAGGGCAACAACTGGGGCAGGAACAAGGTGGTCTATCTGCTCTGCAATCACGGGGGCACACGAGGGGTCACCGCCTGGGCGGGAAGCGGGACCGCTGCCAGATACGATATAGTATCCGGCAATAACCAGTTCACCGCCACGGCGGGCACGTGGTATACCATCGGGCATGCGGTCGAGGGCAGCAAGGTGGTGTTCTTCAAGGACCGTACACCGACCAACTCATACCAGGGCACGTGGAGGGACCCGTACTACGTCTGGCTTGGTTATTTCACGGGCAGTACCGCCGGAAACGTGGACATAAGCGATATCACTGCGGATTGGATACTGGTTCGAAAACACGCTCCGCTGGCCCCGCTGGTCACCCTGGGTCCCGAGCAATCGGCGGAATCCATGGTCATATCCAGGGCGATAACGCTCCCGGAGGGCATGTCATGGGACAGGGTCTCCATCGATAAGGCAGAGCCATGGGGAACGGCGCTTCACCTGTCGGTGCTCAATGCCAGCACCAACGACACATTGGAGGCCTTCGACAACCTAACGGAGACCGTCATCGATGCCGGTGAGCTGAACCGGATGGGCGTCCGGGAGATACGTCTGCGGGCCGACATCGTCGGGACCGACGTGAGCTCGCCTCTTCTACAGGGCTGGAGCGCTGAATGGATCGCGGAGGATACCTGGCGGGACGGCCTCATGACCGGGGACAGGGTAGCTACGCAGGGAGGCCAGGTCAGGGACGGGGCCTTTACGGTGGCATACAACGACGGGAGTGCCGATGTCAACACATCCGCCCTCTGGAAGATGGAGGGCGGCGGCTCCGTGTTGATCGACGGGGGCCCCGAGGGCATGAACGGGACCATCGTGGGAGCGGAGAGGGTGGAGGGGCTAATGGGACGGGGGCTCTATTTCGACGGGGTCGACGATTACGTGGAGCTCACGGAGGGAGATGCCAACCTGCCGTTCCACGACGAGATAATCGAGAACACGGTGGAGCTGTGGTTCTCGGCGGAGAATCTCTCCGGCCGGCGCATCATATACGAGGAAGGCGGCAGCGTCAACGGCATCAGCCTATACATCCTGGACGGAAGGCTGTATGCGGGCGCCTGGAGCGATTCCCTGGGATATGCCGGTAACTGGACCAGCGTTCCGGTGACGGAGGGCTGGCATCACTGTGCCTTCACCTACAGCGCCACGGAGCGCGTGAGCCGTCTCTACCTCGACGGCGACCTCGTGAACGAAACCTCCAACGGAGGCAGGATAACGGCTCACGTCGGAGCCTCGGCCGTCGGCGCCATGAGGGGAGGGGCCAAGCACGAGAACGGCATCGACAACGATAACGGCCCGCTACATTATTTCCACGGCACCATGGACGAGCTGACAATATACGACAGGGTCCTTGCGGCCCGGGAGATCGGGGAGCATGCGAGGGTCTTTGCGGATCCCTGCTTCATAACCTCGGAGATCATCACCATCGACAGGAGGACCGACTGGGGATGCGCGAGGTTCCTGCGGGAAGTGCCGGAAGGAACATATCTGAACGTGAGTCTTCGGGATGCTGCCACCGGGGAGATCCTCTTTATCGACCACGGGAATCTCTCGGAGATCGCCTGGGACATGGGCATGGTGAACCCATTGATCCACCGATCGGTATATTTCACGGCAACCTTGGTTCCCACATCTGCCGTGGCTCCCCTCCTCCTGGAATGGTCCGTGAACCGGAGCTCCGCGACCCATCCGCTTCTTCTCATGCCCCTTACGGACGTAAAGGTGACCGAGGAAACCCCGGAGAACGTGGTGCTGGACCTGTCGGGTCATTTCCTGGACGGATACGCACCGATGCGACCCCCCGTCTATTCCCTGGAGTTCGTTTCGGATACCGAGAACATAACCCTGGAGCTGGCGGGTACCGTGGTGAACGTTACACGCCTGGCTGAGAACTATACCGGAAACGTATCTGTCAGGGTCAACTGCACCAACCTTCACGGCCTTGTCGTATCGTCCAACACCTTCCGCATCATCACAACGAACGTGGACGATGCACCCATATGGCTCTCGACCCCCCCGCCCGTGGAGGTGGAGGAGGATGGGAAGGCAACGACGGATTACTCGCTATATGACCACGTTTTCGACGTGGAGAACGATACGATCCGATTCTCGGCTCAGGCGACGGACGGCATGGAGGTGGAGGTGACGGAGACGGGCAATCTACGGCTCACGCCTCCGAAGGACTATTACGGTAATGGAATAATATCCATAACGGCAAGGGAGCTGACAGGAGACGGACTTTCCATCGGGATAACGATACCATTTAACATTATCGCGGTAAACGACCCCCCCGTGGCAGTGGGGGCCAATTCGACCCTGAACATGCCGGAGGACGGTGTGAGATACGTCAATATATCGGGACTCTTCAGCGACGTGGATGACGCCGAGCTCATGAACGTTGCCGTATCCGAAAATCCCCGGGTGGATGCGGCCGTCCTTCCGAATTCCTCCCTACGCCTGACCCCGGAGAGGGATTGGTCGGGCGTGACGATCGTGAACCTCTGGGCGGTGGATCCCTCGGGTGATACGGGTACTGCCAGGATAACCCTCTTTGTGGAAGAGGTGAACGATCCGCCGGAATGTTCCATAATCGTCCGCACTTCCGGTGTGGGTCCGGGGTACGGCAGTTCGAGGATCGAGGGGACCGGATCGGACGTGGACGGGAGCATCGCAGAATACCTGTGGACCTCCTCACTGGACGGCGTGCTGGGTGACGCTCCCGCATTGAACCTCAGCTCGCTCCCGCTAACTGCCGGCACGCACCTCATCAACTTCTCGGTGATGGACGACGACGGTGCCTGGTCACCCGTAAAGAGCATGCTAGTGGACGTCGGCAGACCCCTTGTAGAGGTGAAC
Source organism: uncultured archaeon (assembly GCA_964423515.1). Classification (GTDB taxonomy): domain Archaea; phylum Thermoplasmatota; class Penumbrarchaeia; order JASLWR01; family JASLWR01; genus CAYRFL01. Next base: position 16,668 of record CAYRFL010000052.1, read on the forward strand.
CGTTTCTCGATACCGGGGATGGCGGCCGAGGGGGACGAGGTCATCCTGGGAATGACACTGAAAAATGCGGGTAACGCCGAGGCCAGGGACCTGAAGGTTCGTTTCGTCGTGAACGGGGAACTTCTGGACGAAGCGGAGATCGGCTACCTTTTCCCGGGAGAGGAGGTCAACGTGGAGATCCCATGGACTCCATCCCCCGGCGAGCACTCCATAGAGGCGGAGGTGGAAGCCCCGGACGGAACGAGCATTGTGGTGCTCGGCGATATAGTCCTTGCGGGCAGCCTGACGGTGGAGGACGATACATCATATGCATATCCACTGCTCTCCATCGCCGCGACCCTCGCTGTCATAATCGCCATGCTGGTCCTGGGACGTGCAATACGCAGAAGGAGGAGACGGCAGGCCCTGAACGAACTGGGAACCATCATCAGGGATGCCGGAAAGCGGGGTGTTGCCGTGGGCGACTGCCGCGATATCCACAAGGGCTTGAAGAAGAGATTCTACTGACTGTTATCCGTCCGAGGGATAATTTTCATATCCCAATACGCCATTTTCGGTGATCGATAAGATGCCCGTTATAGATAGCTCCACCTACCGCCCTTCCCTCATTTTCAGGAACCGGCACCTCAATACTATGTATGCGGCCAAGCGGAGGAAGGTCCGTGGTGTTTGGTACAGCCGGGAGAGGCTCGAGCTGCCGGACGGCGATTTCCTGGACCTGGACTGGTCGATGGCGGATGCGACGGGAAAGGAATTATCCGGTACGAGCGGGCGTCCGGACCCGGGATCCTCCAGGGCGGTCGTCGTCTGCCATGGTCTGGAGGGCACGTCCCGCAGGGCATACGTCAAGGGCAGTGTCCGCGCCCTCAACAGGGCCGGATGGGACGCCGCTGCGGTGAACTACAGGGGATGCAGCGGCCAGCCGAACAGGCTGCTGCGCTCGTATCACGCCGGGGCCACGGACGACCTGCACGAGGTGGTATCCCACGTCCGCGATGCCGGAAAGTACGAGACCATGGCTCTCGTGGGATTCAGCCTGGGCGGGAACCTCGTACTGAAATACATCGGCGAGCAGGTCTTTTCAGTACCGGACGAGGTGAAGATGGCCGCGGTGGTATCGGCACCTTGCGACCTGGCCTCGTCGGTGGAGGAGATCGGAAAGCTGCGGAACTGGATATACCAGAAGCGTTTCCTTCGCATGCTGCACGACACCATCCGGGCGAAGATGAAGGCCATGCCCGGGAAGCTGAACGACGACAATTACTCGTCCATCAGGTCGCTGAGGGACTTCGACGACCGCTATGCGCCCATGCAGGGCTTTGCGGACGCCGACGATTACTATTCAAAGGCGAGCAGCGGTCAGTTTCTTTCCGACATCGGGATACCGACCCTTATCATCAATGCCAGGGACGATCCTTTCCTTTCGCCGCAGTGCTATCCCGTGAAGGTGGCCGGAAAGAGCAAGTATCTGCACCTCGAGATGCCGCGGCACGGTGGGCACATGGGTTTCGTGTCGTCGTATAAGGACGGCAGCTACTGGCACGAGAGGAGGATAGTGGAGTTCCTGATGGGGACGGGCTGACCGTTGATATGTCTTGTGGATGAATATTAACTCCTTTTTCGAATCCCAGTAATGTCTATTCACTCCGGCGGCGGAAGAGGTGGTGGTGCCGCAGAAGAGTCGGTCCCCTCTATTGATGGCGGCGGCAGGGCGGCACCGGTTCCGGAATCGCCCGGCCCGGGCAGTCTTTCCCGTTCATCCCCCGGTCCCGGCAATGGTGGAGCAGGAGTCCCATCGATGGATTTAGCCGGCCCGGGCTGCGCCTCGATGCCTTCGAGAATTCCGGAAACGGTGGCAAGGACGTCTCCCTGGGGCAGCGCCTTTGTCTCCTCGGCGGCCACCAAGGGTGCCGGGTCCGGCATGGACACCCCTGGTACGGGGGGTACTTCCGGGGGCAGTCCGGGGAGGTGGACCTCCATGGCATCCTCGCCCTTGCCCACTATCACCTGCTGAATTGGATCCAGCCGTCCGCGAAATGCGTAAGGCATGACCACGCCGAGCTGCGAGGTGGGCTCCGCCGCATCCCCGGAAACGGAACCTGCTAACCCGGGCGCGGCATCATCTGTCACTGGCTGCGGGTGCGTTTCCCGCACTATGTCCACGAACGACTTGTCCATGGAGGTTCTGCCGGGAACGTGCACGATATCGGCGTCCACCTCCGTACCGTCACCTGCCTCACCCTCATCCTCCACTAAACTCCACTCCACGTGCTCGCCCGTGTCCTCCTCCAGCCACCGGGCAGCGAAGCTGCCTATCCTCTCCCGATCCGCCTCCGTTACCTCCTCGTCCCACATCACGTTCTTCAGCTCGTCGAACTCCTGGCGCGTGAGCTTGCCGTCCTCGAGCATCACCTCCACTTTCTTCCTGACATCGGATGGCAGCGCATCGAGAGCAGACTTTGCATCGGTAAGCCGGGAGGTCGCCCTGAGGGCCTTAGTGTAATCGTTGATCTTGCGGTCCAGGATGATGTACTGGTTGTCGGTGATCTTCTGACGGTCCATGTATTCGGTCAATCTGTCGGATATCCTCTGCAGTTCGGATATGGCATCGTCACAGCGGTTGGAATACTGCTCGTACGTGGTCTCGATCTCGCGGCGAAGGCTCTGGAACTTGTTTTTCCTCTTTCGTAACTGCAGATAACCGAAGAGGGCGGCAAGAGCGGACAGGATGACGACGGGCACCTCCCAGTAATCCTTCAGGAGCTCTTTCAATCCGCCCCCTCCCGGCTTGCCATCGTCCGGCGTTCCTTCCCCGGGAGTGACATTGATGGCAACGGTATGTGTTATGGTGTACGACGATCCCGAGGTAGTACCTATGGATGCGATGATGTCGAGCTTGTAGCTGGAGACGAGAAAGTCCCTGCCAACGGAAACCTGGAGCTGGAACTTGCCCTTCCCGCCCGCGTCCAGAGATAGCTCGGAGGGATCGAGGGCCACCGAGTCCAGCAGGTATTTCTTGAACGACAGGTCCACGGTCTCCCTGTGGTTGCCCAGGTTGGTAATGTTGATATCGAAACGGCCAATGGTCCCCTGAACCACTTCGAGGGGATATGATGGTACCTCGATGTGGAGCGAGTAATGCCTCTGGAAGTCCTTCCTGACGGTGAAGTTCCGGATACCGCTCACGCAGACGCCGGTTATGTTCTCGTTCCACGGTATCACCTTCCAGAAGTATGTGGTCTCGTCCTGGAGCCCCGACAGCTCGTATTCCATCTCCTCCGTGCTGACATTGAGGGTGAGGTTGTCCTGGGAAAGGCCCAGATAGACGTTGAAGGTCAGCCTTTCCAAGAGGGGATTGTCCACCTTCCATTCGAGTTCTACAGTGGTGGTGTTCATTATCTCGTCATTTGCAGGGGATCGAAGCGTTACCTTTGGAAGCGGCCTTTCCGTGTTCACGGTGAAATGCCATGTGCCGTTGGGGCAGGTGCCGGGGCCGAGAATGTCCCTTGGTATGACATACCAGTAATAGATGGTCCCGTTGGAGAGGGCGCTGACCGTGAAATTATGACCGGAGACATCCGAGGCATACAGGGGCGGTATCTCGTTATCTCCGAAATACACATCGAAAGTGACGTTCCCGAGATCCGTGTCGGAGTCGAGCAAATCCCATCGTAGCTCCACCGTGGTCTCTGTGATAGTTGTTCCGTTGCGCGGAGACAGGAGCCTGGCTGCGGGGTGCGCGCATTCAAGGACCGTTACCCGTACGGAGGCATTGGAGAAGAGCGATGCGTTGGCGATCTCGAAGACCTTCACAGTGATGGTGGTATCGCCCGAAAAGTTGCCCGTGGATGTGACCGCGAGGCGGGAAGAACCGTCCACTTCAATTTCCAGATCGGGAGAATATGCCTGAAAGTCGAATGGATCGCCCTCCGCATCTGTCACGTATTCCGGAAGAGTGTAGTTGCTGGTGTTGGTCTGCCCATGAATCACGGTCAGCGGGGGCGGTCTCCCAGTCCAGGCGGGGGCGTCGTCAATCGGTCGTGCATTAATGGCGAACAATGGCGTGGAGGCGTTCAGGCCGTGTACGTTTGTGCAGTTCAAGCGCACAGAACATGATCCGCTCCAGTTCGCTTCCATCTCCACCACGTCGAGCCTCGAACCGTTGAGAGCGAGGGATATGTTGTCCGGGTCGGAGATGAATTCTATACCGTACGTCGGTGAATCTATCTGCGAATACCTGTCGTAGAACACGTCGGCAAGGTCGATTATGTCCGCTTCCGGAATATCCTCAGTGATGTTGATGATGGCCGGCAGGTTCCCCGTAAGCTCGGGCGGAGATGGCTTTCCGGCACCGACGGTCCAGTTCACCGCCCAGTCGTGCAGAATGGGAGTCTCGGTGCGGTTGGATTGGAAAGATGCCTGGAGATAGATGGACGGATGGGCCGCTGGGTCGATGCCGGAGAGGTTTATATACAGGTAGTCGGTGCGGTTGTATTCCGTCAAAAGCGTTTCGTTGGTGGCAGCATCTTGGATGGATATGTTCAGGTATGTATCGTCGGGGACGATGCGGTTGCAGTGGAATGTGGACCATGAATTGTTATCAGGGAGTGTGATGATCTCGGAGCGGAGGGTGGCGTTGTAGCGGTAACGAGTGGCATGGGTGCGGATCTCGGAGGGGGCGAGGGCGCGGTTATATATTGAAATTTCATCAATTATGCCGTTAAAGTGGTCAAATCCCCCCTTTCCGATTAGATTATTGTCCAAATAAGTTGATGCCGTTCCTCCCCTACCCAATCCGGCATCCACTCCATCAATATAGAATTCATACTCATTCACCTTTTTAACAGTGACTAGTTGATGCCACTTACCATCATTAAGGTCTGATCCAATATCATATTGCCAGGGGGTGCTCCCTCCATTTTTATATCCAAATGCTACTTTATCAGCATCTTTTCCAACACCAATGAACATTTTATTTTCATATCCCCCTAATTGTATAATCTGCCATGGTTGGCCATTATTACCAGTAAAGGACCATTTCGTCCAAATCTCGACAGTGAAATTGCCTCCGACCACATCAAGACGATGATCATTTTCGACGTCAACATAATCATTCTCCCCATCGAACTCCAGCGCACCTCCCATTACCCCCTCCGTCCAGTTCGCGCCATAAATCACGCCGTCATTTCCGTTCCCACTCGAATCATGCAACACATTCCCATCACCCTCGTTGAAATGCCACAGAGCACTCGTGTTCCCATCCGCCACGATCTCGTTATCAGCCAGTTGCGCCTGCCCACCCCTTATGACTACGCCCGACTCGTACGAGTCAGCCATCTCCCGTGGGCTCCGGGCTACATTCGATACCCGTACCTCGTCGATGGTTCCCAAAAAGGGGCTGGCGGTTCCTCCGAATATGTTGCCGTTCCCAATAAGCACCGGATAGTTATTGAGTGCCGTGCAGACACCTCCGGTCTCCCTTCTGGAGTGATCCAGCACGCCGTCGATATAGATCTTCATAACGTCGTTCGCATCGTCATAGACCCCGGCGATATGGGTCCATTTATCAGCTGTTATGACCGAGCGTGACATGATGGTCCTCTGGTTCTCATCGGAATCGTAGATGAGGAAGAACGCATGCGGTAGAACATCGGTCGCGGAGGTATTGACGAACAGGCCCCAGCTGTAATATCTATCGGCAATGGTGTGACGATTCGTATCTATCATCTCGAGTTTGGAGGGATTTATCCACGCCTCCGCGGTTATCGGACCGATGAAGTCGAGTTCGCCTCCCACCGGTGCATCGACGGTAACGTGGTGGTCCCAGTCGCCCCAATTCTCGCCGAACTTCATGCCGCCGCCGAATTTACCATTTGTCCAAGATGGTGGGGCGGATTTCGTACCGTGGTTGCCTTTGCCGGATGAATCGGAAACATTGTTGCCAGCCCCTTCCTCGAAATGCCATAACCCAACGGTATGCTCGTCTGCCTCGGGAGGTCCGTTATCCCCGATGCTTTTGCCAGTACCGGTGAAGCTGTCCCTCCATGTGTTATCCGCATTCCATTCCACTCCCCATGAGTCGAGTGTGGGCGTTGCGTTGCCGTTCGACCGGAAAGAAGCACGGAGCTGAATGGAGGAGATGCCGAGCTCGTAAAGCGGAGTCAGGTCGATGGTGCGGGAGGTTAAATTATCAAAGCCGTTGATAGTATGATTGGTAGCGTTGTCTATGATCGACACTTTGATACAGGTGTTGGGAGGCTCGGTCTTGGCAACTGATGCGGTGGACCAGTTCATGTCGTCGGGAAGTGAGATGGGGGTTGAGGTGAGAGAGGCATTGGTTGGATATGGGGTGCGGTTGTAGTGCTGGCTTATTTCGGAGGGTGTGAGGGCGCGGTTGTAGATGGCGACTTCGTCGATCAATCCATTGAAATAACCATTTGGTTGATTATAAAAATAACCGATTTGTAAATTATCATTATTTTGAACCGGATTCAAATTAATCTCATTTTGATCCTTTATAAATCCATCAACATATAGGAACATATCATTTCCATCGCCCGTGAAAACGATATGATGCCATTCATTTAATAATGGTATATTTGAAACAGATATAGATGAACTTGAAGAACCCATTACGCCTGAGATTCCATTTGTATCTGCATATAGTCCAAGAGGTTGAGTTGCGTATAGATTATTATCTCGTTTTGAAATAATACCCTGATGATTAACCCATTCCCTACAATAGACCCATGTTTCCAATGTAAATATCTTAGAACCAAAAGTCGTATCTAAACTCGGGCTATCTGGTATCTGAATATAATCATCTTCCCCGTCAAACTCCAACGCCCTCCCAAACCGCCCTTCCGTCCAATTCTCCCCACCGTGGATCGTACCGTCATTCCCGTTCCCGCTTCCATCATACGCCGTATCCCCACTTCCCTCGTCGAAGCTCCAGTACCCGACGCATCCCGGATCGGAGCCCGGGGCGCTCTTGGCAAACTCCAACTCCCCGCTTCTCAACACCAGCCCCCCTTCGAAGTTGCGTTTTATCTCGTCCGGCGTGCGGGCGATGTTGGAGATGCGGAATTCGTCGATAGTGCCGTTGAGATATGCTCCGCCCGATGGTGCATGTTGTCCTATATCGATTATTGTGGATACGAATCCATTTCCTGATATGGGCATGGTAATGTCCAACGAGGAATCTACATACCAATTTACATTATTTCCATCCCTTACCATTACAATATGATGCCAATTATTATCTGCAATAACACTATCGCCAATACGATTTCCAACAGCATTTGCAATATTCCACGATGAGCCGTCATTCCCATAGTGTACCATTATCTTACCAGTATCCTCAACGGCCCATATGGCGAATGTATGGTCAGTTCGACCAGTGACAACCGCTTTGCTTTCAGTTAATAAAGGTGCTTTCATCCAGAACTCTATTGTATGACTATTAGAGCCAGGGTTAAAAGCGAAAGATGATGCAACATAATCATCCTCCCCATCGAACTTCAACGCCTTCCCGTATTTCCCGTCCACCCAATCCTCCTCCTCCATATTCATAAGTGTCCCATCATTACCGTTCTCGCTTGCGTCCCTCGCCTCGTTCCCCGTGCCCTCGTCGAAATGCCACAATCCCACCGTATGCTCGTCAGCCTCCAATCTTCCACCGAGTCCGCCGTCGATCCCGCTCTCATCCTCGAAATCGTCGAACCAGCTCCCGCCGAAACCATCCTGCTCGACGTGTGAGTCCACGATCCGATCGCGGTTCGTCCGAACCCTGTTGAAACTCCTCACCTCGAAGCAGTCATCTCCATGAGCCGCCTCGGCATCCGAATGAGCAGAGGGTCGGAGGTGAACGACTGCCGCCTGCAGGAGGAACAGCACTACGAGGATGACCGCGAGTGACCTTTTCATGTAGAACAACCATGTATGGTGCGTACTGGGAATAACATTCGTGTAAAAAGATAATGGCTAATATAATTTACCGTGAAAAGGTGTGGGATGCTCCCGGGGATCGTCCTTCTTTTGATGTCCGTACCGAATCGAAATGAACCCTCTCACCTCAGCTTCCCCAGCTCCGCAAAGAGTATTCCGTCCGCCTCCCTGGTATCCACCTCGGCGGGATCGAGGAAGGCCCCCGCCTCCGCGTCGAGCGCATCCGGCCCAAGGAACATGGCCTCGCTCACGATGCCGCCCACGGCCGCAGGAGGAAGCAGGGCGGCAGCAAGGGTGTCCCCCGCCTTCAGGTTCGAAAGGTTCGTCACCACCGTCATGTCGAAGGGCCCGGCGATGCACCTCGTTACCCAGTATCTGTCCTTCTTGGCGATGTTACGCACCTGCATGGCAACCAGGTCCACCCCAACGGTGGTCAGCTCGCTCTCTATGGAGAAGCGCCGCGAGAGGCCCGAGAACGTTCTGAAGGCCCACATCAGGTTAGCGCGCTTCAGCTCGCCGTAATCCTTCTCGATGCCGTCCCTGTAGGCCAGATAGAGCTTCTTCGCATCCTCCAGGATCGCCCGTACGGGTTCGCTGCTTGCGATGTCGCGCGGGTGCATGTAGGAGTACTTCAGGGCCATGAGCTGGGATTCGATGCGTGAGAGGACATCGTTGGTCTCGTTCCGCCTCAAACCCGGCCGCACGATGGATTTCGAGAAAATATTGTCCCGGAGCTTTTGAAGGGCGAGCTCGGCTGTGAGTATGCGGGGGTCGTTGGCGGTCTCGTGCATATCTCTTCAATAGTCTGTCCTTAGAAAAAACTTTCGGGTTCGGAATGTGTATTTGAATAGTAACGATCCCGGGGTCCGAACGTGGGGAAATGTATCGAATTTTCCCGGATCACATCGGCGGTGGTGGCGGGGTATCCACGGGTGGTTCGGATGACCCTATGGGCTGTAACACCGGTACGAGCTCCATCATATCTCCCTCGTCGTCATCGGACGGAGGTTTTATCCCCGATCCCGGAGGCGGCAAAGGGGTAAGAGTAGGCGGAGCGAGCGGTGGTGGCGCTACTGGCGGAAGTATCGCCGGTGCGCCGGGAGGCGGCAGAAGTCCATCGCCCTTTTTCTCCGTATCTCCTTCAACCTCCCGCTTCACCTCTGGCTTGGCCCCTGCATCTTTCTCCTTCGTATCTTCCTCCACCGAATCCCCATCCATGGTCACGCGGGCTATGAGGTCGGGTTCCGGGCTGCTCGTTTTTTCCATACCATCGCTCTTTTTCCCGGTCCCCGCATCCTTTCCAGCGTCGCGATCCCCGATTTCCTCCCCGGCGTTTTCACCGGCCGGTAGATCTTTCTTTGCCTCGTTCGTTCCCTTGTCCGTCCCCTGATCCGTCCCCTTTTCCATCCCCTCGTCCATGTCCTCCTCATCTCCCATGCCCGCCCTGACGTACAGGAATACGCCCAGGAGCACCAGAACGATCATTATGGACACCCCGGCCACTATGACGCTGGTGCTCATGTACCAGGACTCCTTATCCTTTCCTCCCTCTGTTCCGGGATCTCCCCCGACGTCATCGGCCTTGGCGGGGGCGTAGGCGGCAAATATCGTGAAATGGGTGACGTTGGCCCACACCAGCCTTCCCTCGTAGTCCACTCCCGTGTTCTCGGCCTGCCTCCATATCGAGCCGTCATAGTAGTAAATTTTAGCCCCGGCATAGTCGATGGACCCGTTCAATCCCGCCTCCCCGAAGGGTATTGTAATGTTCGTCCAGTTTAGATCGCCGTCGAAGGTCAGCTTCAGGTAATAGCTTATCCTGACGAGATCCTCGGGCTCCCCCTCCACCTCCGACGTATTGTCCTCCAGAGTGGATGCCACCAGGGTCCCGTTGCCGGCGATGGTAACGCTGGTCCTTCCCCCGTCCGTATGGTTGTAGGTTATCACCCGTATCTCCCCCTGGCGTACCTCCATCGTGGCTATGGCTCCTTGATCCTCGGGCTCCCTTTCGAGAACCGTGACGATGAGCTCCGTCGAATCCGTTAATTTCAGCGTATCGGTGACCGTAAGGGTGATACGGTACGTACCAGGAAGCTCGAAGGTGAACCTCGGTCCCGGCCCGTACAGCACCACCTCGCTGCCGTCATAGGTGAACCTCCATGTGTAGTTCGTGATATTTCCGTTACCGGTCGAGCCCGTCCCGTCGAAGATAAGCTCCTCTCCCTCGAGGATGGTCCTTGAATTGCCAGCAATGGCAAGCACCGGCAGCGTCTCGTTCTCCTCTGGTGTCTCGTTTTCATCGGGTGTCTCATTTAACTTGTATCCTATCGGAAGAAGCGGATAGGCGTCATAGCTGCCCGCGGGCCCGTCCAGCTCGTAGCTCACGTTCCACACGGTGCCGTTGGGCGAGGCGGCGGGATACCTGGTAGGAAGGTCCGACCAGTGATTTCCCGCTCCCTCTCCGTCATCCCATGCTGTCCCGTTGCCACCGTCATATCCCTGTACTCCTCCGCCGTTGTTTCCCGTGAAGTTGTTTCCGTAGATGGTGTTGTTCTCCGCCTCGGGATCCTCTATGCGCAGGCCGTACTCCGTATTGTTAGAAATGGTATTATTCAACATGAGATTTCCGTCGGAATCTCCCGATACGATCATGCCGTCGTCGTTCCGGGATATGTTATTCTCCGTAATCACCGTGCGGGATGAATCGTTGATCCACAGCCCTTCCCCGTTCCCCTTCATCTCGTTCTCCACGATGGTGTTCTCGATGTTGTCCTGGAGCTCGATCCCGGCTTCCCCGTTGTTGGAACAATTATTGTATTCCATCCTGTTTCCGTCGCTTCCGTACGACAGGATTATCCCCGAGCCTGCGCATAGATAGACCTCGTTTCCCGAAATGGTGCAGTTCGTGGAGGCATCCATGTATATACCGTCGTAGTTCCCGTATATCTGATTCCCCACCAGCGTGCACTGGTATGCTTGCATCATGT
>CAYRFL010000053.1:0-27571 GCA_964423515.1 uncultured archaeon
ATGGGGTGACGACGAAGAAGAGGTCGAAGACGACGACGAGGGCGGTGAAGAGGAGGAAGAGGGGGAATGGGGTGACGACGAAGAAGAGGTCGAAGACGACGACGAGGGTGATGAAGAGGAGGAAGAGGGAGAATGGGGTGATGATGAAGACGGGGTGGAAGAAGAAGAAGAAGAAGACGGCGACGAAGTGGAGGAAGAGGGAGAATGGGGTGGAGAGGAAGGTTCGGAGGAGGCTTGGGGCGACGATGAAGAGGAGGGGGACGTGGAGGTAGAGGAAACAACCGATGACGAAGAGGAGGAGGAGGAAATCGATGAGCTATGGGAGGAGGCCGACCTGGAGATATTCGAGGACTGAGATCGAAGGTGGGCCCCAGGCCTCATCCACACTGGTAAACGCGATCGCCGCTAGCCGCCGGGCCAAACATCGGGAAGGTTCGGGATGGTCCATTTGAGAAAAAAGATTTAAGTAGCGAAGTTAGTATTCATGGCCGGCATAATTGGAGGCGTCATCATAATAGATAGACCATTGCACGTCCTGACCAAGAACATCGGGAACCGGGTTATCGTCGAGCTCCGAAACAGGAAGGAGTACCGGGGGGTTCTGGCGGGGTACGATCCACACATGAACCTCGTCCTGAAGTCCGCAGAAGAGATGCAGGACGGGGAGCTGATCGAGAAATACGATCTGGTGATAGTGCGTGGAGACAATGTGGTCTATATCTCCCCCTAAAAGCCTCCTCCGCTATTGGATCACGTTGCCATATTATCCATTCATTCAATTAAAGAGGTTATTGAGATGTCGAAGGGAACCCCGTCATACGGAAAGAGGAACCGGAAGACCCACATCGCCTGCCGTCGATGCGGGAATCATGCATACCATGCCAGGAAGCGCGTGTGTGCGTCGTGCGGATTCGGTACATCCTCCAAAAGAAGGGAATACAACTGGATAAAATAGAGGTGGATCCTGTTGCCTTCCGGGGTGACCAATCTCGCGGTCCTTCAGCGGTGAAGACGGGAACAGTGTGACCGTGACGGATTTACACGTGAAGCACATCCCATCCAAAGTACAGGCTCCATAGCGTCCTTTGCCAACGGAGCGGAAATACATGTTTTAACTTCCATCCATAATAGATACAAGGAAGGTGTCTCTGGTGAGCGAACAGCTGAAGAAGCGGACATACTCGGAGCGCTGGGACAGGATAGCAAAGCATCTCGAGGAGAAGGACAAGGAAATATTCATCGCCAGCCAGGAAGGGAACGTAAGGTACCTTTCCTGCGCCCACATACCGTCATTCCCCCTCCTGGCCCACGTGATAATAGATCGTGATGGTCATACGACCGGCATCGCCTCGTCCCTGGAGCAGTTCAGGGCCATGGAGGAGGCACAGGTGGATGATCTGAAAACATTCTCTCCGTATCCGGGGATCGAATCCGAGGGGAAGACCGGACTGCTGGTGCTGAAGCGGCTCATACGGGATGGAGAATGGAAAGGCGCTCTGTGCGACACGAGAACGTCCACGAGGCTAGTAAAACAGGAAAGGTCGAATCTCATAGAGAACATGAGGATCAAGAAGAGCCCGCAGGAGATCAGATTCATCGAGACCGCTGCCGCGATAACCGATGAGGCCGCCTCCCAACTCCACGAGCTTGCCCTTCCCGGCAAGAGCGAGAGACAGGTCGCCAACGAGCTGAACGGGCTCCTCCGACAGGACGAGAGGGTGCAGACGAACTCGTTCGAGACCATCGTAGCGGGGGGGCCGAAATCGGCATTCTCGCATCATGACGTTACCGAAAGGAAGCTTCGGAAGGGCGACCTCGTCATCCTGGATTTCGGAGTCTACGTCAACGGTTACTGCTCCGACTGCACCAGGACCATCGCCGTGGGAGAACCCAGCGAGGAGTTGAAACGCGTCTTCGAGCTGGTGCGCGAGGGGCAGGAAAAGGGTATCTCACAGGTTGCGGGAGGTGAGATGTACGGTGCCATCGATGCATCCATACGGGAACTCTTCGAGGAGAGCGGAGATTATCATAGATACTTTGTGCATTCCACGGGCCACGGAATCGGCCTGGAGGTCCACGAGGCTCCCAACGGGATACGATTCGACATGAAGAAAAAGATGGAGGACGGTCACGTCTTCACGGTGGAACCCGGTATCTACATCCCCGGAAAGGGCGGGGTGAGGATAGAGGACGACATTCTCGTGGAGGACGGTCGACCGAGGCTGCTCACCAGGGCCGACCGAACGCTGTAACTACATACTTGTAATGGTCAGAGCCACAGCCTACAATATGGCATAATGGGTGGCCCGCCCCTTTCCCCTCTTCTCTATCTTACCCCGGTCGATGAGGTCGTTCAGATCGCGCCGAAGCGTCACCTTGGATGCATCCGGTATGACCCTCTCCATATCGCTTATGGCGATCTTCCTGTTTCGATTGGCCACGAGATACTGTATTATTAGGGCCTGTCGCTTCTTCACTTCCTTCTGGGAACGCTCCTCGGTCTGGCGTTTCTTGAAGGATTTCTTCAGATGCACATCGGTGTCGATGTCCGTGTCGAATATGGACGGAACATCCTCGCGCGGCTTCGGAGCGGACCTCACCGGTGCGGCGAGCCGCCCACCGCTCTCCATGGCCGTGACCGGATGGGATCGCTCGGTGCCGTTCCCGCCGCCCATGAGCATAATATCCTTCACCCTCTTCGATAGATTGGGGACTATCGCCGTTCGGACCTTCCGGTCCATCTGATCTCTGTTCACGATATCTATGGCGGACTTCACCGCCGCCGGCTGGCCCGAAATAACGAGGGTCACCAGACCCCCGCCAAGAAGGTACCTCCCGGTTATCTCCACGTTGGAGCCCTTAATAACGGTATCTCCAGCCAGGAAGGCGTCCAGAAGACCTTCCGTCTCGATGATGCCAAAAGTCCTATTTACCATCTCTATCACCTCTCATTCCCGCTTTTTTTTATCACTCGATGCTCTATATATTGTCAACGGTGCAAAGTTCGAATGGAATTCGAAGTTTGCAGCTTGACAATGTGCGCGGAATCGTGGACCCGAAGGGTCGATTCCGCTTCATCGACGTATGATCGTAATATCCAGCTCAAATGTATGATCTTCACATCCCGTCCAAGTCAGCAGGTTATCTCGTCTTTTCCTCTCACGATCGCATCCCTATTCAGATTTCGCTCATTCCACAGTGATCATGATCGCGGATCGACGCTCCTGTCGCCAGGGGACGAAAATACCATGGTCAACTCCGCCGGCGGGGATGGAAGCACGGAAGTGCCGATTATCTCCGTGTATCCGCATATGCCCCTCATCTCCTCCAAGATGGTCGTCAGAATGTCCACGGTTCCCCCGAGCAGTATCGCCCCTCTTCCGGCACCGACATCGTAGTTACTGGAAAGGACTTCCACACCCGGGCATTTGAGTGCCATGTCCACGCATCTCAGCATGATGCCGAAGCCCCCTGTCTCCACTATGCCCACGTCCCTGGTCCGGGGCGATCCCTTCTCTCGTGGAGCCGGTGTGAGCAGATCCACCTCGGGTGACGGTATATGGGTTTTCCTCAGTACTCCCTTCGCCGTTCCGTCGAAAACGGCATCCATCACCGTGATGAGCTCGGAGCGCTTACCCTGGAATATCCCTATGAACCCCGGGGAGCCGGGGAAGGGAATTCCAGCAAGCTCTATGCCTTCGTTCCCCATGGCTCTGGCTGCAAGGGACAGCCCGATGGAGAGCGATTCCATCTCCACGACGCAGTAGCTGTTCACATTATTCCCGTTCCTGTTCCTGTTCGATCCATAATTCCATGGATCCGTCGTTCTATCATCCCGTCGTTCTATCATCCCGTCCTTCCTTCATCTTCTCGTTCCATCTTCCCGAGAGACGGGACGGGCGGGACCGGCAGATGAACGACTCCATGCCCGGGTATGCACCGATATCAGGCCGAACCCAACATCGGTACAACGTCAGGGGCGTTCACCTACAGCCCCTGCGAACCCGTCACTGCCCGCCAAATCGCTATCAGGCCTCGTAAACGACCCTGTTCTCGATCTCGAGGGAATCCAGTATTCCCACCACGGACGAGTCCACCAGGCTGGATTTTCGGCAGTTGTTGCTCACGATGACAACGTTGCCCCTTCCGGCTCCGATCCTGTCCTCGCAGATGAAGGGCGTTCCCTCCGGCCTCATGCTCATGGGATTCAGCGGCAGTACCATCAGCAGCTTGCTGCCGCCAAGTTCCTTTATCTTGAACGTACTTGTTGGCGTACCGATCACTTTGCAGATTATCATATTCGACCACATCCGAGCGTAAATTTGGACATTGTGAGTACTATTGACGTTATCGGAATCCGATTGAACCGATGATTCGATTTTTATTTCCAATTATGATTAATTCCATTACTCTGATCTTGTTCCTACGGAACCTCATCCAGATGGAATCCAATACAGTGAATTTAGTACTACCCCGCAGTCATCCGGAGAAACAAGTTTCTCCTCTCTCAAACTCGATTCATGAACGATTCGATAGTATTTATATTTTAGCGCATGTATATTCGAGAGATATACCGAGATATCGTTTCACTTTGAGGATTATACCAAAATTGTTAATATAGCACGGTGGTGTAGCAGAGGGTATAAATGTCTGAGGAATCATGAGGTGCAACAATGAGGAGCTATGAAAAGATCGTTCCGTTTCTCGCAATAATCATGCTGGCAATACCCCTCCTGCAATCCGCCTCGGCGGTGGGATCGAGAGGAGGCGTGAAGATCGACTCGCCCGTCGTAGATGTGGTTGTGGACAATTCCTTCGTGCGCGTCACTACCTCGGTAACGCTGACGAACACGAACGATGGCACGTCCGAGTACGTCTACAGGTTCAACATACCGGAAGATGCCTTCCTGACTAATCTGACGGCGGAGATGGGGGGGCTGACGTATTACGGGCGGGTAAAGGTGGACCAGGAGGCGCAGCAGGAATACGACGATGCAGTGGAGGCAGGGAAGAGCGCCATCAAGATCGAGAAGTACAGCGTCAGCAGCTTCGGCATGACCCTCAACCTCCTGGAGAACAAGCCCATGGACGTGTCCTTCACCTATCACCAGTACCTGGTAAAGGAGCTCGGAGGGTACCGCCTGGCGCTGGATCCCGGGGAACTTCTGCCGTCCCTGTCGACCATAGATACATCCGTGAGCATCCGGGTGACCAGCCCCACCGTGATAACCGATGCCGGGGTTTCGAAACTCGGGGACGACAAGGTGGAATACGACGGTCTATACTCGGCGGAATGCTCCGCCGCGGTTCCTCCCGGGAACCTCGATAATGAGATCGTCTTCAACTACGAGACGGCGGGCACCGGAAAGGAGGGGACGATGCGATTTCACGACGACGGTGAGATAACCTACTTCCTTCACACCTTCGCACCGGCCCAGGAGGAGCTCGGAGAGGATCCCCTTCAGAAGGACATCGTTTTCGTGGTGGACACGTCGGGATCCATGTCCGGCGACAAGATGACCCAGACCAAGGAGGCCTTCCATTACATCGTGGGCGAGCTGTCGGAGGAATACGACCGCTTCAACATCATATCTTTCAGCAGCAATCCCCAGAGGTGGAAGGAGGAGCTTCAAACCCCGAGCGGCTCAGTGGTGGACGAGGCCAACGGGTGGATCGACGGGCTCTCCGCCACCGGGGGAACGAACATAATCGATGCGCTCGACAGGGGTCTTGAGGTCTTCGACGACGATTCGTCGAGGATGAAGATAATCGTTTTCCTCACAGACGGGAATCCCACCGCGGGGACCCCCACCGCTCCCAACGCCATCTGCTCCCAGATATACGATCAGAACACGGCCAAGATATCCATATTCTCGCTGGGAATAGGCAATGACGTCGATTTCAGTTTCCTCGAGAAGCTGTCTTTCATCAATTACGCCAGGGCCCAGAAGATAGAGACTGGGCTCGACATATCAGAGCAGATCGGCCATTTCTACGATACCATATCGACGCCCCTGATATTCCGCCTGAACCTGGAGTACGAGAACGCAGGCAGCGTGTATCACAGGAACGCCCCCTATCTCTTCAAGGGCCAGGAGCATCTGGTGCTGGGGAAGGTCGATGATACGACCAAGGACGTGGTCTTTGCAGGGACCGGCGTCACGGTGAACGGCAGCACGTCCCTTCGGGGCAGCTTCGAGGCGGGTAATGATGAAAACCCCTTCGTGGCGCAGCTGTGGGCGTTCATGCACATAAGGTGGTGCCAGGAGCAGATAGCAAAGGGCGAGAAGGCCAAGACGGGCAACGCCACCTCCGGGTACACGTACGAGGAGGAGATCACGCACACCGCGGTGGAGCATCAGATCGTCACCGAGTATACGACCATGATAGTGGTGGTGGAGGAGCCGGAGGAGCCTCCGGCGGAGACGGATGACGATGCGGATGATTCCGGAGAAAACGGTGAGAAGACGACGGGAGATGAAATACCGGATGATTGGGAGCAAGCAAACGGTATGGACCCAGATGACGATAGTCTTGCATACTCCGACAGCCCCGAAGACGGTGCAGGGGCTGGAGGTTACGAGAGATGGGATGATGATGAAGGTGATCCGTTTATTGACCATTATCCCGCGGGAAATGCTTCAACAAACGGGGGAGGGGATGCTTCTACTATTAGTGAGAAGGCCTCGTCAAGCATGCTATTGATCTTTGTCGCAGGCGTGGTAGTGATTGTTATTTTCATGATCTTCGCCGTCTTCGCCGTGGTCCAGAGCCGACGACAGCGGGACCGGGCCATGAAGGGGATGAGACGGGACATATACGAGTACATCAAGGTGAACCCGGGCGAGCATCTGTCGCAGATAATGCACGAGTTCGATATGTCTCCTTCTTCGACTACCTATCATCTGGGAGTCCTTGAGAAGAGCGGCAGCGTGCTCTCCCACAAGGGGAGCAAGTACAAGCGCTACTATGCGAACGTGGACGGCGTGTTCGGCGGCGACCTGCGGGACGCCATAGGGGGGCAGGAGTACAAGCAGGTGGTCTCGGTGCTCAAGAGCGGCACCACCCGAAAGATAGTGAACCACATACTCCTGAATCCGGGCTGCACCCAGCAGGATATCGCAAAGGAAGTAGGCATCAACGCCTCCACCGTGAACTGGCACATCAAGAAGCTGAGGCGATCCGACCTGGTGAACCTCACGAAAAAGGGAAAATTCAACTGCTACAACGTGAAGGACTCCGAGACCATGGAGAAGACCATGGAAGTGCTGGGCGGCAAGAATACATGAATCGGGCTTGATGTGAATGGCGGGGCCTGGCGGCCGGACGCCTTTATGGATGGGGCGCCCGGCCTTTCTTATATGTCCTTTCTCCGAGAAAAACTCATATTATCGTATCAACAAACCGAGGCACCAATCCCACTGAATACACCTTCGAGCATCTCGATGACCCCTTCGGGCTCATCTGACTTGCCGAGACGTGACTCGGCAAGTGCGGCCGGGGAGCGGGGCGAGCCAGCGGAGAAGGTGGGCGGGGGTTTGGGACGGCAATCTTGAAAAATGCCCCCCTTCTGTGCAACCTCGCCCTATCAGGTCGGCTTTGTCCGCAGGGTCACGTCCCTGCGGGCGCAGGGTCACGTCCCTGCGGGCGCAGGGGTGTCTCCGATACCCCGGAGCGAAGCGGGCGCCGACCTTGCGGCCGTTGGCCGCTTCTTGATATTCAGCTGTGCATCTGTAAAAGGCCCCGTATGCGCCTACACCACCCCTTTACCTCCCCCCGGCTACCGGGTCCTTTTACCTGAAGAGAACACATCTAACGAAAGCAATAACAAAACGGCAAGCTCCAACCACATCCTAGGACCCTGCCGCCTTCCCCTCTCCTTCCTGCTGCAGTATCTCGTTGTACCGGTATATCTCGCCCTCCACGGGCTGGCCGATGAGATCGCCTATGGCCTCCATTATCTCGTCGGTCAGTACGCGCAGCAGCTCCCTGTCGTTCTCCCTGCCGGACAGGAACGAGAAGTTCATGGGGGCGCCGATCTTTATACCCACCTTGCCAATCTTGGGCCTCGGTGCGCCCCGGGGCAGCAGTTCGTAGGTCCCTATCATCCCCACCGGCACCACCGGCGCACCGGACAGGATGGCTATCCTCGCAACACCGGTATGGCCCCTGTGGAGCTTGCCGTCACGGGTACGGGTGCCCTCCGGGTAGATCCCGAACAATTTTCCGTCCCGCAGTACGCCCAGGGCCTGGTCTATGGCGCTGTTGTCCCCGGTGCCCCTGTTCACCGGTATCTGCCCCCACTGGGTCATCAGAAAGCCCATCACCTTGTTCTCGAAAAGCTCCGCCTTAGCGATGAAGGTTATCTTCCGGTCCACCACCGCCGGCAGCAGAAAATGGTCCAAGAACGAGAAATGATTGGAGGCCAGTATCGCCGGGCCCTCCTTCGGAATGTTATCGAGGCCTTCCACCTCCATCCGAAAAAGGACCTGCACCACAGGTCCCACGACGAACTTGCACACCTCGTAGAACATGGGATCACTCGTGTCGCCACCGCGAAAGCGGGGGAAAGTGAACAATGACATGATTATATATAGGTAATTGAAAAAGATAAAGGCTGCAAAATAAACCTTTTAAATAATGGTTCCTACAATGGCGAGGCAGACAACGCGTCAAGAGTGATCATCTTGAAAGTGCTTTTCGTGAACGACCACGCCACCCTTGCGGGAGGGGCGGAGACTCTCATTTCGGTCCTTGGCCGGGAGCTGATGCGCTCGGGGGACGAGATTTTTCTCCTTGCTCCCGACATCCGGGCTACGGAGAGGAAAACGACAGCGGGAACGACAACGGGAACTGAAAGAACGGCCGGGGAGGGATCGGACGGTCTGATACTGCCCCGCGACCGGATCATTTTCACGAGGGAAAAAAAGGGAGCG
The DNA here is from genome assembly GCA_964423515.1 of uncultured archaeon. Classification (GTDB taxonomy): domain Archaea; phylum Thermoplasmatota; class Penumbrarchaeia; order JASLWR01; family JASLWR01; genus CAYRFL01. Next base: position 8,937 of record CAYRFL010000053.1, read on the forward strand.
CTTTCGAGGATGAGGAACGCAGCAGCCGGCAAGGATGTGCTGGAAGCTGTCCGCAGGTACGACATAGACGTGGTGCACGCCCACAACATCTTCTCGAGGATATCTCCGTTCTTTCTGTACCGCCTCGGGAAGGCGGGCATCCCCGCGGTGATGACGCTGCACGATTACCACCTCCTGTGTCCCAAGACGACCTACTTCCCCAGGGAGGCAAAGAGGCTGTGCCCCGCCGTCGTGGATCCCGGAAAGTGCGATATGAGGCGATGCCTCGGCGGTGCGAAATACCTCTACGAGATCACCAAGAGGAAAAGGTGGGAGCGGTATCTTAGGGGGGTCCGTTTCATCGCACCCTCGCATTACCTCGCCAAAGTGATGAAGAGGGGCGGCGTGGAGAACGTGAGCGTCGTACACAATGGTATCGACCTGCCGGCACTGAAGGGTACGATACAACAGAAAGAGAAAAAGGAAGAGAAAGAGAACAAGAGCGAGACAAAGGAAGACCGTACCTTCAGGCTCCTTTTCTGCGGAAGGCTGTATCCCGAAAAGGGAGTCATGCCCATGCTCGAGGGCTTCGAGAGATTCCTGGGAAAGCTCGGCGGAACCGGAGAAAAGGACGTTGCCGGGGGGAACGAGGGCGACGGGGAGCGTGCGGGCATTGGGCTGACGATCACGGGCAGCGGGACGCTCGAGAACGAGGTACGGAAAATGACACGGCGAGTACCGAAAATGGAATACCTTGGATTCGTCGCGAGGGACAGACTCCTCTCGGAGATGCGCTCATCGGATCATCTCATCCTGCCGTCCCTCTGGCCCGAGAACTGCTCCATGGCGGTGCTGGAGGCCATGAGCCTGGGGGTTCCGCCGATAGCGTCGAACCTTGGGGGCACGCCGGAACTGGTGCGCGACGGAAAGGAAGGGTACCTGATGGATCTGGAGAAGCTCGTCTTCGGCAAAGATGCCAGATGGGAGGATGATGCGGCTGAGGAAGTGGCACGGACGCTGGAACGCGCCTACTCGGAGAGGGAGGGGCGGAAAAAAATGGCGATGCGGTGTCGAAAGAGGGGCGAGGAGAGATTCTCGGTGGAGGTCATGGCGAAGAAAGTAAGAGGAATATATTCTTCTCTCAACTAAAAAAAAGTTCACAGCAGCCTGGTCTGCACCCTGGGAACCATGGAACGGACCTCCTTCACCATGAACTCCTTCACCTCCAGGTCGTCCATGAAGGCATCCCTTATGGTATCGGGATATGCAACGAGCTGAATGAACCGGGTCCTGCCGTATGCTCCGGTGGAGATAAGGTTGGTACCTATGAGGCCCAGCGTGGAGAGCTCGGATATGAAATCGCTTATCCTCCTCTTGGTCAGGGTGGATATGCCGCATCCCCTGCACAGCTTGGAATAGGACTCGTACACGCTTCCGGTGGTGATCCTGCTGAGGCCCTCCTCGTACTGGAAGAGTATCGAAAGAAGGGTGAACTTGCAGTGCATCGGCAGGCTGCGCGCCACTTCACGGACGCTGTCCGTCTCGATCTTGTCCAGGGCCATCCTGGTATGCGCCTCGTCGATGCGGTCCGAACTCTTCTCCTGGGCCACCTCGCCGGATACCATGAGCAGGGTCAGAGCCCTCCTTGCGTCGCCGTGATCCCTTGCAGCGTATGCGGCACACAGGTTGATGACAGCTTCCGTGCAAACGTCCTCGTTGAAGGCCTTCTTCGCCCTGTGGGTCAGTATGTCCCGGAGCTGGACCGCGTTGTAGGGTTTGAAGACCATGATGTCCAGGGACAGCGAGCTCTTGACCCTGGCGTCAAGCCGCGTGAACACGTTGGCGTCATTGGACAGACACATGAGGCTGGTGGTGGAATGCGTCAGGTCCTCGTTCAGCCTCGATAGTATGTACAGCGTGTCGTCTCCGCTCTTCTTCAGAAGGTTATCGACCTCGTCCAGTACGATTATCACTACCCCTCGGGTCCTGTCCACGGACTCGACCAGCTTCGATACCACCATGTCGGTGGTAAGACCGGTGAAGGGCAGCCTCTCGTTCCAATCGGTGATGGAATTATTGGCAATGGTCGTCAGAACGCGATACTTCGTGTCCACGTGCTTGCAGTTTATGTAGATGTATTTGATGTTTCGGTACAGCTCCTTCGATACCTCATCCCCGATCATGTCCGACAGATGAAGTCTTTCCCGCAGCCACAACATCTGCTCCTCGTCATCGAGGGGGGCCTCACAGAGCATCTCGCCCAGCAGATTTTTGAACAGATAGTCCTTCTTATCATCGTTTATCCGGTCGAGCTTGTGGATCAGCTGGTCGCCGATGAACTTGGCAGTGGCGGTCTTCCCGGTCCCGGGTTTGCCAAAGATGAAGATGTTCGAAGGGGTCTCTCCCTTGAAGGAATCCGACAGCACCGAGGCGAGATGGTTAATCTCCTCGTTCCTGTGAAGTATCAGCTTCGGGGTATAGCCGACCCTCAGAACCTCTTTGTTCTTGAATATTGACCCCGCGGTCATGTGCCTATCGAATATATTCATTTCCTGTTCCATCTTCTTCCTTCCTTCATCTATCCGGCACGGTCCGTCATTCATCACATCAGCCACTGTCAAGGAGCAGTATCCTCGAGCATCGATCTAGGAGAGGGCGGAGGTTCGACAGGGAACCTACGTCACCATCATACCACAACATGTTTTTAACATTTTATTAATATTAGGGCTTATTACATGCGTGATGCCCAACAAGGCATCAAATACAAGGACTCCCCGCGTGAAATTCACCCATTACGGCCCTTGAGCTACCCGATACTGTTTCCCCTTAATATATCTTTCGTGGGGAGGCCGCGGACCATTTTTTCGAGCCATCTAAAAAAAGCACCCCCCTTCATTTCTCATGGAAATTTTTCCTGTTATTTCACTACTGGCTAGTGAGAAATAACAAGGAAGACATATCAATCGAATGGAATTGTTATCATTCTTATTCTCAATCTATGCACATAGAATACATATCCATTTATTTCGATTCTTTCTCCTACAGAATAATTTTAAGGGTATATCGATTCGATTATGTTATATTGTAATATTTTGTGAAATCAAGGGATGATTGCGAATGTAAATATTCTTGAGGTTCGATTCAGTTTAAAACTACTGTTTTTCACGCTTTACAGGAACAGATCTGCCCAAAACCGGGTTGATAATCCGGGAACTTGAGAGATTAAGGTCAAGGGAATCCAAGATAGTATAGTATTTTAACAATTTATTAATATATCATATAAACTGATTCCAAATAATAAGCTTAGGAAAAAATGGATTTATTAACATTTTTATATTCAAGATTGGGATATGTTTTTGGTTTTAAACAATTCATCCATCTGCCACCATAGTGAATGGTCGTGACAGGAATTCCATGAAAAGGTCAGTTTTTCATTTGGAAATATAACATAATAATGTCAATTACATTTATAGTGATTCTTTCATCATTTGAGGCTCAGAAACCTGCCGGTGGGAGTGACCGAGATAACTGTCCTCCGACCTGCGCGCTCCGTTTCCACTAGACCCTTCTCTTCCATCTGCCCCAACATCCTGCTGAGCTGGGTCTTTCTGTTCGCAAGTATCTTTCTTCTCCTGCGGGAGAAGTATTTCTCGCGTTTGAAGAATCCGGCCTCCTCCAGTTCGGCCAGGAGGTCCATCTGGGAATCGGTCTCTCCTCCCATCCCCCCCAGGACATTGAGGACGTCCATCTCCTTCTCGGTGGGCATCTGGAGGGGTGTGAGTGGGAGAAAATATGCCTCCTTGGCCCCCTTGGTCAGCTGGGTCTTGTAGGGAGGGATCAGAATACGTTCCGGCTTGACTATGTAGGGTCGACAGCCATTGGCCATTGCACATAGAAGGAGGACGGAATTGAGAATCGGCGTTCCGGAGGACACGTTGGCGTAGATGTCATATCGTTCCTTCGGATAGGCGGAGATCAGCTCCATGATTATACCAAAAATCACATGAACATCGTCCGATCCGATCTCCCTCGTCTCCACCGTGGCAATGGCTTCAAGCATCTTCTTCACCAGTGCCACGTTTCGACGGGATATCTTCTCCTCCCTGGACTCCTCCAGGCATTGATGGAACAGGACCACCTGCCTGGGAGGCCTCTGCTTCAACCCCTCGATAATCCCGTCCACATCAAAACCGACCGGGATCACATGGACCGTCTCTTTGTGTATCACGAGAAGCTATCAATCACAATTAATTATATCTATCTTTTCATTGAAAACAGTATTTTCAACAGTTACAATAATTAGTAACTGTTAGAAAAAGTAACTATATTAACCAAGTTGATAATGGGTTGATCTGGGTGAGGAGGGAGGACGCGCCCGAATTGAGGGACGGTGTCGATTTGACCCGCCGCTTTGGGACCAAAGGCCCGGAGGAGGATTGGATGTCGAAAAAATTGCTAAGGAACAAAGCTGAGGCGTTGCTGCGGGAACACGGTGAGATGGACACCACTCAATTGCGCGACCACCTGAACAAGCGGCTAAAGCATGGAACCACCGTCAGCGAGCTGGGGAACATCCTCGGGAAATACAGCGAATTCGTGAAGGTTCGAAAGGAAACCCGCATATCATGTGCCGGCCGAAGTTCGGGGAGCTACAAGGTATGCGTCTGGGCATTGAAGTAGATACATCATCACATCACACCGGCATTCTCCGCCTATTCCCGGGCTTCCATGAAATCTACCACCATGTGAGATCTGATTCTAAGCGGGATGACTGCTGATACGGGAATTCAGGGAGTTTCCAAAATAATTTTCCGTCATACCGGGCTTTGGACAGTTGGACGAAGGAATGGGTACGTCCGGTAAAACAAAGACGAAGCCGATTTTTGATAGTTCCACCCAAAAAGCTATATCCGACCGATTTCAATTCCCGAATGTATTCCCCGTTCGATTAGTCACGGGAGAATAGCGAAGAACACTAACGGAGAGGCGTTCCATGTCTGTGAGGTCCCCCTCGCGTTCCATCCTGACCAAGAAGGACATCCACCGGTTCAGATTGGGGCTCAAACCTTTGGAATATTCACGATTCCACGCCAGAGGAAGACAGATATTGGTCATTAGGTCCCCCTTGCGGAACGTGGATATTCTCGAAGATCTCGAGCTGATGGTGGAGATGATCGAGATAGAGGATGCCGAGGGATTGGACGAGGCATATCTCGTGGGTGATAAGGATTTCGAAAGGATCGCCCCGGAGATAATGGATCGCATAGCGCAGGAAAGAAGACGGTTGGAAAACGAGTACATCTCGAAGTACGGACCCCTTCTGAAAAAAGACTACAGCTCGAAGGAATTCATAGACCCGAACGATCATATTAGGCTGCTGCGCCTGATGATCCGCGTTCCCATCACCAAGAAGGAATACAAAGCGGCCTACCTCTACAAGATCCTCAAGCATGCCTATGTATCGGATGATATCAGCATCGTTTACCTTTTATTCGAGGATAGCTACGTGAGAATTACCAGGGACGATGTGGCCGAAGCAAAGCTTAAGACGGAAGTTACACGGGAGAGCATAATGAGAATACCGCTTGCCATCAAGGAGAAATACGACGAGGAATGGTTGTTCAGGGAACTGGCCGATATCGGCCGGAAATTGGAGGAGGCAGGGGTTAGATCCAGACTCGATGGCTCGGAAGATGATCTGGTGGATGGAGATGGATTCTTCAAGAAGCTGGCGGAAGAGGTAGGAGAGGTCGGCGAACCCACGGGTGAACCCAAAGGGAACAGGGATGTCGAAGGAATGAACGTGGAGACATCCACCTCGTTTCCCAAGTACCTTCACAGGGACGGTGAGACTGGGAGAAGAGCGCTTCTAGAGGAGAACCCTTCCGGATCCGCCGCTCACCGGGAGGATTACGACAACCGCCCCATGGACCATGCGATGTTACGTGAAATTATAGCTAAAGATGAAGAGGATCTCATGGAGCTCGCTCCAGTATCGGTCATGGCGGAGAACAGAGGTCGGGGCAAGGAGGAATGGGGCTGGACCGGAGAGATACCAAAGGCCATCCCCCGGGAACGATTCGATATAATGAAGGATAGGCTCCGGGAGGGTGGTTACCACCTCGTTGGGACCGATCCCAGAGGATACCTCATATTAAGGCGCAATGACGGAACCGGAACCCTTGTAGGATTCGCAAGAGAATGCGACGTACCCGAGATGGCCGGCCTGGAGAAGGCCGTGGAGATGCAGGGGGTAGATTCCGGGATAATGATATCGGACAGATTCACCTACGACTGCAAGCTGTATGTTATCGGAAGGGACCTTGACATCGTTAGCTGGGAGCAGTTCAAAGAGGGGGGATTGGCCATGGAACCCTCCTGGCCTTAGCGACGCGGGGAGAGCTCGTGCATGTATATTAAGAGCAACTGTAAGTCCCTGGACATGCTCCTGGGCGGAGGGATCGAGAGGGGTACCATTACGGAATTCTACGGGGAGGGTGGTGCCGGCAAGACGAACATATGCCTTCAGTATGCAGGGCAGTGCGTAAAGGAAGGAAAAAAAGTTATCTTCATCGATACCGAGGGACTGTCCACGGTTCGAATGGAGCAGGTATACGGGGATGAACTCGACAGAATTACGGGCGAGATGCTCATCTTCAAACCATATTCGCTGGTTGAGCAGCTGGACTCGCTGCGCAAGGCCAAGAGGCTGGTGGAGAATCTGAACATCGGCCTGGTGGTGATCGATACCATCTCTGTGTTCTACAGGAAATATTTCTCCGAGGATGCTGAAACGGGGAAGAGGGGATGGAACCTTTTAGCCCAGATGATGATAGAAGGTCTTTCCCTGGCCCGAAAGAAGAATATACCCCTGCTCCTGACCAATCAGGTTTATACCGACATCGAGCGGAAACGGTTCGAGCCGGTGGGGGGCCACATCATAAACCACAATGCCAAGGCAATAATCGAGGTGCTGAAGCTCGCCGACGGGCTTCGGAAGGCGGTGGTGGTCAAACACAGGTCGATAAAATCACGGTCCCACGCATACTTCAGGATAGTCGGGGACGGATTGGCAGAAGCGGATATGGACCTTCCAGGAATGGGACCATGGGCGGAAAGTGCATATGGATAACCGGCCTGCCGGGAAGCGGCAAGACATCCGCAGCCCTGAAATTGAAGGAGCTGGCCGCAAAGGAAGGGATGCATTTTCATAACCTGGAGATGGATTCTCTAAGGAAGCTGATGATCGCTCATCCCAGATACGATGAGGACGAGAGAGAGCTCGCCTATGCACTCCTGGGTTTCATGGCGGGATTCCTGGCGATGACGGGCCGGAACGTCATCGTGGATGCCACGGCTCATAGAAGAAAGTACCGGGACTCCGCCCGAAAGGGGATCGACGATTTTACCGAGATACACATTTCAGCCCCCGTGGAGCTGTGCATGGAAAGGGAGACCGGGCGAGAGAGGGGGGCGATCATGGGAGAGATGTACAGGAAGGCGTTGGAGAGAAAGAGGGACGGGCGGGAGTTCCCGGGTCTCGGGGACGTCATCGGCATCGATGTTCCCTACGAGAAGGGGGGCGAAGTAGAGATCACGATGAGCTCCGAGAATATGGGCGCGGAGAGGATCGCAGAGGTGATCTGGAGCAGCATACGGGTGTCGAAGGGGGAAAGCAGCAGCCCGTGAATGGGAAAAAGGCAGTGATGAAGTGATATTTCGATGGATCGGACTGGGTCCCTTGCCGCTTCGAGGAGATAATCCACACGCATAGATATAATAACAAATAGGAGTTCAAACCTCAGTATTCAGCATACTCATCCAGAACAGCGCGAGGGAACTGACATGGAAAAGATTCGGATAGGCATAAACGGATACGGGACCATCGGTAAGAGGGTGGCCGATGCCATCAATCTTCAGCAGGACATGAAAGTGGTCGGCGTCACGAAGCGAAGGCCGGATTACGAGGCGAGGCTTGCCATAAGGAAGGGGTTCGATGTCTATGCGGGGAAGGAGGAATTCGTGAGTAACTTCGACTTTGCAGACATCCCCATAAAGGGCACGGTGTCCGACCTGATGGATGTTGTGGACATCATAGTGGACTGCACTCCAGGCGGCGTCGGCGCAAAGAACATGGATAAATATCGCGATAAGGGTGTCAAGGCCATCCTCCAGGGGGGTGAGAAGCATGATACCACGGGATTCTCGTTCAATTCCTTCGTCAATTTCAAAGAGGCGAGGAACAAGCAATACGCCCGTGTCGTATCGTGCAACACGACCGGTCTTTGCAGGACCCTGTACCCGATACAGCAGGTGTTCGGTATCGAGAGGGTATTTGCAACCCTTGTTCGCAGAAGCGCGGACCCGGGGGATTCCCGCTCCGGCCCCATTAACGCCGTGGAGCCAGTCCTCAAGGTCCCGTCCCATCACGGCCCCGACCTCCAGTCCGTCATGGGGGACATATACATACAGACAATGGCAGTGAAGGTTCCCACCACCATCATGCATCTGCACTGTATAACCGTGGATCTCCCGAATACGAATATAGAGGTGCACAGTATCATACGGCTGTGGGACAATACCCCTCGGATCAAGTTCGTGAGGGGCAGGGACAATATCGTATCCTCCGCCCAGATAATGGAACTGGCCAGGGATCTCAACCGCTCCCGGGGCGATTTCAACGAGATAATCGTATGGGAGGACGGCATCCACCTGGTGGGCAAGACACTGTTCTACTACCAGGCCGTGCACCAGGAATCCGATGTCATCCCGGAGATCGTGGACTGCATAAGGGCCATGTCGGGTTTCGAGGGGGAGTTCACCGAATCGGTGGCCATGACCGACAATGCCATGGGTATCGGCTGAGCACTGCCCCTCTCGCCTTCCACTTCATATTCACTCCATAGATACATTTATCTATGAACCACGTTTTATTGGAAGGGGATGGCAGACCTCCTTTCCGTGGAAAACGGCGCGATGGCCGTAAGGCTTCTGCTGTGCCTGTTGTTCATAATCGACCTTCTGCTGCTTCTCAGAAGGAACGGAAGAGGGAAGCCGGTCTTTTCTCAAAGGACGAGCACAAGGAAGGAACTGTACTCCAACCTTTCCGGTATCGCAGCGTTCATCCTCGCCCTTGGTTTCCTGCTCTGGATGGACATTTACGTCTACCGCAGGGGAGCAGGGGCATCCACTTCCGGCATAATTGTCGACATCGTCGTACTTATTCTGGTGATCGTCTATTTTTCCGTCCCAAAGAAGATCGTGATCTCCGACGAGGGCATCCTGTATCGCGGAAGCTTCTACGGATGGAAGGAGCTTCGATCGCTCAAGATGGAGAAGGACATGCTCGTGATAAGAAGGGACCGGTTGTTCCTTCTCCCCCCCATCAGGATAATGGGCTCGGATAAGGATGCGATACGCGAGTTCGTGGAAGAGAAGATGAGGAAAGGTGGATGACGCTCATGGATGGCATGGATCTTCTGGCCCACTCCGTTGGCGGTGCGCTTCAGGATGGCATTCCAGGGTTCCTCGAACCGTTGATGACCCGACTACCCTTCTTCGGAGGAACCATCTTCCTTGCAGCCTTGTCCCTGTACGTGTACGCGGCCGTCAGAAGAGAACTGGGACTGCATCTGGCCGTCCTCATGGTTCTGACCTCGCTTCTGGGAACCGTTCTCCAGTGGACCGTAAGGATCCCGGCCCCACCGGAGGAAATAAGACTGGCAGCCGTATCCCTGTACAGCTTCCCTGACATTCATACGGCCAGAATAACCGCCTTCGCCATCTTTCTTGGCCATTTCCAGCCATCGAACCGGGTCAGGTATGCCTCCCTGTCCGCAGTGATCCTGGTATCCCTTGGCAGATTGTACTCGGGGACGGCGCATCCCGGAGACATCGTGGGGGGCATCGTCCTTGGAGTGGCATCGGTGTGGATGATATCGAGGACGATAAGGTTCCTGGGAGCGCGGGACGACGAGAGCGGAAGAGGAGAATTGTTGGCCTTCATCGCAGCCCTTTTCGTCTCCGTGTTCGGCCTTCTCAAGATATTCATTCCTTCCGGAAACGGAGGGGCCGATTTCCTCGGTATCCCCGGAGGTCTAATACTGGCCCATCACATCGGTTGCAGATACGTGGGGATGGGTCCCGGGGATAAAAAAATGGAACGAACAGCACGGACCGGAGCGATCACGGCGGCCCTGGCGGTCCTCGTTCCGGGAGCCCTTCTGGTCCGCTGGCTGCTCATACGGGATGGATGGCACCCGGTCCCAAGGGATGCACTGGCCCTCACTGCCGGGCTCGCTGTCGGCGCCGTATCGGTCGTCCCGATATTGTGGCAATGGAAGGGCGCCGCATCCGAAAGATCCCCTGGGTGATATCGTACCGCATCCCGGTTTTACCATACAGCATGTGTCGAACCGTATCCCGGACTTCCCTATGGTAGGATGTCAAGCCTTGCCCAGTAATACCTTTTCGTCAACACCGGACGGTACTTCTTCTTGTAAACTTCGAGACCGCGCCTCCACGATGGACCGTCGTTTATGAAATCGTAACCTGCATCCTTTACCCGTTTCCAGAAATCGATCTGAGCGTACTCGGACAGGTGAGGTATCGTAAGATCGCATATCCCCACAGCGTGGGCAAATACCGAGGGGGCGTCCGAAAATCCCAGGGGATATCCCATGTTGACGGCTGCCGCCTTTCCGTCGACCACGAGAACCCTGGAGAGCACTTCCGGGATACCCCCCATGTGGCGGGCACCGAACCTGTCGGACCTCACATCGGCGTACGAGAATTTCCTCTCATGGATGGCCATCGTTCTCCACTGGCCTATGAGGTGGACCACCGGTTCCGATACGTCCCCGAGGGAGCGGCTCTCCACATGGTGACCGGAACTCCGGAAACGGTTGATATGCCATCGCAGATTTCCATAGGCACCGCCGCTCATATCCAGCGCTCTTCCCACATCGTAGACCGAATACCGTATCTCCCGAAGTGAGCGCAGCCGGAACACATCCGCCCCGAGTTCTTTGGCGGCTCCGGTCCTCAGCTCCCTGACCGTTCCTTCGTCCGCATCGCGAAGCAGGAATCCCCCTATTTCCGCATCGGCCAGAAGATCATGCATCGTTGGGTGGGAGAGGAGGGTCCGGATATCCGCCAGATATGCGGTCCCCTCCACAGGGAATGGAGAGGATATCATCAGCCCGTCATGTCTCTTTCCCGTAAAGCTTGCGAACAGAACGGCTCGCTGCCCGAAAATGATGAAGGGTACGTTGGGCGGCGGAGCATAGTAGAGTAGAAAGTGGCAGGGACCGGCATTGTACGGAAGGTGAGCAGGCGATGGGAGGGCGCTATCTTCCCCCGGGTGGTTCTGCTTCCCGATATGTGAATGAAGCAGGAGGGACAACTCATCCTGCCACTGCCCGGGAACCGTGCCCGGCCTCGGGTACCACGCTCCGGGCAGCGAATCGAGCATCCCGTATATCGTTTCGGAGCTTTCTGTCATGACCCCATCACTTCTGGTTTTCAATGAAGGTGGGAACGATTGAGAGCATAATATATTAATGTGCGGCAGCGCTGTACGGTAGCAATATCAATATCATCTGACATGGAACGGGAATGGAAATCTTATATCTCCCGAGGTGCATCCATGGCAGGTTAGGTGAGCGTATCGAACAGCATTTGCTCATTAATTCCGTGATCGTGGGGTGATCGCTATGCCAAAGGACGTCAAGAGCTCAAAGAAACAGGGAAGGCTCTTCGACTTCGTGAGGGCCTCGAAAGGTAATGGTCCGGAGGATGCCAGGATCAGAGAGCTGGAAGAGCTCATACGGTATCACAACGACCTCTACTATGCGAAGGGGACCACCGAGATCACGGACGAGGAGTACGACAGGCTCAGGGACGAACTCGAGGGATTGGATCCGGAGAATCCGCTCCTGGGCGAGGTGGGGGCCGCTCCCAGGGAGGAGGCCGGCAAGATCGAACACCCGGTGGAGCTGCTATCCCTCGACAAGACCCATTCCTACGAGGACGTCGTGAAATGGGCCAAGGACGTGGACGACTTCGTGGTACAGCCGAAGCTCGACGGCCTGGCGGTTTCCATTTATTACGAGAAGGGGCACTATAGGTACGCAGCCACCAGGGGGGACGGAAGGATTGGAGAGGACATAACCGAGAACGTAAGGTACATAGGCGACGTGCCCGAGAGGCTGAGAGCCGACGCAACGTGCCATATACGTGGTGAGATATTCATGAGAAGATCGGTGTTCGAGGCGTTCGCAGGGGAGTTCTCCAATCCCAGGAACGCGGCAGCGGGCTCGGTGAAGCAGAAGGACCCCCGGGTTACCGGCGAGAGGAAACTGAACTTCTATGCCTACTCCTTGGTCATGGAGCCCGAAGAACTGGTCAGGATCGAGGAGATGCTGACCGGAAACTTTCAGGGCTTTGACGGCATACGCGACCGGGAGAGGGGACTCATGGAAATGCTGCGTCTTCTTGGAGCCGAGCCGGCGGAGGTGGTTCGGAGCGATCTTGCGAGCTTACCGGAGGTGTTCGAGAGGTGGGACCGCGGAAGGGCGTACGATATAGAATTCGAGATCGACGGCATCGTCATCAAGGTGAACGACCTGTCGCTGCAGCAGGAGATGGGCGCCACCCATCATCATCCCAGGTGGGCGGTGGCCTGGAAGTTCACGGCGCAGCAGGCCAGCACCAGGGTTTCAGGCATCAGATGGCAGGTCAGCCGGACCGGGAACCTCACCCCGGTGGCGGAGCTGGAAACAGTGAACCTGGCCGGTGCCAATATCTCCCGGTCCACCCTCCACAATGCCGACGAGATACTGCGACTGGGAGTGAACGTGGGGGACGAGGTGTTGATCGAAAGGAGGGGAGACGTCATACCCAAGGTGATACGGGTCTTAAAGAAGGGAAGCCGGGAGGGACCTGCGGAGATACCCGGAATCTGCCCCCGCTGCGGAGCGGAGGTGGAAAAGGAGAACGTCTTCCTGAGATGCACCAATGCGAACTGCTCTAGAAGGATACTCAAACAGCTCGTTCATTTTGCCGACGTGACCGACCTGGAGACCGTGGGACCATCGCTTATAGAGAAGCTCTATCATAAGGGGCTTCTTTCCATCCCGGCAGACTTCTACAGGTTACAGGTGGAAGACCTTCTACCCTTCGAGAAGGTGGGGGACGTTCTGGCGGCGAAGATCATAAGGAATATCAGGAGGAGACGGCGGTTGCCGCTGGCGAGATTCCTGACGGCCCTGGGAATAAACCATCTGGGCGAGGTGATGGCCACGGCAATATCGCGCAGGTTCAGAACGCTGGATTCCATCAGGAACGCAACGCGGGAGGAACTCGTTGATGTGGACGGGGTGGGCGGGAAGATAGCCGATGCCGTCCTCGGCGAACTTGAGGAGAAATGGTCCCTGGTTGAGGAGATGAGAGCGCTGGGGGTCGTCATCGAGGAGGTGGAGGGGACCGGGGAAGAACCTGGAGAGGAAGAAAGTGGACTGCCGCTTGCTGGAAATACGTTCTGCATAACGGGAACCCTCGAAAGGCCCCGGAAGTTCTACGAGGACATCATAAGGGAGAACGGAGGCACGGTCAAGGGGATATCCCGCTCGCTTGATTATCTCGTGGCCGGGGAGAAGGCGGGCTCGAAGCTCGAGAAGGCAAAGAACTGGGGAGTGAAGGTAATCGATGAGGACGAGCTCATGAGAATGGCCGGAAGGACCGAAGAGGGGCAGGGGGAATGAAGAAGGGGCGATTCGACATCAGGGCATCGGACGGTACTGACATAAACGTCAGGTGCTGGGAATCCGACCCCGATCGGCGGGGGCTCGTCTGTCTCGTTCACGGACTGGGGGAGCATTCCGGGCGCTACGGGCACGTGGCACGGATCCTTTCCGGGGCCGGATTCGTCCTGGCTGCAATGGATCTGAGGGGCCACGGAAAGAGCGGAGGGAGGCGGGTTCATGCGGACGGATACGGGCAGCTCATGGATGATATCACCCTTTTTCTGGACGAGGCGAGAGGCAGATACCCCTCGGGTTCACTTTTTCTGTACGGCCACAGCTTCGGAGGCCAGCTGGTGTTGAATCACATGATACGGAGGAAACCTTCAGTGGAGGCAGTCATATCCACCAGCCCGTGGCTGAGGCTTTCGAGGCCCCCGGGAAAGCCGACGCTGCTGCTGGCACGGCTGATGGGCTTTCTGAGGCCCGCCTTCACGGTGAAGAACGTCGTGGACGTCGAGGGGCTTTCCAGGGACCGGACCGTCGTTAGGGACTACGTTGAGGATCCCCTGGTCCGGAACCAGTGCACGGCGAGGCTCTTTCTGGAGGCGTACCGTTCGGGGCTCGAAGCGATCGAGAGGGCGGGCGAGTTCCGGGGAAAACTGCTCCTCATGCACGGTTCGGCAGATATCATAACCTCCCCCGACGCATCCCGGGAGTTCGCTGACGGATGCGGGGGGAAGGTCACCATGAAGATGTGGAAGGGCCTCTACCATGAGACGCACAACGAGCCGGGGGGGGTGAAGGTCATACGGTACATGAGGGATTGGATCAGCAGATTACTTTAGTTCGTATTACCAGCACATTGTTAAAGGTAATTTTATAACGGTTGTAAACCGTGGGGGGAGGAGAAGTTTACAATGGTGGAATTATGAACATCGTCGCCCTCCTCATACTATCGGCCTACCTCCTAGTCACCCTTCTCGTGGGCCTGTACTTCAAGAAGAAGGACCACGACTTGTCGTCCTTCCTTGTCGCCGGAAGAACCATGCCCGCATACGTGGTGGGGGCGACCATAGCGGCCACCATAATCGGAGGTTCGGCCACCATAGTCTCCACATCCCTCATTTACGGCAACGGCCTTGCGGGTCTATGGATGGATATCGGGGCCATAATCGGCCTTCTCATCCTCGCCTTTCTCCTGGCCAGGAGGGTACGGAGATTGAAGAGCCTCACGCTTCCCGACATGGTGGGGGACTTCTACGGCAAGGGGGCACGAATATCCGCCTCCGTGCTGGTCATAATGGCGGAGATAGCATGGGCCGCCCTTCTGCTGCAGGCGTCCCAGCTGTTCATAACCACTATCCTCGAATACAGCGGAGCCTTCTCCATTGGTGGATACGAGTTCAACCACGTTCTCCTGGCCACAGCCTTGGCCTTCATCGCCTATACCACACTGGGGGGACAGCGCGCGGTCTCCTACACCGACGTCTTCCAGCTCGTGCTCATGATAGGCGGAATAACCCTCCTTCTGACACCGGCCTCTCTCTATCACGCCGCAAACCACGGCGGATTGAACCCAGGCGGCGACTTCGCATCGTTCCCGGTTTCGGCGAACTTCGGATGGATGGCCGCACTGGCTTACATTATAATGATGGGTTTCTCCCATGCGGTAGGATCCGATATATACTCCAAGGTGCTGTCGGCGAAGGACGAGAAGGCCGCGTCGAGGGGAGCTCTGCTGTCAGTGTTGATAAAGGCGGTATTCGTCATATCCCTGGTGCTGCTGTGCATATGCGCCAGGTCCATATTCGGCCCGGGTCTGAGCCCTGCTCTGGTCCTCCCGAAACTCGTGACAAGGGTTCTTCCCCTCGGCCTTGCAGCTCTCCTGGGGGCTTCCTTCGTGGCGGTGATGATGTCATCCGCAGATACCGTTCTATTTACAGCGGGATCGGTTCTTATCAACGACCTTTTCATACCCATAAGGGGGCGGTTCAGGAAAAAGCCCCTGGAGGATGAGAAGGCTGTGAGATATACGAGGGTCGCGCTCATAGTCATCGGGATCCTTGCCGTCATCGTCGCCGTGGTCCTTTCGGACATTATAGAAACCCTCGAGTACGGCTATACAATATTCGCCGCCGGCGTCGTACCGCCCGTCCTGTTCGGTCTCTACAGGGACAGGTTGACGCTGACGAAACAGGGTGCCATCGCAGCACTGATAGGCGGTGGGGGAAGCGCGCTGCTCTGGAAGATGTTCATGACGGACATCTCGCCTTTTCTGGCCCAGGTGGACGCGGTTGTGGCGGGCCTTCTGATATCGATGCTGCTCCTGTTCGGCGTGAGCCTGGCAACGCGCAGAAAGAGGTAGAATGAGAAGTCTGATAGCAGGGTATAATGAGATGCTGCCGGTTTTGTTGTTGAACGTAGCTCATTAACCGCTCGTGGTATCGGTGGAGCTGCCGGTATCCGTGCCGTTACCGCCTGCGGGATCGTTCACAGGGTCGCCGCCAGTGCCGGTGGTCGGTTTCCATCCTATCGGCATGAAATGGTTGCATTTCAGGCAGTAGAACTGATCGTACCGGGGGATATATACGAAGTCGCCACGATGTTCATCCGGATTTGTGGATTCCGGGCAAACGGGCCCGGGTTTCGGAGCGAGAGAGACCTTACTATCATCCTTTGGCACCCATTTATTCGGGCCGGTCGAGGGATCTGAACCGGGGACAAATGCCCATCCCTTGGGCATATAGGATGCGCAATCCAGGCAGTACCACTGCTCGTACTCCACCACGTATTTGAGATTATCACCATCACAATAGGGACAACGATCCATTTCCTCACGAGGGTACTTCTCGGTCGTATTCTGGACCTTGGGCAAGTAGGTATCACAAGCTTCACATCGATACTGCTTCCTGACGGTCGCCCAAACCGGATCACTTTCGCTGTGACAGTAAGGGCATGTATCATTGGGATCATAAGCCCCGGGACCGGGGGAATGGTCCTCCTGCCTCTTTTGCCTGGGACCGTATCCCTTGGGCAAGTATGTTTTGCAATACTCACAGTACCACTGGTCGTATGTCTCCACGTATGTGGTAAATTCACTCTGGTCGCAATAGGGACATTCGACATGCTCCGGAAACCAACCGCGAGGCATGTATGAATTGCAATCCCTGCAGTACCACATATCGTACACTTCCGTGTATACCACGTTAAGATGCTCGCACGTTACAATTGTCTCATCCTCCTTCATATATCATCAGAAGACCGAATCCAGAATATCCCAGTGCCAATGGGAATCCCGAAAAAAATATCGGACCCTGCAGATGATTTTATAAAATTTCTTACAATATAAAACCTTCGTCATCAGTTCAACCATACCACATTTAATCCATACGAATACAACACCCGCTCGTAGTCAAAACCCCTATCGTATTATGATATCCGGCCGGAGCGATTCCGCTCATTTAATAAAGGATGATTTCCATTGATACCGGTAATAGGGATTCCCGGATACCTCCAAATGTAGTTGGTATATTGTCAACGGTGGAAAGTACGACATCCTGTCGAGCTTTTCAGCTTGACAATGTATGCAGAATCGTGGACCGATAGGGCCGATTCTGCTTCATGATATCGATTTCCGTCCTTCCACACATTACTCCCGTTATCCACCAGAGTCCCGTAAGGATGTGGTTTCAATGCGACGGATGATGACAATTGCCATAATGTCCCTTCTTCTCCTAGTATGGCTTTTTCCCGGACTGTACCAGAATGCCGGTCACCTTAACACTACCGGACTTCTTCGGTATAAAGAACCGGTCCTACTCAACGAAGATGGGGGGAGGCCGGATGAGATTCTGGAAAATGATGATTTCGGGGGCTGCTGGTTCGACGACTTCAGAGACGACGAGGGCACGGTAAATGCAGTGAACGTCGAGAGGGCACTTGGTCGAAGGTTTCTCTCTCCATATGAGCTGGGTGCGAGCCCGAACTGCACCGGTCTATGGCACTTCAATGAAGGTGCCGGGAACAACGTCGCAGACTACAGCGATTTCGGGAATCCCGGGACTGTCATCGATGCCAGCTGGACCAATGGTCTCAAGCATAATGCCCTGGCGTTCGACGGGACCGATGACCGTGTCCATATCGGAGATACACCGCTGCTGGATAACGGGACTGTGGAATTCTGGTTCGCACCCGGAACAGACATAGATGAGGATATAGAGGTGATGGAGGCCCTAGTGTCCAGCGACTGGAATTACGTAGGCATCGGTAACTTCACGGGGGAGCTGGAGGATTGCAGGCTTCATTTTCGGATCGGCAGCAATTCATCGGAATCTTCGTGCCTCGTCTCCCAGAAGAGCACATGGACCGCCGGAGAATGGTACCACGTGGCAGCGAGCTGGAACAGTACGAAAATGATGATGTATGTGAACGGTGCTCTTGACAATGCCACTGACAGGACTTGCCCTGCCAGATGGGGTGCGAACCTGACCGTAGGCGCAGATACGGTAAATGGTTTGGGGAGATTCTTCAACGGGGACATCGACGAGTTGGCCGTCCACCAGGTAACCCTCTCTCCCGGCGAGATAGCTGAACACTCCATGTGTTATCATGATCTGGGGCGGGTGACCTCGAAGAGGATCGACCTGCCTCCGAACGCATGCTGGGAAGAAATCCTCATTAACAAATCGGAGTCA
This sequence comes from uncultured archaeon, assembly GCA_964423515.1. Taxonomy (GTDB): domain Archaea; phylum Thermoplasmatota; class Penumbrarchaeia; order JASLWR01; family JASLWR01; genus CAYRFL01. The sequence goes on from CAYRFL010000053.1 coordinate 27,355, forward strand.
CATTGCGGATGTCTAAAAATATCCGTAATAGATACTGCGTTGGGCCGCCCAATTCCATTTCGTGAGAACCTCACCGAGTGCATTATCACAATGAGGAATTTAGACGTCAATTCCATCAGGCTGGAAGCGTGGTTCTCAAGTAGCGGGGAGTGCACTGCCATACTGGAATCGTGGGGCGTCGAATGGAACTATACCAGATCCATCCGCGATGATTTTC
>CAYRFL010000054.1:0-24461 GCA_964423515.1 uncultured archaeon
CACGCCCAGGCCGACCAGCTCTTCCATGTCCGATTTTGAGAATTTCATACCCTGCGAGAAGAACGTGACCTCGGCGCCGCTTTCCTTGACCTTCGCGATTATCCTCTTGGCCAGATCCAGGGAGATCGAGTTATTCAGTCCCCCCACTATACGAAAGTGGTCCACCCCCATCTTCGTCATCTCTTCGAAGGCATTCAGTAGGTCCGTCTCGAACTGCAGTATAACGTCTTTCGTCCTCTGGGTGATGGACTCGGTCTCGGGTGATCCGACATCCCCTGTGGGCTGTTCCATCAGGAACAGTTGAACGACCAGAGGACTGGCCCTGTCGCCCAGAGCCCATTGGTACAACCGTTTCGTTATCTTATCGAGGGGAACCGTTAGCATTTCCTCAAACCTTCAAGGCTGGCTCTGTAGAGATACTGTGATGATAACAATCCTCACCATATATATTTTTGCGTATAAATCCATACTGGCCTCGGAGGAAGGTTTTCCCCGCAAATATTCCTCTCATCATATTGATATACCTCACAATATATCATGGTTTCATGGCCATAGAGGTGGAGGTCAAAGCGAAACTGGACACGATCCCTCTTCAAAAAATGCGGGAGATGCTGGTGAGCAGGGGAGCAAAGATGAGTTCCGTCCTCCTGGAGGAAGATGTCTATCTCTCCTCGCCCACCAGGGATTTTCGGCGAACCGATGAGGCCCTGAGGGTACGGACGCAGCAGGTGGTGGAAGATAACAGTGAGATGACGGTCCTGGAAAGAGCGGTGTACCTAACATACAAGGGACCGAAGCTCCGCTCGGGTTCGAAGAGCAGGAGAGAGCTGGAGGTCCTCATCGAAGGTGGCTCCCCCTCCTCCATGATCGAGCTCCTGGGAGATATCGGATTTTCGGAAGCGGGGTCCGTATCAAAGAAGAGATATCAGCTCGATTACGGGGGATACCGCATACTTCTGGATGATGTTTCCGGTCTGGGAGAGTTCATCGAGATCGAGCATATCGCGGAGGGGACGGAGCGCATGGATGAGATCGTACAGGAGATGAAGGAGCTCATCCCGGAATTGACGGACGGAAAATGGATCGAGATATCCTATCTGGAACTATCAAATTGAGGAGAGGAAGAAGGGGAGAAAGGGGTTAATTGATATACGTATCCCATCGTTCCGGGAAGGAATAACAGCCTTCCCTCGAGAGAGATCCGATCTTCCTCGACCCCGGATCCGTTAATCATGTTGCTGATGGCGGGGATGGACGAGTGATCATCCTGGGATACGACCAGAGGAAGTATGGGCTCTTCGCTGAAATCGGACCAGTGAAATCCGAATTGCGTGTAATTCGAGGCCCCGTATATGGTCCTGTGAATTCCCGAGTAGTGAACGGACCCTTCCAGATTGATGACCGCATTTTCATAAAGGTAGGCGACGGCATACAACTCTTCCGTGGTGACGTTCTCCAACGGGGCAGCCTCCAGTATCTCGTAATGGTCGGCCTCCATCTCCAGACCCATATCGAATTCGCTCTCCCTCAACTTGCCTCTGACCATGATCAGATCCCGCCTGTCGATGCTCCCGATATCCGTTCCATAGGCCAGGTTGACCTTCAATACGCGGCCGCCCGAACCGGTCCTATCCGATATAGTGAGGGATGAAAATAACGGGTTCGGCTGAAATAGAACATACCCCGTCACATTCACGGGAAAGTACATGAACTCTCTCCGGTTGGATGAAATGGATTCAAAGAGCCTCCTGATACCGAGTTCCCTCGACTCCCACATCCCCTCAACAGCCACAGCCTCGCTCATATAGCTACGCAGGACAATACCATCATCCGTTGAATCCACGTAGGCCGTCAAATTGAGCTCCGAACCGATTGAGATATCGCTGTCAGTGTCATACAGATAGAGGCATAGCTCCAATCTGCTCTGCGGATCGAAGACCGTGAGTTTCCGGTAGGTATCCCTGTTCTCGATGTCGGATACCACCGCCTCGGTGTGAATGTATTCACCCGACACGCTTTCAAGGCTGGCAAGGGGGATCATGTTCCCGCGAATCGATCCAACCTTCTTGATGAGAGTCGCCCGGGCAACCTGGAGCTGATAATCCTTCGAGATCCGGACCACCTTTCCAGTGACCTGAAGCACGTCGCCGAGCGCAACACCGATCGTCCCCGTTTCAACCACGACGCTCACGATCTCACCCCCGCCGCAGATCTTGATCACGGTCTCGTCCCGTCCGGTATCATAATATTGTGCTACGACCCCGCGAACGACGACGGTCTCCCCATCATGCTCGCCAACCTCCGAAAGCGGTATCTCTCCGGGTCTTGCGAACAGGGAGAGAACATAGAGTAGGACAATCCCCGCAATTGAAAAAATGACGGCCATGTGAGTGAAGGTGATCTTCATTCTCAAGCGGGTCACCGACCAGAAATTGGAGCGCCGAGGGAGGGATTCGAACCCTCGAGGTGAACTAGCACCACGGGCTTTCCGGCAGATCAGAACGCAGCCATCTCCAGGCCCGCGCCTTACCTGGCTGAGCTACCTCGGCAGATTGAGTTTCTCTTATTGGGTCTGGAAGTCCCAATGGGTCTTGTGAAACGTATTTCGTTATTTATTTTTTTTCATCATATAGGAAATTCAAAGCAGGCCTATATCATTCATGAAGTAAACCTAATAATTCCAAATACGGAGAGATTGAACAAAAACCACTTATAAACAATAACTACTTTCAGAGAAATCCGCCCCATTTCTCATCAGGTGGAGGTTCCCCGATGCCCCCCGAAAAAGATTCATTGATACTTCCCTCGATCGAGCAATCCTCGGATGATATGGAGAAGGCGAAACGCCACAAGCTTCTATGGAAGTACAACACGAACAAACCCATAACATGCGTCGGGATGTCCTCATCCGGCCAGAGAGTGATCATGGGCTGCAAGGATCATTACATCTACTTCTTTGACAAGGATAGGGAATTGATCTGGGATTATAACTGTCTATCATCTGTCAGGAGCGTGTATCTCACTCCGTCGGGGACCTACATCATCGTTGGTACCGACAAACATGTACTGTACCTCAATTCAAAGGGAGACCTCGTATGGGACCACAAGGTCGGAGCCGGTGTGAACAAGGTCATTGCATCGAACTCTGGAGACCTGGTCATGGTGGGTACGGAATCGAAGAAGATCCGGTTCTTCGATAATACCGGAAAACAGTTGAAACAGCAGAGAACGGTGGCGGAGGTCACCAACATATGCAAGACCGATGACGATTCGTATTTCATCGCTACATCCGAGGCAACCATCCTCCTGTTCGACAGGACAGCCAATCTCGTGTGGAACTACAAGACCCAGTGGAACATCCAGGCCATTACCATATCCGGAAGAGGCGAGATCATTGTGGCAGGGGCCATGACCTCTCTGTATTGTATAAATCTCCGTAGAGACCTGCTCTGGAAGCATACGGGAAAGAACGTCGCCGAGGTTATCGAGGTATCGAGGTCCAAGGATTATATCATCATAGGGTCCAGGGACGGCATTCTCACCTCGTACAACGTCGTTGGCGACCTGCTATGGCAATACCGAACCGGGAGCGTCAAGGCCACCGCCAAGAAGGTGGTCACCAAGGGAGTTACCGCGGCCAAGATAAACAATACGGGAAAATATGTCGCGGTCGGCTCGGTGAACAAGAACGTCTATCTCCTATCTAGGGACCAGGAACTGCTGTACAAGTTCGAGGCCGCCAAAGAGGTCTCGGAATTGGCGATGGACGAGACCGGCACATCAATGGCGGTCATCTCGGGCAATACGATCTACTACCTGGAGAATACCGGGCTATATACTCTTCTATTTGACCATGTGGGCACCCATATAAAGAAGGCCCATGGGCACCGGATCAATATATCAAAATCCCTGGAGCTTTTCAGAAATGCCGTCGATGCCTATAACAAGAACAACTTCCAGGCAGTATCACATAACCTTCAATCTGTGGACAAGCAGATCGCATCCGAGCAGAACAAGGTGATAAAGGAAGTCCTGTCGAACATCACGATAAGGATGGCAAAGGCGGAGGTCGCCGGAGCGGATCTCGAGAGCATAAAGGCCATGCTCGGCAATGCAAAGGAGATCTACAAAAAGGAAGGCTTCTACGCGTCCATGGAACTTTTCAAGAGGATCATGGCCCAACTGGAGAACATGGTGGCCGAAAGCGCCCCGAAGCCAGCTCCTGCCAAACCGGCCCCGGAACCGACACCGGTACCGGTACAACCTGTAGCCCCGAGGAAGCCGGTTAAGAAGGTCGCGCCCAAGGCCGCCGCTACCCCATCTCCACCACCAAAGGGACCCCCCAGTGTCATTCTGGGTCCGAAGGAACGGCCCAGTCCGCTCGAGGTTCCGAGACCGGTCGTTGAAAAGATCACCGCCGACCCCTATAAACGGGAAGCTAAGAAACGGATCAGTGCATACGAGAAGAAGGTTATGACGCTCAAGAGGGAAGGGACCGACGTTGGCGCCCTGGAAGATATGATCCACAGGGCAAAATTGAGCGTTGAGAAGGGAAAAGGGAAGGAATCCATCGAGATCATCGAACTGGGCGAGAAGGAAACGGACGAGCTGGCCAAGATAAGGACGAAGGGAACCGCCCTGGACCTTCTGAGCATGATAACCGAAAAGATTACCAAGCTGAAATCCAAGGGACTCGAAACGGATCAGTTCGAGGGTATCATGGCCAAGGGCGTCAGGGCATTCGACAAGGATATGTTCGACGAGTGCATTTCCATTATCCGCAAACTCGACATGGAGATGGACCGCGTCCTCATCAAGGCATCACCACGTTACGACAACGTCAGGAACATGATAAGACAGCTGGAGGACGAGGTCAACGAGCTGAGGGCCGAGAGGATGAACACGCTGGAACTGGAGGACATGATAGAGGATTGCTGGTCCAATCTGGACAGCGATCTGGACTTCTCGGAGGAGCTCGTCAAGGAGGCCCGGGAAAAGGTCGAGCGTCTCAAGGACCAGCACGATTCCATCATGCGGGAGTTCAAGGAGGCTCAGAACCGCATCGAGACCCTTGAGCAGAAGGGGTACAATACAACCACCGTCCAGGGCATATACCACGATGCCCTGATCGTTCTGTACAGCGGGAATATGAAGATGGCGCGGGAACATCTGGATCAAATGAAAGACGAGATCGCGGAGATAGAGAGTCACGTTGATGAAGGAGAGTTCGTAATGCCGGTGGGATCGGACGACCCCCTGGTGAACACCCTCAAGCAACGGATAACCCAGATGGAAGAGGAAATTATCGTAAAGACAGAGGAGATCTCCAGAAAGGAGCACGAGATATCCGAGCTTTACATCGTCATAAAGGAACTGGAGGAGAAGGCAAGGGAGGCAAAGGAGTCCCAGATACCCGAGAGGATCTGTCCGGACTGCAGTGCGAAAGTGCCGGACCTGAAGTTCTGCGGTCAGTGCGCACACGAATTCGAGAAGGTATGTCCGAGCTGTGAGACCGTCATTCCGAAAGGATTCATCTTCTGCGGCAAATGCGGAACGAAGATCGAGTGATCGATGGTTTGATCGTGTGCATTTTCCAGCGTCTTTCTGAACGAGCATCAGGACGCTACGAGTATTGAAAACGGGTATTATCGTCAGATTTATTCTCTTCAGTTGGAAACTCTCGTTGGAACTCCAAGTCCAATGCCCAAATGAGACTGCCTTGCCGTCTACGTAACTCTCGAGATCATCTCCGGGGTGATACCCTTCTCGGACGTGATGGAATAGGTCATGATTGCAGCCTTTCCGGGATGGTTCCTCACCTTCCTGATAATAAGGCGGGTCTCGTATTCCGATGCGACCTGTATTATGTTCATCTCGATGATGATATCGGCAATGGCGTCTATGGCGTTCTCGGTCATCCTGTCATAGAGACCCCCGACCATCGTCAGGAGCGTAACACCCTTGTTGTAATAGGTATGGGCCTTGATGGTTCTCACGGAGGAAATGACCGATTGCGTATCGTAGTTCTCGAGAAAGAAGTCCAGGGAGTCGACGATGACCCTGAAGGGGGGAGAAAGGTCGGATATCCTGTAGGTCATATCCCTCAGGAAATCTATCTCCTCGCGCTCGTCCATCCTCGTCGTATCGATCAGTCTCAACAGATCGGAAACGGTCAGACCGTCCCTCTTCAATTTCGATATCTCGAGCTCCCTTGCCAGGACCTTGTCGAAATAGGTAGAGGCTATGTCGATTATATCGAGGTTGGTGGGCCAGCTGTATTGTTTCAGGAGGCGTATGACGTCCTCGAGCCTTTCGTCCGTAGAGAAGTACAATACGTTCTCCAGGGGTTCGGCTCCCGAGATGAACTGCTTCGCGAATAGATCCATTCCGGCTCCGGGTACACCCTTGATGAGTACCGTGAATCCCTGTGGGACGCCGCCGTCGATGAGGATCCTGTCGAGCTTTGGTATTCCGATGCTAACGCTTGCCATAATGCCACCCTGATTCATCTCTTCCTGCGAAGGTCCACCGTCTCGTCGCAAGTCAGCTGAAGTACTTCCTCCAGGTCGGTGGGAAGTCCCCTTCCAACGCTGAGAAGTACGGTGAATATATCCCTTGCCCGCAGTCGGTTTATGAACACGTGAATGAATTCCTTGAGTATGCGGTCCTTGTTGTAGATGGCCAGTGCATTCACAGAATCCAGAAAGACGAACCTGTGGGGAGAGGCGATCTGCTTGAATGCCCAGTCCACCTTCAGAAGGATGGATTCCAGCATGTTGGGGCTTTCGAGATTGACTACCTGCTTGGAGGCCTGGGTCTGGCCGCCCACAGTATAGGAGATACAGTCGATGAAGTAGAGGTCCGCCACCCTGATCTTGTTGGCAACGAGCTTGTTGATAATGGCCCTTGCCGGTCTGGTTATTGTGACGTAAGCACCACCCATCTCTCTCTGATCGGTGGTGTGGAAGATGGTGTTCGTTATGGCCGGAAAGTATTTATCCGTGTCGATAAAGAGGGCGGTTATGGAGTAGTCCGGCATCATGTTGAACTGGTCTATGAGGGTGTTCTCGAACTCACTGACATTATCGTATTTGGACATTTACTCACCTTGGATACCCCATTTCAGGAGAGGGACCATCAAGGCGCCCTCGGTAGTCAGGTCCATTACGTACTTGGACCGCGAGTGGGCGGTCCCACGCATCTTCACGATCTGCAGCGTTCTCATGAGGTTACCCATCCTTTCCACGTCCTCCAGAAGTATGATGCCGTCAGCAACCGCTTCCTCCACCTCATACGTGGAATAAGAGCTTCCGGCATGGGGGTTCGTTACCTCCGAGATAAGAACCGTCGTAACGCCGAAATGTGTGAACATCCTCGAGAGATTGAAGACGAACTCTCGTATCTTGCTCTGCTGGGACAGCCTGGAGCAGATTGCCGTGATGGAATCGATGACCGCCCTGCGGATATGAAGGGCGCGCACAGTGTCGACCAGTGCCCAGAGGAGCGTATCGATATCCTCTATGGTCCTGTCCTTGGCCAATAGACCCAGGCGCTGATACAGGAGAGAAACGTCTATTATGAAGAGCTTGTTCTCCTCCACCAGGTTCTCCGAGAAAAAATTGAAGGCACGCATGTTGTTCAGGAGCTTTTCAAAGGGCTCCGTGACGGAGAAATAGACCGCGTTCTCCCCCCTTCTGGCCCCATTGGTCAGGAACTCAATACTGAGGGTGGTTTTCCCCGTACCGCAGGCTCCGGATAGAATAATGACATTCCCCTCCGGCAATCCCCCGCTGAGTGGGGAGTCCAGACCCTCTATCCCTGTGACGCATCTCTTCCTGGCGGGCATAGGACGGTTGATTATGATGCTTCTTTAAAAACTTACCGATAATATTGATAGAACTCATCCCTGGGAAATCACAGTGATTTCGGGTTGTCAGGAGCGTATCGAAGCATGATTTTAATTTAAACGGTGTATCAATATTTATTTATAGATGGCGAATAGTGTTTATGTTAAGGTAGGATGATTGCCTCCATGAAGCGCAGACCATGGGTCCAACGAAGGTGAAATGAATGACTGACAATACAACCGGATTCAGACGATACGTCATAATCGGCCTTATCGCCCTCTTTCTGGCATCGACGCTGTTCTCTGCCAGCAACATCGGGATTTCCGATACCTGTACCGATATATCCCGCACGAGCGTGGTAGAATCGGAGTCCAATCGAGCGAAATATACGGTGGACGACGTGAAGGCCGCCATCGAAAGAGGTCTCGAATACCTGAACGAGACCCAGTCCCCGGATGGTGGATGGACGCCCAGCTCCTACGGCAAGAACTCGAACATGGTGGGCAACGCCCTTCGCGCGTTCATCGACTACAACGCCACGGACCCCAGGTGGCAGAACGCCATCGAGGGTGCGGTCCGCTTCCTCCGATACGTATGGCACGATCCGGCCGATTATCCCGCGAACAGCAGGGACCAGAATTATTACGGAGGAGCCCTCTGGAACGACAAGTTCCATCCCACCGGATATTCACACGGAAAGATGTACTCACACGGGTCTGCCACGTCGGCGCTCATCGATTACTATTTCCACACCCAGGACATCTCTCTGATACCGTATATCAACGAATCGGTGAAATTGATAATCCGTGCCCAGGCCACGAATCACAGGCCCGCCAATCTTAACGGTCCCCGCAGCGAGGGTGGATGGCGATACGATCCCGCCTACACCTCCTGCGACACATCGCTCTCGGGGTGGAACATGCACGCACTGGTCCTTGCAAAGTCCTCGGGAATATACGACGTGCCAATGGACTGCTTTCAAGGCTTCGAGAACTGGCTCAGAAGGGTATTTTCGGGCAGCGGATTCGGTTACTCGTCAGCCTCGACCGCCACGTCCAACACGGCGGTGGGGCTGTACTGCCTCTATCTTATGGGACGGGGAGATACCGATATGGCCCGCAGCGCCACGAACACGGTATTGAACTGGGGTCCCACCTACTCCATAGGCAACTTCTACTACACATATCACGCCACCATTGCAATGTATCTCGCCGGCGGGGAGGAGTGGAAGAACTGGAACGAGGAGATCCAGACCGCCCTTCTGGACCGGCAGAGGGACGACGGGGGGTGGAACGGCGAATACAGCGATATATGGGGCACCGCCATGGCCATAGCCTGTCTGAACCTCGGTATCAGCAAACCCAACGAGGTTGCTCTCAATCCCAAGGTGGATGAGAAGACGGGAAAGGATGATCCCATGGTCAAGCTGGTGGAGCCGGAGCATACCGTCTCCTTCAACATAACGGTGGGCTCGGAACTGGGATTCGTGGAGAATCCCATCAGCAAACCCTACGATGACAAGGACCGGATAGAGCTGACCTTCAGCGAGCCCCTTCCGGGCTGGTCCGCCGAGCTGGACACACCCAACACACCGGACGACGGCGTGACACGCCCCGACGGGACCACGGTGTGGTGGGTGGATCTGGCCACCAAGGAGATGGATAACGTGACCCTCTACGTGACCGCCCCCGTTCTGGGAAAGATGAGCGAGCCCTGCGTGGTGAACCTCAAGGCGAAGCTGGAGAACGAGTACGGGATCACACAGGCGAAGATAGCCACGATCTCCATACTGGACATAGACGTGGATTTCGGGCTGGAGTTCCTGGCGGAGAAGGATGAGTTCACCGGCCACAAGATAGGCAGTATCGCTCCGGGCGAGCGGAAGGTTTTCCAGGCGATGCTACACAATAAGGGAAACGTCAACGACAGCTACGACATAGGACTGGTGTCTCCGTCGAACTGGGGTGTCCTCTTCGACAACGGCGGCGAGAGCTGGAACCTGTCGCTCGGCAAGGAGGGATTGAAACCCGACACAGCCGTCATCAACGTGACCATCGAGGCCCCCATCACGGCATCCAAGGGGGAGATCGTTGATATAACGATCCTCGGTACTTCCACCATGTTCGGCATGCTCGGTCTCGGGACGCTGAAGAGGATCGATCAGCTGTCCCTCACCGTCACGGGCCTGCCGGCCCTGGTCATTACCTGCCCCGAGGAGAACGAGCATGTGAATCCGGGCAGCACCGTGAAGTTCGAGGTCTTTATAATCAACAACTTCGACTCCACCCTGGACGTGACCTTCTCGTTCTTCGGGACCGGGACCCTTATCGATTCCCTGCAGATATTCGCCAATAACTGGTCCGCGGGATTCCCCACCAAGAGCTTCGCCATCAAGAGCAGGGAGCGTATCAAGGTGATATTCCAGATCGGGGCTCCCACGTACGCCATAGCGGGAACGCGAAAGGTGGTGGAGGTCAGGGCCACGGGTTACGACAACTTCGGCATGGAATACGAGGCTCAACCGATATCGATCACTGCCATCGCAAATCTGGTGGCCAAGATCTCGGCCAATGCAGCGCCGGATTCCCATACGTGCTATCCCGGAAGGGACGTGAACTATACCATCTCCGTGAAGAACGAGGGCAACGGCGACGATATAGCGGACCTGGCCATCTACGACCTGCCCCTTGGATGGTCCTTCGAGTTCTCGTCCACGTCAAATTATCTGAATCCGTTCGAGGAGGTGTCGGTGGACCTTCAGGTGATGGTTCCGGAGAACGCCTTGGCCGACGCAAATCCGAACACTCCCGAGATGGATCCCTACAGGATCGGAATAAACATATCGGGCAGGGAGAAGATGTTGAATTACGGCGAGACGCTCTACGTCAACATCTGGGTGGACAAGATATCCGATATGAAGCTGACCACCATCAAGGCCGGAAAGTTCGCCTCGCCGAGAAGCACGGTCGACTTCGTATTCAAGCTGGAGAACCTCGGCAACGCCATCGATACGGGCTTCCTGAACATATCCCGCGACCTGCTCGACGAGGACTGGAAGCTCTATTTCCCGTACCTGTCCCTCAATCACAAGATGGACAGCCTCTCCACGATGAGGGCCGCCAACTTCACCGGTATCATCGATACCAGGGAGTTCGACAGGGACATACTCTACATACCTCGTGAGGACGATTTCGACGAGCTTGCGATCATGCTCGACGTTGGTCAGTGCATCTATATCGCCGTCAACGTCGAGGTGCCGGAGGTGGAGAGCGGTGAGAACGTCAGCTTCTCCATAAGAGCACAAAGCGAGGGGGAGAAGGAACTTTCGGACAACGAGCTCACGTTCAGCATCGAGATAATCATGCCGGACCTGCTCATTCTCGGCGAGATCTCCGTCACGTCGATGACGGTTGGCAAGATAGCCTCCTTCACCGCTACGGTGGGCAACAAGGGCGAGCTACTGGCCGAGGACGTCAGCATCACCCTGTTCGTGGACGAGAGGGAGGTCGATACCAGGAGACTTCCGAGGATCGTCGTCGGCGACAAGAAGCTGGTCACATTCGTCTGGCCGGTGAGCGAGGGGAATCACAAGGTAAAGGTGGCGGTGGACCCAGAGAACCTCATCGCCGAGACCGACGAGGGCAACAACTACAAGTACATGGAGAAGAACCTGAACGTGGAGAGCGATGAATCGTTCATCTCCCTAAGTGGCGAATCCGGGTCGTGGGCGATGCTGGCGTTCATCCTCGTGGGCCTTGCGGGCTCCGCGATAGCCTATGCGATATATCATTTCAAGAACAGGTATTGAAGTTAAAACGGAGGCCCAGTGAAAAATTCCCGGGATAATTTAAACAATGTATCAATATTTATATATATTCGTATGCCAATCAATGTACAATCATATATGAAACAAAGGAAGTGATGGTCTATGTTTAGGAATGCTCATAGAATATGGATTGCAGTAATAGGGTTGCTGTTCCTCATGACGCCGGTCCTATCGGTGGTTGGAACCGCAGAGACGACAGACATGACGGATCATGCAGCGATCGCTCGCGCAAAGATCGATCAGGCGTTGGAATGGTTGAAAACCCGCCAACTCCCGGATGGTTCCTGGCTTGGAAATCCCGGAATCACCGCCATGGGAGTTACAGCATTTCTCAACCGGGGCATCGGCAGCGATGATCCCGCCGTCGCAAAGGCGCTGGATTACATTATCGATCAGAAGACCTCCGACGGGTCCTTCACATCGGGTACCAACGTGGTGTATGAGACCTCGCTTTGCATCGTGGCCCTCTCCGCAACCAGGAACCCGGAATACAAGGATGACGTGAAGAGCGCCATCAACTATCTGGCAAGTGTTCAGAAGACCCAGAAAAATTCAGACGAGGAATGGTGGGTCGGCGGCATCGGCTACGGCGGGGACGGACGACCCGATCTATCCAACAACCAGTTCGCTCTGATGGCCTTCCACGCTGCCTATACGGTTTACGATATCGATGTGGATGACAGCGTCTGGGAGAACGGTGATATTTTCACCACGAGATGCCAGAACCTTGTGTCAGTCAATCCCGATTACAGCCAGCAGGACACGACAGATCCCTCCTACAACGACGGGGGTTTCATCTACTTCCCCGGCTACTCCCACGCCGGCGGACAGACCTCCTACGGTAGCATGACCACTGCGGGACTGTGGTGCTACCTCCTGGGGGGAGTGAGCAGGGACGACCGCAGGGTAGAGGCTGCGGTGAACTGGCTCGAGGAACACTACACCTTCGCTGAGAATCCCGGCGTCGGCCAGGCTGGTCTTTACTATTACTACTGGACCTTCGCAAGGGCCATGACGCTCTACGGCGAACCCATAAGCCAGCCATGGTATGAGGATATGGTGACCGCCCTTATACAGCGGCAGTCCGAAGATGGATCCTGGGTCAATCAGAAGGACTGGTGGTGGGAGAGCATGCCGGAGCTGAGCACGCTGTACGCCATAAATGCCCTGGAGACCGCCATACTGCCCTGGACCGACGGGCTCACCATCGAGATCGAACTGCATTCCGATAAATTCCTCCATGTACTCGACGACGAGGATCAACATTCCGGTAACGGTAAGGTCGTCCGATCGGGCAACGAGGAAGGCATACCCGGTTCAAAGGTGACCACCGGCAGCGATTATACCAAGGTCGTTATCGAGAACGCCGACGCCGGTACATACAGGATCGGTCTCACAGATGGCGAAGAGGGCTGGTACGAGCTGAAGGTTACGACCAAGAGGGACGGGAAGGTCCTCGACGTGCAGGAATACTCCGGCGAAGTATCCGAGGATGCGGGAAGCAGGCTCGTGATCAACAGCATCGCCGCTCCCGGAAGCGTATATCTCGAGGAACCCGCCGAAGGCGAATTCCCTGAACTAAACATTGATTATCCCGAAGAGAAAGGAACGTCCTATACTCCCATCATGATCGGCGGGATCGCGGCCCTTCTCCTTCTGATAATCATAAGCATCGTTCTGGTCAGGCGGAAACAATAGACCATCTATTTCCTTTCAGGCCCGGGGAGAATTCCGGGCCTTTTCTTTTATTTAACCAAGTAGCATGGGCACCCGACCATTTCCGTATTTATGTCCATCAAAGATCAGAATTATCGATTTAAACGATGTACCAAAATCAATATATATGAAAAAAAGTTATGACGAATTTGAAGAACACCAGAGTGATACTATGAAATATACAGGTTCGAGAATGATAGGAAATGGATATCTCGTCGGAACGCTGATTCTTCTCGGTCTGCTGCTGATGGCGGCGGTCCCGGCGGGCGCAGGAGCACAGGTCGTTTTCAATACAAGGAACGGAGAGAACACGATCATCACTTGGGAAGCGAACTCGACCCATTACGTGGACGGGAAGTTCAAGGTTCTCGAGGGCGAGACCCTCATCATCGAGCCGGGCGTGACCATAAAGTTCAGCTATGCGGGGGCCATGGAGGGAAACCCACACACTTTCCGGGTGTACGGAAAATTGATCGCACGGGGCACTCCGGACAATCCGATACTTTTCACGTCCAATGCTACTAATCCCGCTCCCTATGATTGGGACAAGGTGAAATTCCACAAACAGGCAGACCCCGACAGCATTATGGAGCATTGTATAATAGAATACAGCACACAGGGAGTGCAACCGGACCGATGCGACGTGACCCTCAAGAACTGTACGATGCGTCATATAGGTAAGTACGGCGTGAAGGTGGTGAAGAGCTCACCTCACATATCCGGCTGCTACATCAGCACGCGAAACATCGGTATAAGGATCAAGGGGGATACGTCACATCAACCGAACCCCACCATCCTGAACAATGTCTTCGATAACTGCGATTACTTCGGGATCCTGGCGTGTTCCAGATCCGAATCCGTCATCAAGGGTAATGTTTTCCGAAACAGCGGCGAATATGGTATATACACCACCAATACCGAACTCCAGATCGAGGATAATGAATTTACAGGCAACAGGATCGGTATCGCTCTTATCAACAGCATGGACGAGATAACCGATAACGAGTTCGAGGACAGCAAGGAATACGGCATCTATACGAGCTATGGCAACGAACTCACGATCGAGGACAACGTCTTCGAGGACAACGTCATAGGCGTCTCCGCTCACAACGCCCAAGGAAAGATAGAGAACAACGAGTTCAAGGGGACCAAACAGGCCACATCGATTGAGATGGTCGATTGTGACATCGTACAGAACGACAACATCCACAACGGTATCATCAGCTCCGACAAGCATATCGTGCTGCAGGCGGTGAATTCAGACGGCTATCCTATCAAGGGAACCTCCATGACCATTACCGACGCACTGGGGACCGAGGTCACCACCAAGGACCTGGGGGGCAGCAGCACGTATCTCGTGGGACTTCCGTACATGGAGATCGATCCGTCGGGAAAGACCAAGAGCTTTGTCCCGTACAAGGTAACCGTAAAGAAGGACGGCATCACGACGGTCAACGAGGTCAGCCAGTTCACCAATGACCTTGTACAGGTAAAGATCGAGAAATCCTTCGTTCCCAAGGTCACGATGGCGGCGCAGGAAAAAACAGATGGGACGGTCACATTCCGGGGAAAGGTCGACTTCGGTGACCTGGACACGGAAAAGATGGATTACAGGGTGCTGGTACAGGTAAAGGACGGAGAATGGAAGGAAGCTACCGGCAAATCTCGATGGGCATATCAATGCGAATCCTCGGATGTGGAGGAAGGCAGTGCGGTCCATGTGAAATTGTCCGACGGGATTGGGGATCCCTCCATCAAAAAGACGATCGATGTGGAGCAGATCGATACGGAT
Organism: uncultured archaeon; assembly: GCA_964423515.1. GTDB lineage: Archaea > Thermoplasmatota > Penumbrarchaeia > JASLWR01 > JASLWR01 > CAYRFL01. Next base: position 15,182 of record CAYRFL010000054.1, read on the forward strand.
TTCATCATCGTGATAATGCTTGGTATCGGAATATTGATCATGTTGATAGTCCTCTTGTTGATACATGTGAAACAGGGCAAGAAGAAAGAACAGGTACCGAAAGAAGAGGAATGAACGAACCTTTCTTCATAATCCCCACATGGGGATCTAGTTCATTCCTGTTTTACTCTTTATTGACCGATCCCTCATATCGCGGCCAGGCCTCGGAGTATTGGGGACGGATCTCCATTTCCCGGGAACGGTTGGCAAATCTATCACCAAATCTCAGCGATGCCGCATACATGAACCTTCCGAATAAGAGCTCCAAAATCTATATATGGGAACACAATTCTATCATTAACCCCCAATCCTCCACAGGAAGGTATCACGGATGAGGAGTTACGCGGTCATATTGTGCCTGTCGATGATCTGTATCGCTTGTTCGACGTTGCCGTATACCGCAACAGGAAGCAGCAGCCTCCGGAACGGCGAGCATGATGAGAAGGTTATCCTGTGGACCGAGAATTCCACCCATCATCTGGAGGATCGGTTCGTAGTTGAAAGGGGACAGACCCTCATCATCGAACCGGGTGTAAAGGTTTTTTTCGGTTACGACGGACCGGGTTGTCTCAACCCGAAGGAGCTGAACATCGAGGGAAAGATGATTGCCCGGGGAACCGAGGAAAACAGGATACTGTTCACGTCCAACGAGTCCGTGCCGGAAGCGGGGGACTGGGGCAAGATTACCTTTTCAAGGGACGCCGATCCCGGGAGCATCGTGGAATACTCCATCATCGAGTACTGCAACACGGGCATACATCTCAACGAGCTCGATATCTCGATACGGAACAATATCATGCGTAACGTGCATCGCTTCGGCGTAAAATGCCAGGCAAGCTCCCCCCTCATCGAGAACAACACCATCAGCACCCTCGATACGGGCATCCGTGTCATGGACTGCATGAAGGTCGGGGCATCACACCCCATCATCCGCAACAACACTCTGGAGAACAACCTGCATTACGGCATATACATGGACGCTCACTCGGAACCACTCATCGAGAACAATCTTCTACGGAACAACTCGGAGTACGGGGTATATTCCATGATCTCGTCCCCGATCCTCGTGGGAAACGTGTTCGAGAACTGCAAGGATGGAATCAGCCTATACGAGAGCGGTGGTCGGATAGTCGGCAACAGCATTGTCGACTGCACTGACTCGGGGATATACATCGATTATTGTGAAAACGTCACTATCGCAGAAAATAATCTTTCGGGCAACTCCATCGGAGTGTACTGCAACAACTCCAAATGCACAATAACCGACAACAGCTTTACAGGGGGAGGACCGGCGTCCATGGAGATCGTCGAATCCGATGTAGAGCTGGCCCGGAACGAGCGCAGCGGGAGCATCGAATATTTCGAATACCTTACAATCAACGTGGTGAACACGGACGGTTATCCTCTGCTCGGCACCAATTTTACGATCAATAACAAAGAGGGCAAGGTATATGAGGGCTCCCTAAAAAACCGGAGTAAGATCACGCGGAGATTCAAGTCCGCCTCTCTGAATTCCTCGGGTACAATGGAGACGTTGACACCGTACCGGATCGTGCTGGAAAAGGACGGTATCAGCACGGATAATATCATATCGAACCTGAATGACGGATCCCATGTAGCGAAGATCGACCTCTCCGGTAAACCCATGATAACGATCGGTCGGCCGGAGCCAATGATGAGGGGAGAGGGGCTCGAGGTCTCCGGAGTGCTGTCATGGGGGGATATCGACACCGACCGGATCGATTACAGAATAATGATAAGTATCGACGGCGGTGAATGGGAGAATGCGACCGGCAGAACGAGATGGGTACATGTGATAGATATATCCGGGCTCGATGCGGGGGAACACAGCATGGAGGTGAAGGTTGCGGACGGGATAGCCTCACCCTCCGCGGCGGGTACGTTCAACGTGATGAAGGAGAAGGACAGGAGCATCCTCATACTGTCGCTCTTCGTTGTCTTTCTCCCCTTTTACATTTTTATACTGGATAGGTATAAATCGAGGAAATCATAATACGAAGCGAGAACGGACCAGCGAGTGAACAATATGCCTCGAAATCGAGTATTGACAACAATATCGGTCATCCTTATCCTGATCTCCACCATCCCGCTCATGTTTTTTAGTACCCCTTTTAGAGATACTTCCATCACCGTATGTCCGAAAGATGAAACGGTGAAGGCTGGTAACTACGGTGCGGGATCCGCGGATGGGGCCGGGTATGATGAAAACGCAATACCGCTACCAGCAACCTTCCCAATGATCCGACGTTCGGATGCCATGGGCGATATTCCCTACACGTTCTTCTCCTCGGTCAACTTCACGTCCATTGACACGGTTGGCGAATCCCTCTGGGCCATGGGAGATCATCTGATACTGGAGCACTCCCCGTCCACGGGAGATATGAGGATCAGGGACAGCGAGAAGGGCCTTACGGAGAACATATCGAGAGCAAGGAATAACTGCCATGCGATCTATCTTCAGGGCGAGGAGGACCTCTTCCGATACGATATCGGGAAAGACGTCTTCGAGAATATCGAACTGCCCGGGAGCGTCAAACTGAATGAAGTACTGGATTATTTTCCATTGGTAGGGGAAGGAGAGGATGGTGGCGTGAGCGAGGGAATAGTACTCGTGGAAGAGGATAGGCTGGTCACCCTGGATTCCGACGACCACCTGGAATTCAACATTCTCAACCAGGAGAGTACGCCGGGGAAATTGGGGGAATACCGCTGGATCGATGGATTCCTCGACGTGGTGTTCGTGGGATTCTCCGACGGTATTCTGGTAGCGAGCCACGAGGAGAGAATCGGAATGGATGATATCAAGGGCGGTGATGCCGGATCGATCTACGGAATCTCCCTTGAAGGAGACAAAATCGCCCTCCGACTCGCCCTGGCAAGAGAGGGAGATGTATTCGGATACACCTATGCCTCCGGCCCGGAAGGGAGCCCGGGGGAACTAAAGGAGAACGGGACGCTGTGGGATGCGGGTATGGAGGGTGATATCGAGTCGATCCTTGTTTCCGGCGATACCATCCTTCTCAGATCGGGGGATCGTCTTCTACTCAGGGAGGGAACGGATGAGCATTCCCTCGATATACCCGGACTCGAGGATACAACCATAGTCGGAGAGGAGGTCTTCGCTCTCGTCAAGGGAGAGCTATGCACCGCATCCGGCGGGGAAATGGAGGAAATGAAGATAAACATCAACGCCCCCGCCCCGGGCCTTCGGAACATGAACGCAGGGGACGGGATCCTCGTGGCCGGAAGCAACTCGTCGATATCCATCCTGCCCGGGGGTGCCGCACCTGCGAGGTGGATCAATTCCGAGACGATACTGGGCACCCATCTCAAGAGACCGGTCCAATGCCTGGATGAGGAGGAGAATGTGTGGGTGGCCCAGTCCTCCGAACTCTTCAGGGGTGTGCTCTCGGGAGAGGACGTCTCATGGAACCGCTACCTCGTAAACAACATACGCTCACCGCTTTCCATTGCCGCCCGCGAAGACCTTCTCCTCGTCCAGAACGAGAGCGCTCTCGTTCTGTTCAACACGACGACCCGCACCGACGAGGCTCTCACAGTTCCCGGCACGGACGCCGGAAGGTATGAAAAGAGCGTAGGCGACGAGTTCGAGGAGTGTTTCTGGGTCCTGTGCGAAAAGGGTGTACTGAAACTGGCGATGGAAGCGAATGGCTCGCTGAACACCTCCTTCTACTCCATGGCCTTCCTGCCGGGAAACGAGGTCATAGACGTCGCGACCAGCGAAAACGTCCTATGGATACTCACCGACGAAGGGTTGGCCAGATACTACAAGCCCGGTGACGAGTGGTGGAACTACACGGAGAGCCCGGACATGCTGGCGGCGGAGCTCAAAACGCTCTATTCCAGGGGGCACGAGGTCTTCGTGGGCGGAAAGGAGCTGTACTACATGGACGAGTGGAGCGGCGTGAACGGTTTCATGCCCCTGTCCTTCGACGAGGGGGAGCTTACCGGTATCACGTCGGTTGACGGCAGGAACTTCAGGGACGACGATACGGGAGAGATATATATCCTCGATTCCGGCGGCATTCGGATATACGACACTTCCCGGAGCAACTGGCAGTCCCTGACGACGTCCAACGGTCTCGCCTCCAACGACATCAGACAGGTGATAAAGGATGAGCAGACGGGGGATATATGGGTTGCGGCATACGGTGGTGTCACCAAGTACGAACCGAACAGCAGCTCCTTTATTGTGATAACGGCCGACGATGGGCTTACTAACAATTTCGTCTACACGGCCCATGCAGACGATCACGGCATATGGCTCGGCACCGATGGCGGCGGGGTGAACATAATAAGGAGGGACGGAGAGATAGAGACCCTCACCACCGAGGATGGGCTCGTGGCCGACGACGTACTGAAGATAAAGAGCTTCGAGAAGGATGAATACTGGTTCTGCACCGATGCGGGGGTCACCCTTTATGACGGCGAGAGCGGGGAGACCACCAACTTCCAATCACCCAAGAACATCGCGGGGGACTGGGCATGGGACATCGACATCCTGGAGGGGCATGCCTTCATCGCCACGGACAAGGGCATAACCGAACTCATAGAGGAAAAGGGACAATGGAAGACCAGCGAGAGATATTATCATGCCACGGATATGCCCGACAACAACGTGTTCGCCGTGGATGTGTTCCGTCATAATCACAAGAGATTCCTGTGGGCCGGAACAGCGGGTGGTGCCGTGTGCTATAACCTTGAAACGGGACAGTGGCTCAACCTGGACCAGAACGTCGGTATGAAGAACACGAGGATACGCGACGTTTTCTATGATGGGGAGAAGGTGTGGGTGGCCACGGGAGCCGGCGCCTATCTGTTCACACCGGACGGGGAATACATCAATAGCTATACCAGGGAGGACGGCCTCGTGCAGAACATGGTGGAATCCTTCTCGAGATACGGGGACGTGATGTACATCGCCACAGGGGGAGGATTCTCCATGTTCAGGGAGGATTCCATAACCAATACGCTGCTTCCCAGGTTCATCCGGACACCTGGTCTGCTTCCTGATATATCCATAGACGATTACCTCATCAACGTCAGCTATTCTGCCGCCTCGGAGACGATTCGGCTCAGGATCAACGTAAGCCTCAAGGGAGATATCGGGGGTATATGCAAGCTGTTCGTCGGGGCTGTGGAACCGCTCGATAGCTTCGATGTCGTCACGGCCCTCTACATGGACCGCGATCCTCCCGGATTGGAACCGTGGAGCCTTGTGGAGATCGACGGTTTCGAGTTCGGGGAGCCTGGCCGGGCCACGGTTGAACTGGAAGTGGCGGGAATACCTCGCTCCATGGCGTCAGACGACGTTCCCGCAGAGAAGATACTCGATGACATTACCCTCTATTTCCGGATAGACCCCGACGGGACCTGGATAGAGGAGTCGGAGAACAACAATATCGTGATAACCAGCGTCGAGCTGACGGACATCGGAGAGGAGCCAGAAGAGATCGAACGAGATGAGGGAGACTCATGGTGGTTCCTCGTCATCTATTTTCTATTCCTGCTGTTGATCATATCATTCATGAAGGTGCTGAACGTGCGAAGGAGAAGAAGTGAGCGGCTGAAGAAGGCCCTTGAAGAAGTGGATGAGGAGAAATAGCATCGTTCGTTGGCCCTATCCTTTTCGTTCCGGTGGAATTATTAAATAATATGATTTACATTCTGCAGATGGCCTCCGAAGTGCGGCCAGTACCTCAATAGACGTGGAATCCATGATCCAGAGAAAGACCCTTCTCTATATATTCATCGTAATTGGGATTCTAACGACTCTATTTACCATCATTACTCCGCCGTCGTCCGTCTTTTCTACCACTGCACTCTCCCGGATCGCTCCTCTCGGGACGGTCGGCACAACCGGGGAATGTTCTCCTCGAAACAACGATTTCACAGCCAATGTCACTCCAGCCGCCGGACTGGACTATACCCTCTTCAATTTCACCATCGGCGTTTCCACGGGAAAGAATATCACATCCATCACCCTGTGCATTGGAAATGCATCTACCATAACCGTTCTTCACCATCTTATCTCGGGGGGTGTGAGGACATATTACGTGGAGAGGAGCTTTCCAACCTTCCGGCCCGGCACATATAATTATACATTCATTGTGGAGACGCCGGGCGGAAGGGAGAACGTCACGGGAGCCAACCCATCCATCAGCATCGTATCCGCGGTCCGTTCATTCATGGTCCTTCCCATGAGCGGGACGGAAAACACCGCGTTCTTATTCAGCGTCATATACGAAAATCCCAACGGCAGGGAGCCCACTGGGGTCAGTGCGGTGATAGACAACAACACGCATTACCCCATGAGACCGGCCTCCACCAGCGATGATTATGTCCACGGTGTCAACTATACCATCAGCTCCCTTTCCATGGGTATCAATGCCGGTGTCCATTCCTACTATCCCGTGATCTGGATAAACGAAACGGCCCATATCTCAAAGAACGGAACATATGTCACATTCGTCATAGAGGGAGACGAGGAATCCGGGGGGGAAGAACTGGAATGGTTCGAGAACAACTGCTGCACCATTCTGGTAGTTTTTATCATAATGGTCATCATCATGTCCATTCTCCACAATATCATAATGAGGACAAGGCGAAAGCGAGGCGGCGGACCCCCCCTTTCCAGAGGACGAGGGAACGGGACCCGTGTGGGTGAGAGCACGTGCTCCGGGTGTGGTGCCATGGTGATACCGGAGGATACATTCTGCCCGAGATGCGGCGCCTACTTCGAAGAGGGAGGGTCCATCTCCTGCTCCCGATGCGGAGGAAACATGACGGATAGGGACGGGATATGCTCGAAATGCGGTCCGGCAATCCACGAAGGCAAGGAGGACCGTGTCCGGGGGAGAGGGGCGGTCCGGGACGGGATCGATGAGGTATACACAAAAGAGAATGAAAGCACTGAAGATACGGATGACGATGATTTTATCTGCTCCATGTGCAATACCACAGTGAGCGGGAGCATGAAGCAGTGTCCCAGCTGCGGTACCGAATTCGAATGAGGTGGGCGGAGAAATGATTATCGAGGAATCCATTGCGATACTTCTGTCCTTCATAGCTGCCGTAGGTTGGGGCCTATCCGCAACGCTCTTCAAGAGGACCACGCGTTTCTCCGGACCCGTGCACCTGGGGAATCTCGACAGCAAAAAGGTCTGGCATCTCCTCAAACGACCTCCCTTTCTGAGCGCGGTATTACTGAAGGCCATGTGCGCGTCAATGTATCTGATGGCTTTATCGGTCGCCCAGGTCTCCGTGGTCGGCCCTCTCCTGGCACTGGTGTATCCCAGTCAGGCGATCTCTGCCCGCCTTATCAACAGAGAACCCATATCCAAGATGGATGCGCTCTCCATCGCCGGAGTGTTCGTCGGAGTGGGAATGATAGCTGCATTCGGGGTGGGTATTCTATGAATGGAGGTCGAACCCGCGGTACGGAAGATAAGGCAAGTTCGGGATCGACCACCACTGGAAACTCCCGGGCGGGATCCAACAGGGATCGAGGCTCCCGAAAGGGATTGCCAACAACCTCCGCAGTTGTGGATAAGAATGTGAGCACCGGGAGAAAAAAACATCGGGCGGCGATCAAGAAGAAAGTACGTGAAAAAAGAAAGAAGATCTCAAGGAAGGTCAAGCATACCCACGAGAAAGTTCGGGACAGAACGGAGCACTCCCCCTGGCTGGCCAGGCTCGTGGCACTGGCCATCGGGATCATTGACGGCAGTGTAGTACTGCTCTCAAAGGTGGGAATGGACGCGGTGGGTAAACGAATCGGTGGAGAGGGATTCGATCCGCTGAGTCCGGCACACTGGGGTCACGTATTCACGAACCCGTACATAATCATAGTCATTGTGCTGGGAATATTATCCATAATCGGGATGACCGCCGCTTTCTCTCACGAGCGGTCGCACAGGCTGTTCGCGGTAATCGGGGGCACGTCCTACAGTGTCATCGTGGTGGGATCTGCGATGTTTCTCGGCGAGAAGGTCGCTCTCTGGGTCATCCTGGGTGTCGTAGTTATAGTGATATCGCTTTTCATATCGAACCTTTACCAAGGGATTCTCTGGTTCAAAGATAAGGTCAATTATCTTAGCGGATTAAAACAGGGTGGCTGTTATGAGCGGAGAAGATGAAGCGATCGTATTGAGAGCGGACAGATTGAACGAGGATAAACTGGAACGCTCCAAGCGGATCGGATTCCTCGACATGGACAAGATCCTTGGGGCCAGGGTGCTCGTCGTGGGCCTCGGCGCGATAGGAAACGAGACCGTGAAGAACCTCGTGCTCTCCGGCTTCAAGCACCTGACCCTGGTTGACATGGACTATATCGTACGCTCGAACCTCAATCGATGCGTATTCTTTCGGGACATCGACGCCAACAGAAAATCCCTCAAGACCGACGTTGTGGGAAGGGCAGCAAGTGAGCTGGACGACGAGGTGGAGGTCATCACTCATAATGCCAAGATCCAGGAGCTGGGAGAGGACTTCATACCCAGTTTCGACATCGTTTTCGGCTGTCTCGACAACATAGACGCACGCCTGCACATCAACGCTCACTGCTATTACAACGACATACCCTACATCGACGCGGCCACCAACGGCTTCATCGGCAAGGTCCAGGTGATGCTCCCGCCCGATACGCCCTGCCTCGAATGCAGCATGAACAAGACCCATTTCGCGATCCTGCAGAAGCGTTTTTCCTGCACTGGCGTTGACGTTACCTATTTCGAGGACAAGATGGCCGCGGAGATAACCACCACGGCGGTTGTCTCGGCCGTACAGGTCAGGGAGGGACTCAAGGTGATATCGGGGCAGAGGGACCGCTGCCTGGAGAACATGTTCTACTATCACGGTATCAACAACATGTCCGACGAGCTCGAGGTGGAGTTGAACCCGGACTGCCCACATCATTACAAATGAAACTGCTATAGAACGTGTTCACGGTTCACTCCGGGTCGAAAGCGACGTTGTCGGCATTTACCGCGACAATTGTACTCACTGGCGTCGATGAATTGAGCTTGGAGCGTGTGCTTCAGTCGGAACCCCGAAATTGACAAATGTCTCCGATACCGACCAACAAATGTCCGTGAATGCACCCGACAAATGTACTCTACTGTCACCGACAAATTACTCTACCGTCACCGACAAATGTACCCTCCTCCGTTGAACAAAAGTACATGCATGATCGGCGTTA
>CAYRFL010000054.1:24561-27075 GCA_964423515.1 uncultured archaeon
CACCGACAAATGTACCCTCCTCCGTTGAACAAAAGTACATGCATGATCGGCGTTACGCCTCGATCGCAACTCCGGGTCTATTTTGGCGAACCAACAAGCGGCACTAGAGGAAATCGCCGCCTTGATCCTTCCTTTTGTAACTGGCTTTCGGGCTCTCCTTCCCGCGAGTGAATATCATTATCATCATAAGGAGTATAACGACGAAGATTATCACGAGTACGACGAGGAGCGTGCAGTTGGTATCCTCTTCCTTCTTGCCTCCGGGGACGGATTTCGGGTCTGTGGGATCCGAACCCTTGTCCAGTTCATCCTGGTTCCAGAAACCATCACCATCGATGTCGGAGTCCTCGTAATTTAGCCACTCGTCCCCGTCAAGGTTATCCAGCGGGTCCAGCCTGTAGTCCTTCCAGCTCTCATGCCACTCGGCCCATGTCGCATCATCCCAGGTATCCGGATGACCTGCCGGAGTGAAGTCTGTCGTATCCTTCTTGACCGTTATCGTTATGTTCGTGGAGTTCTCACCAGCGCTTTTATCCCGGACAGTCAGGATGAAGACGTGTTCCCCCACATCGTTGAGTTTGAGCAGCATTCTCATGCCCGGAGGATCCGATACCGGTGGATACAGGTACGGGTCGACCAATTCTGTCACGTTCCCGAACCTGTGATGCCATGAGTAAGTGAGATTGTTCATCTCGGTGTCGTCGATCTTACCGTTCCCGTTCAGGTCGTCGTCCGGGTCATAGGATCCCGTGGCATCCAGAATGAACCCCTTCCCCTGGATGGTCTTTCCCTCGGGAGGGGTTATAAGCTCTATAACGGGAAGCGCGTTCCCGGTGGATGGTTCTCCGAGAATGGTGACGATCTCCTTCTGGACCACGGGGCCGAAGGCTGTTTCGAACTCCAGGGACAGCTCGTATTCTCCCTTCATGGAATATTCCTGCGATATCGTCTTGATATCGGCCGGTTCGGTTACGACCTTCCTCTCGGTCACGTTTCCGGCTTCGTCATGCTCGATCCACCAAGTGATCCCCAGTATCCCTTCGTAATGGCTCTCGATGAGGGAGCCGAAATCCACGATCACCGAGCCATTATCGGGCAATTTCGCCTCTAATCCGGTGAAATTGATGAGATCGCCGACCAGTATCATGACCGATGTGTTGGCGGAAGCATTGGAGCTGTCTATAATGGTCAGCCTCATCTCGTAGATGCCCCAGGACGTGAAATTGTACTGGATGCTCTCCCCGGTTACCATGGATACTGTATCACCCATTCTATATAGCCTCCATCCGTATGTTTCGATCACCGAATCCGCACCGGCCGTGGAGCCTGATGCATCGAAGGTCAGCGAACCGTTTATCTCTACGGATCCCGGAATAGGTGTTATCACCGCTCTGGGCACGGAGGCGTTCATCACCGTAACGACCATGGTATCCAAGGCCCAGTTCCCGGCGGCGTCGGTGACATTGAGGGTGATGGTATAGCTGCCCTCGCCGTCGAAAACGAAATCGAAAGCGCCGCTGTAGTACACTCTTGGGCCGCCCGACTGGAAGGACCAGGTATAATTAAAAATGCCCACGTTATCCGTGCTCCCGCTGGCATTGAAGGTCACGGTATCTCCCACGTACACCTCCCTGTCGGAGCCCGCTATGGCCTTCGGGGATTCTGTATCATTGATAGTGAGTGTCATCAGGTCCGTATCGCTGTTGCCAGCAGCATCCGAAACGTTCAGCTGTATCTCGAAGGTCCCAGCATTTTCGAAGGTATGGGCCGGATCGACCCCGTACAGACTGACCTCCCCGTCATCGGTGAAGGTCCACGTGTAATTCACGATTTCCACGTTGTCCGTGCTTCCGCTGCCGTTCAGCGTGACTGTATCACCCTGGTTCGCGATGACGTTGAGACCCGCATCCGCCTCCGGGGCTGCCGTATCGTTCACAGTGACGTTCATAATATCGGTATCCCAGTTCCCCGCCTCATCCGTCACATTCAATATGACCTCGAATAATCCTGCATACTGGAACGTATGCACGGGCGACACTCCATAAAGCGAGTCGAGGGTGGAGTCCGATAGCGTCCATGTGTAGTTGTCTATCGCAACATTGTCGGTACTTCCGCTGCCGTTGAACGTCAACGTGGTGCCCTGATCGATCGTCCGGTCTTCGCCGGCATCTGCAACGGGATCTTCCATATCGGGGTCTCGCGTGAGGGATCCTGTCTCTGGAGAGCCTTTACCGGCATTATCTTCCAGTGTTACCGTTCTTTCGCAGTCCTCGACGCAAACAGCAGCGCCAAGGGCCCAGACGACGATAGACAGTGCTATCAGCATTTGCATGATCGATATACTCTTGGGTCTCACGTTCATTCCTCCTCTTATGAAGCAGAATCGGCTCTTCGAGTCTGCGATCCTGCGCACATTGTCAAGCTTAAAACCCGGATGCATCGGAGATGCATTTGATCCTTTCGGGTCCTGGCGTATCAGAGATACGCCTGTATTTGCCGAGGCGTTACTCGGCA
>CAYRFL010000055.1:0-26256 GCA_964423515.1 uncultured archaeon
GCAAAGACCATACTTCGCTCTGTGGAGGAGACACTGACGCCGACAATAACCGCCACCGCTCCCGGATGCACGCCGGGGACCATCGAGATCGAGTTCATACTGGAGACCACGTTCAGCTGATCCCGATATGTAGGAACCGTTATAACTCAGCAGTAGCCAAAGGACGAAATACCGTTATATGTCATGTGGTCGTTCACCGGGTAGCAATCATGGGAGCGTGTCAGTTTGTCGAAAAAAAGGCGGAAGAACCGGGGCAGCAGCAAGAAAAAGAAGAGTTCCGGGAACAAGGATAAAGATTATGACACAAGGAAAGATAAGGGGAAGGATAAAGGGAAGGTTAAAGGGAAAGAAAAAATAGAGAAGACCAACAAGGAGAACATCAAGGGGAGAGTCAAGGATAACGCCAATGGAGATGGCGAACCGCTGCTGGCGGGATGGAGGGGCGCCGTCGCCAAAATGGCCAGGAACAGGGCTCCCGAGCTGGTCTTCGGACTTGTGCTCACCGTACTCGTGGTGGCGGCGGTCTATTACTTCGTCGTGGATGAGGATAAGGATACTCCGCATACCGAGTATTCTGTGGGAATCGAGCGAGGTCTCAACGCACCCAACTTCCATCTCACCGATACGGACGGTAATTCCTTCTCGCTCAACGACCTTCACGGAAACGTGGTGGTGCTGGATTTTATGGCGACGTGGTGCAGCCCGTGCGTGGCCGAGATGGACGAACTGAAACAGCTCGAGTTCGCATATGCGGGTAGGGGCCTTGAGATCGTCTCCATCGATACGGACAGCAGCGAAACAGACGAGATGCTGGAGAGCTTCAGGGACGAGCACGGGTGCAACTGGCGTTTCGCAGCGAGGGGGCAGGGGGTCTGGGAGGACTACAAGTACGGGGATAATCCGGGTATACCGACCCTCTACATCATCGATAGGGACGGAGATGTGGCCTACAGGGGAATCGGCGGTCCGTCGGAGAATCCGTACTCGAAGCTGTCGGCGGAGATCGAGAAGGTGATCTGAACCGTATATCTGCATTACCGTTCTACAGACTCTCTTAATGTAAAAGGGCCTGCGACGTAAGAAACGCAGGACCTTTTACAAAAACATGAAATGGTTATCAAGTAGGGGCCATGGCCCTAAAGGTCGGCGAGACGCCGATCGGAAAGGACGTAGTCCCTCCGTTCTGAATCCCGGGATAAAACCACCACCCATACAAGCCATCTCGTCCATCCCAGGCGGAACAATTATTATACATTAATGCAGTTATTATAACGCCCCCGGAGATTCCTTCATCACTCCGGAGGCCGGGTGCTGTCATGATCGAGGTGGAGAAGCTAGACAAATCCTTCAAGAAGGTCCGTGCGGTGAAGAAATTATCCTTCAGGGTCGCCAACGGCGAGGTGCTGGGTCTTATAGGCCCCAACGGCGCGGGAAAGACCACCACGCTGCGGTGCATGTGCACCCTTCTGCGGCCCGACGCGGGGCGCATAGTCTTGAACGGCCGCGAGCTGGCGAAGGACCCGGTGAACGCCAAGGAGGGCCTCGCCTACGTTCCCGAGATACCGAATCCATTCATGTTCCTGACCGTTGACGAGCACATCCTGTTCACGGCGAGGTTCTACAAGCTCGAGAACTGGAAAGAACGTGCTGAAAAGATGCTCGAAAAGATGGATCTCATCGACAAGCGGGACGAGATAACGCAACACCTGTCGAAGGGCCAGAAGCAAAAGGTCAACATCATCTGTTCCTTTCTGCACCGACCGAGCTTGATACTGCTGGACGAACCTCTGTACGGCATCGACCCAAAGGGCGGTAGGTATCTCAAGGACCTGGTGAGGGCGGCCAGGAAGCGGGGGGCGAGCATCATCATAAGCAGCCACATGCTGGACCTGGTGGAGGAGCTGGCCGACAGGGTGCTCATCATGCACAGGGGGGAGAAGGTCAGCGAGGGCGCCATCGAGGACATCAGGAAGGAGGCGCACCTGGGAAAGGGGAGCGGGCTGGAGGACGTGTTCCTGGCGGTGACTGAGAAGAAGATGAGGAAGAGGAGATAAGTAAGCGCTGGATGGTGTGAAAATGGAGGCCATGGACGGAAAGGAGCTGGAAAGGCTGCTGAAAGACATGGCAAGGGCGAAAATCAGGAATTATATACGGGAGGTAAGGAAAAGCTATTCTCAGATAATCCTGCATATTTTTATGATCGTGACTATTTTATTTGCTTGTTTTATGTTGGCTTTTATATTCAAGGATAGCAGTGGTAGAATCAAAAATTATGAACCTCTCGTAATCGCATGTCATTGTGTCGTGGGATTTGTAGCATTTATATTGGGGGCAACGATAACTCTAAGAATATCCGAGATGGAATATTTCACGATTAAGAATATCAACATCCACAATATCATGAGATTTAAACTGAAAAAACAATTCCGAACAACAATAATAATTTCTCTGCTATGCGTTCTGTTCTATGCTTTTCTCTCAAGGAAGAACGATGATATAGGTTTGATGGAATATGGAAGGCTATTATTGAGCTTAACGGCATTTTCTATCGTTATGATGAGCCTGATTCCCCTTATTGGTTCCTTGTTCTATCGTATTAAATCAACAGCAATAAAACGCTTGATAATCCTAGTGATAATAACGACGGTATTATCTTCCATTGTTCAGTTCCTCTATTTCCTAAACAGATATCTACCTGACCACGATTTTCACTCGATTTGGAGGGATTTTCATCTTAATCCTCCGATCAACATCCTTCTTTCTTTTCCGCTGGCTTCGATACATGTGGCTGCGGCTCGGACCTTTGATCCATTGTTCTGGCTTTCATTTGTATTTGTTAGCGGGATCACGATAGTAACAGTGGTTTTCATGTCTCGTTATGGCCTGGAATTCCATCCGGACAGGACCGTAGAATATATGAGGGTAGTCCAGAACAACTACCAACAGGAAGTACCCTCCGGGACAATATGGTACAGAAGGGGGAGATTCCGTAAAATGAGGATCAAATACCCCAATATTAAGAACGGAAAGTGGGCTTTGTTTGAACTCAACCTTCATCATTCTCTGAAATTCCATCGAGTTATAATTAGTATAATACTCTTGTTAGTATTTGGAACGCTGTTTGTTCTGGCGTTTATGTACCGACCCATAGAGATGGTTGATATTCCTATATTTTCAGGTTTTTTCGTATTTTCTATTGTCTCTTTGTTGTCCATAAGTATTGGAGGTATGGACGTAAATAATTTATTTACTGACAAGATTCGTTTTCTTCCTTTAAAAGGTTATCACAAGGTCTTGTTCTTTTTTTTTCCACACGTTATTATTTCTACATCGGTCTATCTGATTCTATCCACGATTGGTATTTTTCTTCTATCAATAAATGAAATTGAATATATTATTTTAATCGTATGGAATGGGAACATACTCATAGTCTTTCTATCCGCTAGTATAATAATGGATTATTCCTTTTTTCTGGTCAAAATGAAACAAAACCAGATCCCGACAGTTCAGATTAATCAACTGACTCAGGATACTCCGCTTCACCGTCCTAACAATATGACCATATTCCCCTTTCTGACAATCTCTTTTGGTTGTCTCTTTTTCTTCATTTTTCTCCTTTTGGATCAAATTTTTTCATATACCGTTACCTTTACCATTATCGGATTCCTGATGCTGGGAATGATTCCTCTTCTGCTTAAAATAGCCGGACGGGAATTTGAATGGCTCGGAGTCAAAAAGAGGAGAATGGTATTGCGATACATCATCTCCATTATAGTATGTGTAGTCCTGGTTATTCCGGCAGGTTATGGGGCCTATTACAAATCGGTACAATTAAAGGTCGAATACCTTGGTTACGATGACCTCGTGATAGACGAGTTATACGTTATCGAAGGACGGAACATCTCGTTCAGACGCGATCTGGTCGTACTTCGGGGCGGAACCCTGGAGATCAGGAACTCCACCGTCCTTTTCGAGGATACGAAACTGCACGGCTTCGGCATCCATACATTGGAGGGAAGCAGCCTCGTGATAGAGAACTCCACCGTTCGGGGCAGGGGCAGCGAATACGGTTTCGTGATGAGCATCTACGGCTGCGGGTCCATACGGAACTCCACGCTGAGCAATATGCAGTACCGCAGTTATCAGAGCGGCATGCACATAATGGACACCACCGTGGTCATGGAGTACACGATGATACGGGATTCCGGCGCCGACGGGATCCTTTGCGAGAATTCCAACGTGACCATGATGGGGTGCACGTTCAGCCAATGTAAAGGGGACGCACTGGGCCTGCAGGATGGCCAGGCGCTGATAGAGAACTGCACCTTTTCAGGCAACGGTGACAACGGCATATATATTGACGTTACCAACGCAACTATCAGAAACTGTCATTTCGAGGACAACGGAGAATGGGGTGTCTTCTCTCTCCATCTAACCCCGGATCTGGAGAACAACACCTTTTCCGGCAACGGCGCGGGAGAGGTCGGTAAACCGTGAGAGGGAAGGCGTTCTCCTTTGTAAAAAAACCTTAGGAGATCTTTCTGGGATTGCTTCGTCGATAACATCCTGAAGATATACTTCGAAGGGTAAGGTAGGCGATGAGGACGGCGGGGCGGAGGATGGGAGCGGCGTTCTGCTCATGCTTTGGATGTTCATCGGTTCTCTTTCGATGCCGATACTGTGCATTTTCACCCCTCTCGGTTCCTGTTTCCCTCTGGCATCGATCCGGGTCAAACAGAAAAGCTCCATCGTCATCTGCGGCACAAAGGTTATGTATACACCGTGCTTTATTCCCCACTGTAACACATACATGTGAAGACGAGGCTTGCTGGACCGTCTTCAATGTAAAGGTGGCCAGAATGGACGCCTTTACACGACAGCGATTCTTCCGGTGGACCTGCTTGATCTGCCCGCCGTACTCCCGGGATCATATCTCCGAGCGAAAGTGATAGGATGAACTGCTTCGTTGCCATAGGGATCACGATTCTGTTTCTGGGCCAGGTATTCATCGGTCTCGGGATGGAAACCGAGGATGCCGCATGTGCAAACGTTGATCTTCCCGAAGGAACGGAGGATGGGAGCGATCTATCGGATAGGGATGAGCGAGAGTCACATCAAGCCGGAAGAGACGATGAAGAGCTCTGTGAACAGGACGAGATGGGGGGTAGCTGGTTCGACGATCTCGCCGACGGGTCCGGACTGGACCTGATAGAAAACATCACTACCGGATCGGGAGCGATACTGGCCAAATTTCCCCCGACCATTAAACCCGGTTGCACAGGGTACTGGAGGATGAACGAGGGCAGGGGCAATAAATGCCAGGATGCCAGCGGGAATGGTAATGACGGTACCGTTGAGGGCGCTGCGTGGGTTGGGGGTATCCACGGACATGCACTGGAATTTGACGGAGCAGGCGACCATGTGAACCTGGCCGGATCGGAGATCGCGGTCCAGGGGAACGATGACAGGACCATACTTGCCTGGGTCAAAACATCGAATCCCGGTGCCCAGGCCATCATCAGTACTGGCACACCGGCATACAATGAGGCTTTCAATCTGGTGCTAGGTTACGGCGGCTCGGGAATAGTGGGGGTCATGGGTTATTCCAACGATTATTATCCGTCCAGCGGAAAGCGGGTTGACGATGGTAAATGGCATCAGGTTGGTGTTGTGTATGATGGAGACGGGACTGTAAGTACGTATGTTGATGGAACCATGGACAATTCCGGTTCCCGCACCTATTCGACCTCCGGCCAGGACAATTATATCGGGAAATCCCATCACAATGGCTTTGAATTCTATTTCGAGGGACTCATCGATGAAGCTGCCGTATATGACTACGATCTGACAGCTCATGAGATCTTGGAGCGATATAATGAAACCATCCATTCTGCCAGATGTAATGAAGGGCGGATAGTTACAAAAGAGATACACCTTCCTGAAAACATGCTCTGGTCCCACCTGTCCCTTTTCAGGACCGAGGTTGAAAACACATCACTGGAGATATCCGTCATCGACGGAGCCAGCAATATCACCGTCAACGGTTGCGAAAATATTGATACGGAATTCCTGAACCTATCCTTGCTTAACATACTTGGGATCGGGTCCGTCAGGCTGAGGGCAAACGCCACCGGCAACGGCACCTCATCGCCCACCCTGAGCTCCTGGGGAGTAGAATGGCACGCTGAGAACGCATGGAGAGACAGTTTTACCGGATCATCAAAAAGTGTCCTTTCCGGCGAGTTCGAAAATGTCAATTCCAGCGTCATTCTGGGAAGTAACGAACTTGTACCCACCAATAACATGGTAAACCTCTGGCACTTCAACGAGGGGGCGGGAAATGAAGTGAAGGATGACGGCAGCTCGGGAAATGACGGCACGATAAATGGTGCCCGGTGGAACCAGAACGGAGTGTACGGCTCCAATCTCGTTTTTGATGGTGCCAACAGCTATGTTACAACAGACAACGATCTGGCCAGCAGTCTGGGAGGAACCGCCACTCTGGTCGCATGGATCAAGACATCGGCCGTGGGTCACGGTACATTCTGGGAGGCGCCGGGGATCGCGGGCATCGAAGAGGCAGGGGGCGGGAATGATATTTTCTGGGGTTGGATGGACAATACCGGCAGGATCTGCATGCAGACCGGAAATACGGCCGGAGCGAAGAGCAGCGACCCAGTTAATGATGGGCAGTGGCATCATATTGCACTTACCAGGCACTCCGGAACCGGAATGACCGAGGTTTACGTTGACGGAAAACTGAGCAATGCCAGAAATTCCGATGCCGGAGTGAAAACACTGTCCTTTCACAGCATAGGCCGGATAGAGGACACAGGAGGAACCCCCGGGTATTTCAATGGAGAATTGGACGACGTTGCCATATTCGATCGAGTGCTGGACCCGGTTGAGATCGGCCGACTCTCATGGAAAATGCCATTTCAAGCCTCCCTTCGCTCGGAAACGGTAAATCTATCGAAGAATCAAACCTGGTCGAGCCTCTCCTTCGGCCGCACGCTGCCCGAGAACACATATCTGAACATCTCAGTGCATGATGCCAGCACTGGTGTGCCTCTGGAAAGTGACACGGGCCTGCTGCCAACAGGCAATATCGACCTGTCCGGCATCAACCCGTTTCAGCAAAAAGCCCTTTATTTTTCAGCCAGGTTCCAGTCAAATGGTTCCACCAGCCCCGTTCTCCTCGACTGGGGAGTGAACTGGACCCATGCAGGACCACCGGTTCTGATCAGGGAAATCGCTGATCTGACCATCCTGGAGGATACTCCCGTTAACAACCTGTTGGACATATCAGAATATTTTTATGATGCCTATGCCAACTCACAGGCAACGAAGTACGGGGTCGATTTCATTTCCGATCCCGCCAATATCAGCCTCCGCTTGGCGGACAGTCAGCTCGATGTGGTGGAACTGGGGGGGAATTTTACCGGTACAATATCCGTTAGGCTCAACTGCACGAATGCGCCGGGAATGGTGGCAAGGTCCAATACCTTCAATATCACCGTGGAGGACGTGAACGATGCCCCGGTCTGGACTTCAAAGCTGCCAGACATTGAAATGGATGAATACAGCGAATATGTTGTCAATTGGTCCCTGAGGGATTTTGCATTCGACGTGGAGGGGGACGATCTTAACTTCTCCGCGGATCCCCTGGACTATCCCATGAGGGTCGGGATCGATCGAGACATGAAATTGAAAATAAAGGCCCTGTCAGATTCCCGGGGGAACGGGATTTTCAATCTGAGAGTATTTGAAGAGGGGAATGTCAGCATTGGCTCGAACACGACCCACACCGTCAGCATCAATTCCGTGGAACCGCCCCGGGTACAGCTGCTTTCGCCAGGGGAAGATGTGACTCTGGATGATACCGTGATTACGTTTGAATGGTCCCTCTTGGATCCGGACGGGAAACTGGGTAATGTCAGATTCGATTTCTACCTGGGGAACACATCGGAACCTGCCCTTCACACAGCAGATGTTTCAGAAACGAATTTCACCGTAAAGGACCTGGATGACAACTCCACGTACTACTGGAATGTGGTGCCCACCTACGAAGATGTCATGGAGGAACAGAGGAGCGATACCCGGCAGTTCACGATAAACAGCGCTCTGGGAATTCCCGAGATAGTCCTAAAATCTCCTGAAAATGGAAGCATTCTTTCAGATACGAATGTGAGCCTGCTCTGGGAACATACGAACCTCAGTTCCCACGCCACCGATTTTCAGGTCTATCTGGGCACATCCAGGGATTCTATGGAAATGATGAACAGCACACCCCATCTCCAATTCAGACCTGGCGATCTGACCTATAATACTACCTACTACTGGACAGTGCTTCCGTTCAACGCTTCAAGAAAGGGGGTGTGTCTGAATGGGATATGGAGCTTCCGGATCGCTCCGAAAGGGATTGACCTTACTTCAAAATTGGACTTATTTTTTGCTAGAGATGAAGTGACTTTGAGGAAAAGAGAAGAAGTTACCCTTAATCTCACCATCATGAACCGGGGTTATCTTCCGGTCACCGCCTCCCTGGAAGTAGTGGGAGAACTCCGAGGATTTACCACACTGTCCCAGCATGCCGATATTGATATTGTGGATCAAATATCGGTGCTGGTGATCCTGGAATGGGATCCCTCTTTCTGGAAGGACAGGTATGAACTGGTGGTAAAAGCATCATATTCAGGGAAAGAGGATTCTGCTCACATGGACATCGTCATGGAAAAGGATAAGAGCAGCAGTGGCGGAACCTCTGTCAAAGAAGGTTATGAAAACGGTCTATGGATCATAATTCCCATCATTATTCTCGTGACCCTGGCCATAATTATTTTCATAATTGTTCTCAGGAAAAGAAAAGAGCGTAAAGAAAAAGAAGATCGTTCAATAAAAATGGCAGAAGATAAGGGCCAGGATACGAAAAAGAGTGAAGCGGAGATACTTTACGGCAGCGAAAACATGAGATTTGCCGAGAAGGTGGAGCCGACAGATATCTACTCCGGTGCCGGAATGATATCCGATGCCGGAATGGGATCCGATGCCGAAGCCATGAACTACTTTGACAATGTGGGTGAATACGGAGCGATCCTTCCCGTAGAGGATATGAGCATTGAAGCTGAAATAGAATATACCCCTCCACCCCGCTCATCGAAGGAAGCCGAAAAAGATATGGGAAAGGATGCTCCGATAATTATCGATGCTGAACTGGTGGACGCGGATTTCGTGGATATCCCCCTTCACCTAACTGAAAGCTCAGCAGCTGGAGTTGACGCCGTCGGAAATATCCTTCCTCCTTCAAGACCTCGCCCCGAAGAGGCGGTCATCGTGGATGCGGAGATCATCTCGGAAAGCATTGATGAGGGTCAATTAGGTAAAGAAATAGAACTGGAGATCGTTGACGTCAATATCACTGTCGAATCCATTTCTACCGACGAGAATGGGGAGATGCCAGAACGGGATGTGGCAGTGGATCTGGACCACGAGGGATCAAATATTATCGACATTGAGATCGTCAAAGAAGTTGATGACATTCCGGTGGAGATATAAGCATCACTGCGGGCCGATGGGAGCTATAACTCCGAATCACCCTCCCGTCCCCACATCGTACATCGCCTCCATCCCGATACTTATGCTCTCCTCGATGCAGGAGTGATAATCCACCAGCGCGGCGCTATCCGAAGGGCCGCTTATTATGGGGCAGATGGTTCCCGCATTGTATCCGAGCCGGTGCGCCAGATGAAAGATAAGGCTGGATTCCATCTCGAAGTTGATTATCCGGTGTCCTTCCACCTCCAGTTCCGCCAACTTCCTCTTGATGTCGGGAACGGTGTTCCGCAGGCCGTCAAGGTAGCGCCCCGAAGGTCCGTAGAAGCCCGGAGCGGAAACGGTTATTCCCAACGCATGTCTGCTGCCCTGGTCCCTGGCATGTTTTACGAGCGCCTGCGACACCCTCTCCGATGCCTTCGAAGCGTACGGAAATAGCCTGCCCCGGAAGCGGGCGCCCTCCGGCGTCGCCCCGTCCATCAGCTCCCTGCACCTCTCCTCCATCCGGAGGCAAAGCCCATCCGGTGCCTCGTGGTCGTAATAGAGACCGGTGCTGTCGAGCCCCAGCGCATAGGTGGTTATCCCCAGCGCACCGCTTCCTATACTGTTCTGTACTCCCCCGGAGGTGCCTATGCGGATGATGTTCATGGGAGGCACGGCAGGGATACGCAGGCCGGTGGAAAGATCGAATTCATGCAGAACGAAGGCCTCCACTATCGCGATCTCGACATTATCGGTCCCGATGCCCGTGCCCATGACCGAGACTGGCATTTCCCGGTATTTTCCGGTTATGGTGACGAATTCCCTGTTGCTGACCTCCGTATCAATCCTGTCGAACCTTTCCGCCACCCTCTTTGCCCTTGCCGGATCTCCGACGAAAAAAACGTTGGGCGCCAACTCGCCCTTGGCCAGTCCGAGATGATAGACGCGGTCGCCGCTTATCACTATCTCCGATGCAGTATGTACCGTCATGTTATATCACCGAAAGTCCACATATGAGCCACACCAACGTGATAATAGCCGGCATCATCCCCCGCCCTTCTTCTTCACAACCAATATCACCGCCGCCGTCATCAGTGCAGCAAGTATGACCGTGGCCGTTATGACCGCGTAACGAAAGGAAACATTGTCCGAGCCCCGCTCACCGTCCGCTCCACCATCCCCGCTGTGCCCATCCCCGCCGGTCCCGTTGAAGGTGCAGTACCATTCGTGCATCGCCGAGAGCTCTCCGTCGGATACTCTGATACTAATGGTGAATCCCCGCGGGCAGCCATCGTCCCCCGGGAAGAATGCATAGCTAAGTTCGCTTCCGTGATCGCCGCGTATCGGTACGTCGTCCGCGAACCACATGTACTCGAGGGAATCGCCGTCCCCATCGGCTGCCACGACGCTGAAACGGACCGAAGTGTTCATCTCCATGAACACAACGTCGGCAGCCGGCGAGACATACTCCAGTACCGGTCTCTGATTGTCCGGCGGATGGTCCTCCGTGGTAAAGCTCCAGGAATACGTTTCTCTCAGTACGTTCCCCGCCGTATCCGTCATGTCCTTGGCTATACTGCAACGGTACGTCCTGTTGTACACCAGCTCCTTCATGGGATGGAACGTGGAGCTGGCATTCCCCGGTCCGTGCACCCATTCCCCTATGATGCTCTTTCCATCCGGCCCCTCCAGACGGAATGCCTGGTACAGCAGGGTCAGCTTCATCTCTTCGCTGAATTCCACCGTGATGTTCACATCCGCCGGGACCTTCTCGGCCCCGTCCCCTGGAAATACTTCAAGTATATCCGGACGCACCGTGTCCCCGAGGGTTATCACCAGGTCCGGGAAGCCCGGGAGACCGTCGCCGTCCTCGTTGCCCCATCCGTCCCGGAGGGTGCATTCCACGGTGAACTCACCTACCCTGAGACCCGACGTGTTCCAGTCATAACAGTATGTGCCCGAGTCGATTTCAAATAAGGATCCCTCCACGGCCTTTTCACCATCCGGATCGCGTATGATCACATCGCCCTCAAGACCGCTTTCCATGTCCTTTTCCAGTACCAAGATGCGGACCTTGGAGCCCAGGGAATAGGTTCCGTCGGAGTCATCATCGGACATGGAGCTTACCGAATATATCTCCGGCGGGGTCGAATCCGCAAGGAATATCACGTGATCGGGTATTGGACCCCACAGGCCTCCAGCAGTGTTTCCAGGCCCGTCCCTCAGGGAAACGAACACTTCGTAGTTTCCACAGGGAAGTCCCGAAGTATCCCAGTTCAGGCTGTAGTTGCGGTTGACTTCCGTAAGCCTCTGCTCGTACAGCACATATTCACCGTCCGATCTAGACCTGATGGACATCACTCCGGCAAGGCCCCTCTCGCCATTGGCCTCCATGACGGTTATCTCCACCGAGGAGCCGCGCTCGTACACGTCGTCGGTATCGTTGCCCACCCTCGAAATGATTTTTTCCAGTACGGGGGGCGTGTTGTCGATCATAATAACGTGGTCCGGAGCTTCCCCGCCACCGCAGTCCTCGTTGCCTGCGGGATCGAGAAGGGTGATCCGTACCTCGTATTCGCCGGACTGGAGCCCCGTGGTATTCCAGTCATAATAATATTTGCCGCCTCCCACCTCCGTGAGGGTGTTCCTCATCACGACGAAGCCGGTAACGACGGATCTGATTGAGATGGTACCCGAAAGATGTTCCTCGCCGTTCTTCTCCTCCACCACTATTCTCACGTTTGCACCGTTGCCGTAAACCATTCTGCTCACACTGTCCTCCTCCGAGCGCACCTCCCCTATTATCGGCGGATAGAAATCCGCCTGGTACAGCGTTATCTCCGATATGCTCTCCGCCGGCAGATCGGTTCCAACATAATATATCGAGGCTCCATCCGTCTCGACCATTCTCGTTATGCTGCCGTTCTCGGCAACGTATCCCATGCCGGGAGTTGGTTCGGGCATCAGAAAACGGACGTTTGCGCCCTCGAAATGCTCGCGGAGGTCGTTGTGGACGGTTGCCGTCACCCTCTCTGCCGTACCGTTATTCCCCGGAAGGAAGCTCTGCCGGAGCATCCCGAAGGGCATGCTCGAAGCCGCATCCCTCTTTCCGGAGCTATCGTAATCGTACGTATAGGTATCCATCTGTCCGTTCTTTATCCGTACCAGACGGTACCCCGAAAAATCGTACAGCGGGCTCTTCATGCCCGAGGACGTTGTCTGGAGGAAAATGGTGCCCTCGACGTGTCCCGTGTCACCCCCCTTCTTGTCACCGGTGCCGTCGTAGAGCGCATCCCAGTGAAGGTGACCGGAGAGGGTCATATCAACGCCGTACTGCTGGCAGGTCGAGATGAACTCCTCCCGGTTGTTCTTGATGGTTATACCGGTCTGGTCCACCGCCGGTATGTGCATGGTTATGAAGGTCATGGCGCTGTCAGCGTTCCTGTTCAGATCGCCCTCGAGCCATCTTATCTGTTCTTGGCTGAAGCCGGACCCGGAGTTGTACGGCCAGTCCACGGTATGACCCGAATCCATGCCGATAAAATGATAGGGGCCGAGATCGAAGGAGAAATCCCTCACCGGAGTTATGTATTCCTCGTAATAGCAGGGATCGTTATCAAAACCGAAGGTGTTGGCGTAATCGTGGTTGCCGATTGTGGGATAGGCCGGGACAGTGAGGTTCTTCTGGAGTTCCAGGAACATCTCGAACTGCTCCGGACAGGCCTCGTGCACAAGGTCACCGCTGATGAGAACCAAGTCCGGGTCTATGAGGTTTATCTCCTCGAAGCATTTTCGGACCTGCTCGTAGGTATCGTTGCAGACATGCGTGTCGGTGATGTGCACGAAGGAGACGTTCTCGGGAAATGAATCCCGGATGCAGACCGCGTTCTCCTCGAGAGCATCGATACCGTCCATTGTCAACGCAAGGTCATAGAGGCCGGGATCTATCCCCTCCGGCAGTGAGCCAGTCATGTACCAGTGGGTTCCGTCCTGTACCGGGATGGATAACGCCACTGTATGGGTGGTATTTCCCGCCAGGAGCTCCACCCTCCACACGGAGGAATCGGAAGCGCTCAGACAGTCCGTCCATATGGTGAACGTGTCATTGACCAGCATTATGGAAGGAATGGCAAGGGACGGTCTGAGCAATCGAAGCGAAGCACCCCTGGAAGCAGGTTCGCGGGTCCCAGTTTTCTCCACGATTATGCCATTGTATCCTTCATAAGTATGCGGGTCGGGTGATGAGGTGAGATCGGAAGAGCGGGGTTCTTCCTCGACGAGGGGCATGGAAACCGAGGTGACTATGAAAAAACAAGAAACCAAAATAACCGAAAATACAGTCGATGCTCGTCGTTCCTTTCCTGGCATAGTCATACACGCTCGTTACCGGAATGGTCCATCATCCCTTTACTATTCCACCAATTTGCTTTCTCCGGTTCAATATATCTATTCGTTATCGATCAATTCCTCCAATCGCCCGAGAACCTTCTTCCAGTGTGCTCGCATCCTCTCGCGTATAACTTCGTTCTCGAGTTTCTCCTGATGGATGGAGATCGTCGTCCTGCCGGTGGTTGTTGGGATGACCCTTATCTGGAGTGTCGAACTATTCTCCCATTCATCCGGTTTCCAGGTGAGACGAATATGGTGATATGGCCGGTTTACCCTGACTTCCCCTTCTATCCCGTCCGCAGTCTTGAACCGCGTTCCTTTCTCAAATTCTACCAACGCAATATCACCGAGCCATATCTGGCTTCCCTCCCTGGAAAATAATAGGTTCCACGCATCCTCCGAGGTAAGATTGACGGTTCTTCTGACCCCTATCTGATAATCCACTGTTTGGGTCTGGCCCACCTGCCGTTTTCCCGTATGCTGTTCATAATCAACGGTCACCGTCTGTCCCCACCAGTGCGACATTCCATGCTCTTCCCTGAGATATGCCACCGTCTCCTTGTGACTCCATTCATCCGCCCCAGCATCCTTCAACAGTCGATGCCATTGATCCCATGATCCCCCCGTCGCTTTTTGAACGGCCTCATTGGATATCCTTTGGACCATATGCACACCTTCCTTTCGAGATATCAACTAGCGAGATATGTGAATTTCTTCATTCTATAAAGAGATATAGAAAGAAAAAACCCCAAGGCCCCATTTTTTTTTTAAATGTGGAATTTCACGAGAAACGCACCAACTACAAATAGGAAATAACATAAACTATCAATCCATTAATGGAAATCACCATATTTAAAACGGAACAGATGTGATCCCATGAGGCGAAAGATCCTTGTTGCTGTCGTTATATTTCTCCTTGTCATCCTCCCCGTTACGGGCATAGGTATCGATACCCGCCCGGGAGAGGACGAAGATGAGCTATCGGATGGTGACGGGACGAGGGGCCCTCTGGACGATCCTGTCCAGATCGACCGTCTGGCGGCAAGATGGCATTTTAACGAAGGGAAGGACAGCGAGATCAAGGACGCCAGTCGAAACGGGAATCACGGCCAGCTGAAGACCGGGGGCGTCGGCAGCGTAAACCAGAACTGGGTTACGGGAATTTCAGGCAGCGCCGTCAACCTCGACGGGATTAACGATTACATCGAAGTGCCCGATTCACAGAGCCTCGATATCTCCCGGGCGATCACGATCGAAGGCTGGGTCAAACCCGTCGGCTTCAATGCCTTTCAGTCCATAGTGAACAAACCGGGTGGCGAATACTGCTACGAGCTGAGGGTTGAGTGGCAAGGAGCCCTGTCCTTGATCATAAAGGGAGCCATGCTTAGCTCAAGATCGAATATACGGATCGGTGAATGGAGCTACGTAGCGGCAACCTACAACGGCTCGATGATGACCCTCTACATCAACGGGATAAAGGACGCCGAGAAGGTTCATTCGGGAGACCTTCATACCGATGATACCGTTCTTTACATCGGCAGCAGTTCCAGCTCGGACGGTTTCTTCAAGGGAGCACTCGATGAGATGTCCATTCATCAGAGGGCGCTGTCCTCGGAAGAAATATGGAACAATTACCTTCTGTATGCCGACCTGCACACGGAGATGGACGAATACGGTGGAAGTTGGCTTGACGATTTCGGGGATGATAGCGGCGTCGATAAAGGTATAGGGGGAGCGCCCGTAGCGGATGAGCATACGACTGGTCTATGGCATCTGGACGAGGGGGGCGGGAACGAAGTGAAGGATGGGAGTGGAAACGGTAACGGCGGATCACTTGTGAACATGGGTTCCGCTTCATGGATAGGCGGCCGATTCGGAAAGGCGCTGGTATTCGACAATACTGACGATTATGTTGACTGCGGGAACGACAACAGCCTTGCCGGGAGGGACGAGATCACCATAGAGGCATGGATACATCCCAAGGGATGGGGCGAGAGTGGCCCCTCCGGATATGGAAGGATAGTTACAAAGGTTGTATATCAAGTACTGCTGATAGGCGGTTCGGAACGGTGTCTTGCCATCAATCTGAAAACGGGCGGTGTCATCCATACCATTCAAACATCCCGGGATTCGATAGAATTAAACAAATGGTATCACATTACCGTGACATATGATTCAAATGAGGTTCTTGCATACATCAACGGGGAGAACCAGACCCTGCGGTTTGCGAATCAGAAACCATCGGGAAATCTTGACACCCACAGGAATGACAATCTGCTGATCGGTAATCAGGAATATCAGGCAGCCACGTTCGACGGCATCATCGACGAAGTTCGGATCTCGAATACGATACGGACACCAAAAGAGATAAAGAACATCTATGAGGGGAAATTGGGAATACAAAGCGGGAAGGTGGAGCCGAACTCGTGGCGATTCCAAAGGACCATTACCGTTGTGAACAACGGGAACGAATTGAGCGACTTCCCCCTCGAGTTGAACCTGAACAAGGATGATTTCGACTACTCTCACTCCGCCAAGGACGGCAGGGATGTCCGCTTTCTTGACAGGAATGGAGTGAAACTCAATCATTGGATAGAGGAATGGAATTCCAGCGGGGACAGCAAGGTCTGGGTGAACGTGACGTCCGTCCCGAACGGGAACTCGGAGATCACAATGCGGTACGGGAATCCACGGGCCCAGAGCGAGAGCGACGGGAGGTCCGTTTTCATGTTCTACGATGATTTCGAGGACGGGACAATGGACTACTGGGAAAAACACACGCACAGTGGGGGAAGCCTGTCGGTGGTCACAGGCGGCGGTGGTGACGGTCACTGGGTCAAATTATCCAGCGGCAGTGATTGGTGGAGTGCCGGGATCGCTCTCAACTACACATCCAGGCAGGATTTCGTGGTGGAAGCGCGATACCTATCGAAGAGCAACAGTTACGGTCAGGGCGGTCACGACACTTTTGGTTTCAATCTTTATTTCTACGATCCGTTGCGGCCCCGTGGTGCCACTTACGGGGATCCAAACTATCCCCGGATAGGTTTCAGATACGATTCCACGGACGGTAGTTATGTTATCACCCAGAAGGATCTGGCTAAGAACAACAACGGTGACCGCCAGGGCTCGGGCGTACAGAGAAGCACCTGGTACGATTTCAAGGCTGTCCTTTCACCTACACTTAGACTGTATCAGGGAGGCGAAGAGAAGATACACTATCCAAGGGACGCTCAGACCTGGAGTGACATAGGCGCGAACATGAGCATCGAATGGAGCCATGCCGATTATGCGGGGCCGGCAAATTATGCCGGGATCGACAATGTACGAGTGTACAGATACGTTTCCAACACCCCAACCTCTTCCCTCGGCGATGAGAACGTCAATCCGTCTCCCACG
The DNA here is from genome assembly GCA_964423515.1 of uncultured archaeon. Classification (GTDB taxonomy): domain Archaea; phylum Thermoplasmatota; class Penumbrarchaeia; order JASLWR01; family JASLWR01; genus CAYRFL01. The sequence continues at coordinate 17,323 of CAYRFL010000055.1, forward strand.
CTCATGTCCGTCCCCGTTCATCTACCATATGGATATGACTGGTCCTCCCTTTCCGTTCATAAATCCGAGCCGGGAAACTCCGTCATCTACGTTTCCGTCCTCGACGCCAATGACAACTCGACCCTACCGGGATTCGCCAACCTGAGCTCCCGATTCATGGACCTTTCCAACCTCAACGATTTGGACGTAACCTCCATCCGGTTGAAAGCGTATTTCCTCGGCAGCGGCAGAAATGATCCATCCCTTGACCGCTGGGGAGTCGAATGGACGGCGGACAATGCGTGGCGGGACAGTTATGTGGGGGATTCGAAGGTTGCCTATCCGTATGGCGTGGACGAGCATACCGTGGGCTACTGGAGATTCGATGAAGGGACGGGAAACGGTGCGAAGGATTCCAGCGGCAAAGGCAACAACGGAACGCTTCATAGAATGGATGATGACCCGTGGGTTGACGGCATCAGGGGAACGGCTGTAAGGTTCGACGGGAATAACGATCATGTCGATTGCGGCGACGCTCCCTCCCTTCAGATAGGTGATGAGCTCACAGTCAGTGCATGGGTCAGGCCCGAAATTGTATCCCATGGAAAGATTTACCAGGAGAGCGACGAATCCCACAGCCCTACCCTCGGCCTGTCCTACGGGGACGACGGCAGGTTCTCCTTCGATCGGCATACAGGCTCCTGGCAGGGAACAACTGCATCTAAATCCAGCGCAATAGACGAATGGCATCATGTTGCCGGCGTCTTCGACGGGGAATGGATGCGATTGTACGTTGATGGCAGGGAGGAAGGAAGGCTGCAAGCACCGGGTACATTGAGCTCCACTGCGGGTAGAAACGTCATAGGCCTGGATTCAAGGCTGGATCGGAAAGGCTTCAATGGAACCATCGACGAGGTGTGTATTTCCAGCATAGCCCGGACCAAAGAGGAGATAATCGAGGCATTTAAAGCCGGTATAGCCATAGGAAAGGGGCGGGCGCAGCTTACCGATAACGATGTCTCGTCGGACGAGAACTGTGCGGGACTGTGGCAATTCAACGAATGGAATGATGGGAACACCCTGGATTCGAGCGGTACCGAGAACCACGGAACCGTCCATGGAGCGGAATGGACCGATTCGGCGATGTCCGGGGCGCTGGAATTCAAGGGCGACGGGGGACACGTCAACTGCGGCAACGACGAGAGCCTCGATTTCTCCGGTGAGATGACTTTATCGGCATGGATCTACCCCGAGGACCTCGATCGCGCCCAGGCCATCGTCTCCAAGGCCAACTACACCGCGGTTCAGGGTTACTATATGGCGCTCCGAAATACAGGTGATATCACATTCAGACAGATGGGAATGACCCCCGCCAACATCATTTCACGAACCCGTATCCGCAGTGGCGAATGGACCCACATAGCCATCAGCTCCGGGTCCAATGCCAGGAGGATTTACATCAATGGAAAACCGGATAATGCTGGAATAATGGGAGGTTCCGTGGACCCCTGCCCCCTCGATTTCACCATCGGTAAGCTCTCCTGGCTCGAGCAGGATTATTTCAAGGGCATGATGGACGATGTGGCGGTATTTGATAGAATTCTCAACGAAAGCGAGGTCCGGGCCCTTTCCTCCATGCACGTGCACAATTCCACGCTGCGCTCCGAGGCCATAACCGTTCCCCGGGACCACTCCTGGTCCACATTCCATTTCAATCGTACCGTTCCAAAGGGCACCTATCTGAATATTTCCGTTCGCAACTCCGTAACCGACGAGATACTGCTTTCGGACGATAATGATACCGGCGATGCCTATCACAATCTTTCCCATATCGATCCCACTAAACACCCGTCGATATATCTCGAGGGCCATGTGCAATCCCATCGGACGGCGACACCCGTCCTTTTCGACTGGGCCGTCAACTGGACCTGGACGGAACCGGTATTTCCACCGAACCTGACGCAATCCATATCCGATATCACATTCGATGAGGATACGAACCTTGAAAACGCCTTCAACCTTTCCAATCACTTTCAGGACACTAATCATCCACCCCTGCCCCTCTCGTACGAGGTGGTCGGAAATACGGCGGATGGAAAGATCATCGCCGAGCTCAACGGAAGCTTCATATCCTTTTTCTCACCGAACACGAACTGGACAGGGAGCGGGAGCTTCTCGGTCAACTGCACGAACGAGCTGGGACTTCTCACCCGTTCCAACAACTTCACCGTGACCGTGGCCCAGGTGAACGACCGGCCTGCATGGACCTCGTCCCCTGAGGGACTGTTCATCACGAGAGGGGTGCCGTTCGTGAGCGCGTACTCGCTCGGGGATCTCGTCGAGGATGCGGAGAACGACAGCCTGGATTTCGAGGCTAGCTGCGAGCATTTGAAGAACCTGAGCATAGGTGAAGACGGACATATCTCCATAAACCTTAGCGCCTCGGGCGGTTTTACAGGTGATACCGTAATCGACCTAAAAGTGTACGAGACGGACAACCGCTCCTCGTATACCAACATCACCATTCCTGCGACCGTATCCGATTACCCGAGACCACTGGTCACGCTCCTGGGACCGGAGAACGGGGCCGTGATAACTGATAGGTCCGTGACCCTGCGGTGGAACTGCACGGATCCCGACAGCGCTCCGGAGGAGGTTCTTTTCGACCTGTACTTCGGTAACACCTCCGAGCCACCGAAGTTCATAAGCGACCTTGCGGTGAGAAGCCAGGAGGTCCCGGAGCTCGATGACAACACGACCTACTACTGGAAGGTAGTCGCACGGGACGAAACGGATTACGGATTGACCGCATCGGGCATATGGAACTTTTCCGTGAACACCGCCGCCGTGGTACCGGAGGTGGTGCTGGAAACGCCCCTCAACGGAACGACAATCAATACAACCCATGCCAATCTGACCTGGAGCTTACTTAACGCATCCGGGGGCGGGATCGCCTATCGCGTGCTCGTGGGCGGCTCACCAGATACATTGACGGAAAGGGGAGTGGCAAGGGAAACGTGGTATTACCTTCAGAACCTGTCGGACAATACCACCTATCACTGGAGGATAGAACCCTATCTGGGAGGATTGAAGGGCTATTGCGTAAGCGGTACTTGGAGCTTCCATGTCAAGGAGGATTTCGTGGAACGATTGAACGTCACCTTGGACTGGGACGGAAAACCCCTTGGAGCAGTAAAAGGTCATGAACTGTCCTTCAATCTGACGATACGGAACGACGGGAACGTTGCCCTGTCCATCGGCCTGGATAAGGAGGATACGAGTCCCTTAAAGAACCGGATTTCACTGGGAAAGAACAGTTTCGTGTTGCTTCCGGGGGACCACATCATCGTTCCCATCACCCTCTTCACATCCCAGATCGGAGTGGGGAATCACGCCATCGTCCTGCTATTATCCTACAGGACCTACGAACACCGGGTGGAGATACCCGTCAACATCACATCCGGCAAGGAGGGCCCTGAAGACCCGGACACCATGGATGACGGAGTTCGCTCGTACCTGATCTATATCATCATCGCAGCCGTCGTTGCCCTTGGAATAATCGTCGCATTGGTTCTGATCATAAGGAAGAGGCGTAGTAAGGATGATGAGCAGGAGGAGTTCGAGTTCGAGGAGATCGAGGCTGATGCCGATATCGTTCACGTACCCACCTTCGGTCAGACGGCACAGCCTCAATCGGGGGAGCCAGGCGCCACAACAGATACGATGCCCCAGCGCGATATGCGCTACAGCTTCAAGGGACGTACGGAGGGGGGTCCGGGTACTGCGTTCCCTGCGAGCCCGGCCCAGCCTATGCCCCCCATGCCCCCTTCACAGCCGGTCACCACTGGTACCGCAGGCAGCACAGGCACAATCGACACCACCGGCGCCACAGATGCGTCCGGAAGCGGCATCGATCTATCAGGCCTCCATATACCCGAGGGAATCGTACCTCCCGGCATTACCGGGGAGGGCGAGAAGATACTGGCACTGCCGCCCGCCAGGCTCCTGGAGGTTACGGAGGAGGAGCAGAAGGTGCCCATAGACGAGCTGTTCCTGATGACATCCTCCGGCCTTCTGGTGCAGCATTACTCCCTGCAGCGGGAATCCGGTCTCAACGAGGACGTACTGGCCAGCATGCTCACTGCCGTGAAGAGCTTCATCATCGATTCACTGTCAATGGTGGAGGTTGAAGGGGTAGAGGATAAAGACCTCTCCATCGACATGGGCGCCTTTTCGGTGATGATGGCCTCCGGAAAATCCATGAACCTCGTGGCCATCACGGATAGGACGAAGAAGGAACTCGTGAGAGGTCAGCTCGAGAAGGGCCTGGAAGCTCTAGAGCGCAACTTCGGCAGCGTCATGGAGAACTGGGACGGCGACATGTCCAAGGTGGCTGGCGTGCAGCCCTTCGTCGTGAGCCTCGTGAAGGGCGAGCTGGACGAGAGCAAGCTGCTGGAGCACGAAGCCCCTGCACCGCAGCCTGCGGCACCGCTGCCCGGACCCCCCGTGTCCCCCGGGACCGGCCCCGAGCTGCCGTCGGGTATGAAGGCCGTGACCATCGCCCTGCCGGACCCCATCAAAGTGCCCGACACCACCAGGGCGCTTCCCGAGAAGAGCGAGGTTTCGCCGGAAGCTCCGCCCGGACAGCCCGGAGGGGTCGACATACTGGCTGCCCTAGATGACATCCTCATCGATATTCCATCGTCCCCCGGCGTTCCGGATGTGCCTCCGGGCCTTGCGACATCCGGTCCAGCAACGACACCGGCAGCCGCACCCACTGTAGCACCACTACCTCCTCCCGCTACGGGAACCGCCCCGCCGCTGGATTCAGGGGGAGCCGGGACGGCCCAGGCGCTTCCGTCCGGACCAGGAAAAGCCCCGGACGTGGGCCCGGCAGCACCACCGGATGATGGAAAAGAACCGCCCCCGCCGCCGGTCTGAACGCCGACGGGCCAAACACGCCAACAAATCGAAAGATTTATAGACCTCCATTCATTTTAAAGGGCGATACCATGGTGGAGAGGAGATCCAAAACCAGGACGTCGAACAACTGCTCGGTGCACGACTGCGAAGAACCCCGGAAGCGATCAGTATCGGCCAAGAAGGTCACCAAGGCCCTGCCCGACCTGAAGTTCACTGCGGAGGGCGGAAGAGCGCATCTGTGCAAGACCCACAACAAGGAGTTCAAGAAGGCGACCAAGAAGGAGCGGGAGTTGAACCGGCTGGGGAGATGATGGGGGGCGTGAGGGGGATTATTGGTGCATTTACGTGTATAGCAACACGACAGCATTCCTGATTTAGATGCATAGAGGGCCTGGTGCGTAAGCCATACAGGCCCTCGTTAGAGTTCTACTATGTAGTGATGATGATGTTAATATAGGAGCGGCGCACCGCCGCCCTAAATACCGTATTTTTTCTTTTAGTGGCGGGCTCGTTCCCACTACGCTCCGGTGTACCCTCCGGGCACACCTGAATCCTCGGCAAGTGTGCCTACGGATATGCGCCTACACCACCCCTGTACCTCCCCCCGCTACCGGGATCGCACGGATCACTATCCGGGCGATGCAGTTGTGCCCGAAGGCTTATGGCCGAGGGGACAACGAGCACCGCGCTGACTGTTTGGGCATGGTTGTACCAGCCATCATCATTTATACGGAAAAAGTTCACACATTAATTACACTATTCTCCCCCACAACGCCCACCATCTTCCTCACAACGCACCGATCCACTCGTCCAGCCTGCGCACCCTGGGCTCTCTCCTTATCTCCCGCAGCACCCGCTCCTCCGTCCAGCCGAAGGGCAGAAATAACGATTCCAGGGACCTCGCCAGGTGACGGACGTAGGCGTCGCCGTCGTACGGCGTATCCTCGCGCAGATGAATGTCCGGCACCACGCGCTCGAAGGGCTCTTTGGCCCCTGCCCGCTTTAACACGAAACGAACGTTCTGCCCCGGAGCGATCCTGACGCCCGCTCTTCCCAGAAGATACAGGCAAGCGGACTGGTCGTTCACGGTGGAATACTCCGAAAGCTCTCTCGAGGCGACCCGCGTGAATATCAGGTCGAAGGGGCTCACCCTTCCGTCCATCAGATCTCCCGCAGCCTCCCTGCCCAGCTCCATGCATCTCGGAATACGCGCGATAAAATCCTCTTTCCCGTCCGCCCGGGCAAGCTCGTCCAGCACCCTGCCCTGGAAGCCGTGCAGGTAGAACGGCGTGTCCCGCCTCCTCATCTCCACCCCCCGCACCTTTATTTTCCCGTCGTTCAGCGCCCCGTAGTAGCGGGTCAGCGCCCCCACGCCGTTGTCCTTGTTGGGAAGGAACACTATCCACCTGTAGAGACCCTCCACCTCCATGGGTATGCCCGCCATCTCGCCTATCCTCTCCGCAGCTATCCTGGCCTGCGCCGGGTCCCCAAGCAGCCACAGCGAGTCCACGATGCCGTGCAGCACCTCGAGACCGTGGTCCTGGGCGATGTCCATGGCCTCCAGGAGTATGCGGCGGCCGAAGGCGGTTATGCTCTCGTGGCACTCTATCTTCCCGAAACGGGCATTGCGGTAACCCGTGTAGCCGAAACAGGTCACCAGCAGCCATTTCAGTATGTCGCATATCTCCCGGGCCGCCTCCACCTCCGACCCCTCCATCCCGAATCCCTCATCCACCGCACCCTCTCCCGCCACAACTCCCCCCGCGACTCCCCTTGCGATGCGCTTGAAGTGTATGCGCCGCTCCACCAGGGGCCGGATTATCCTCGGCAGCATACCCTCGCGACGCGTGCAGATGCGGTATCCCAGCGCGGGCACCCGCCGGTCGGAATCCGGGCAGCAGTCACACAGAATGGTCTCGGGGGACAGGTTGTGCCGGTATATGATGGCGGGATACATGGAGGTGAAGTCCACCTCGGTCACGTCCTCGAATATGCCCACCCTGGGCTCGAATATGAAGCCTCCCCGGTCGGCGGCAAGAAGGTCCATGGCGGACTTGAACAACTCCGGCTGGTTCTTCTTCCACATCACAAGATAGCCGCTGCTCCGCGCCTCGCGCACCTGCATGGCGGATATGGCGGTGCCGGGTGACAGGCGCGACAGCTCCTGCACGTTTATGCCGGACAGGCGCGCGAGGTCCACCATGCCCCGGAGGCCGCCGGCCCGCGAAAGGAACGTGGAGAGGTCTATATGGGCCCTTCCCTTGAGGGTGAACGGTGCGGGCTTGTACACTATCCTGCCGTAGGTGAAGTAGGAGCGCTCTCCGCGCCTGGAGCGGGTCTTCACCCGCCGGTCCCGGTCCAGGCAGAAGGGCACCCCCGAGCGCAGCGAGCGATTATGGAGGAAGGGCAGCAGGAAGTGGTCGCCGTCCTCGGTGAATATGATGTCCGGGTCCTCCCGTCCCACCCTCCGCAGCAGCTCCTTGAGTATGTCGCGGTCGCTTCCCGCCAGCTCCTCACCGTTCACCTCCAGCTCCCCGATGGGCTCCTCCGGCGAGTGGGTGCTGCCCCGGGGCCGGATAACCTTCATGGTGCGGAAATGGGGCCGCGGGTATTCCAGCGCTTCCCGGTGGTCCAGCAGCTCCCATTCTCTGCCAGTACGCACCAGGCCGCAGGGGAACACGCCCCGATCTATCATGAAGCGGAACGGCAGGGACTGGTCCACGTCGTACAGCGTGAGATCGCCGTACCCGCCCATGGCGTCGATGCGGCGGGCCACCTCGGTCACGGCGCCGTAGGAGCCAAAGCCTATCTCGAGCACCTTTTTTGCAGTACGGGCGCGCAGGTCGCACAGCTTTTCCGTCATCCGGGCGTATTCGACCCCGGGTTCCGCCTCCGCCTCGCGGGCGATCCGGGCGAGGTCGGCGCGGGGACCGCCGACGTATATGCGGGGCGTGAACGGATCGCACCTCCTTACGGGCCCGCCGTCGGTGAGAAGCCAGCTCACCATCACTCCGTTTTCCGGGTCCGGGTAGACGTCGAAGAGCCATCCTTCCAACCTGGCAGCCTCCTTCCGAGCTCCTTTTCCATATCCACCAGCATGCTGAGGAATATCGTCTCCACCGGATCGGCGCTGGCCTGGTAGGACGCAGCGCTGGAATGCTGCCGGGCGCGGTTGACCAGTGCGTCGAATGCCTCCCGGTCCTCCCTGCGAAGGGCCCGGCGGAACTCCTTCCAGTCGGAGATGATCTCCTCCAGGGTCATCCGGTAGGTGGGGACGCTTCTTCCCGTTCTCACACCTCCCCGAACTCGTCCATGATCATCTGGTACCAGGGAAGCGGTGCATAGTCCGCCTCCACGCCAGCGGCCGGGTCGCGGATGCGCAGCCCTCTTCGACGGCTCTCGAAGGTGATGTGCCGGTGGGAGAGGTCTGCCATGCGGGGGCACGGGTCCCGTTTTCCCCGGCGCCGGACGTCCGTCACCACCGTCACCGGCCCGTGGCGCCGGACCAGCTCCCGGACGCGGGAGAATGCTCTTTTCAGGAGCGCCGCAGCCTCCTCGGGCCGCACGTCATCGTCCCGGTACAGGCATTTCATGCCCTGTATGACCAGGAGAGAGGCGCCGGGAAGCTCGTCCTCCAGCATGTGCTCGAGGAGGGTGTTCAGCTGGTATGCGGTGAAGGCCCTCGACACCCCTATGCGGGCAAGTACGTCGCGTACGTCACACCCGTGGCGGCGGCAGAGCCTCGCTATGCGGTTGGGATTCATGCTGACGCAGCCGTCAACGTAAACGACCTCCGCCCCGGGATCGCCCAGGGCGGACACCATGAGGCGGTAGATGATGTCGTAAACAAGGGAAGTGTTGCCCTCCATGTAGGTTATCTCCCCGGGTCGAAGGGGTGCAAGATGAAGGTCCAGGAGCCTGTCGCCGAAGGGCAGGGGAGAAGGGGGGGGGGGGGGGGGCGGAGGGGGGGGGGGTGTGGGGGGGAGCTGGTCCGGGGGGGGGGGGGTGCCGGGGGCGGCTGCGGGGGGGGGG
>CAYRFL010000056.1:0-2516 GCA_964423515.1 uncultured archaeon
GACGTGTACGAGGGCAGCGATAAGAACGGCTGGGCGGTGGCCATCAAGGTTCCCCAGTTCAAGATGAAAAAGACGATGGATTCCTCCACTTTGAAGAGATTTACCACCGAAGCGGCGATGTGGACGAAATTGCAGCATGAGAACATCGTACAGGTCTATGATACGGGATCGAAACCTCTGCCACATATCGTGATGGAACTCATGGAGGGGGGGGACCTAGAGGGTCTGATGAAGGAACACAGTTTGACCATGGAGGAAGCGGTCCACATCATGGCCCAGATACTGGAGGGGCTATCCTATGCTCATCAGATGGCGACTGTTCACAGGGACCTCAAACCCGAGAACATCCTTTTCGCACACGATGGTATCGCGAAGATAACCGACTGGGGCATCGGCAAGTACATGGCCTCGGAGGGTATCACGAAGACTATCGAGACCAAGGGAACACTGGCATATTCGGCACCGGAGCAGTTTGATAGCCAAGAGTACGGCAAGGTGGACTGGCAGACGGACATATTCCAGATAGGTATCCTGTTCTACGGGATGCTGACCGGAGTAAACCCGTTCCACGGAAAGGATATGGCGGAGGTCATGGGGAAGGTACTTCGGTATGACCCTGCTCCACCGAGTGAATTGAATTCAGAGATTCCTACCGAACTGGATGAGATCGTGATGGGCGCCCTGGAAAAATACAAGGAAGACCGATGGGACAGCAGTGCGGTCATGCTGCATGAACTGAAGTTGATCATCAAGGGGAAGGTTCGTACGAAAAGAAGGGAAAGGAAAGCGGAGAAACTGATGTACAGGGTACGGGAACAGGTAGACGTAATGGATGATCTATACCGGTATATGGAAATGCTAAAGGATTTCAATATCGATACCGAACGCTATAACGATAAATTGAAGACAGTGGAGGAATACGCCAAATTGAGATGGTATGACAAGGTACGGGAAACGGGTACTCCTTTGTTAGATGAACTGAAGGATGAATACGGGAAGGCTGAGGAGGAAAGGAGGGCTCCGTTGAGACCGATGATCAAATATGTCAGAAATATATTTGAAAAATGCATAACTCGCAAGATAAATGTGGATGACCTGTATTCTCTGAATGAAGATGCCATGGAAGCATTTGAAAAGATGGATCTGAAGAGATCGGAGGACCTTTTTGACAAATTACGCAAGGAACTAAAGAACAAGATCGATAACGATGACCGTGTGAAAAAACAAAAGAAAAAGGCGTGGAGGATATACAATAGTTTAAAAATCAATCCTTATGGTGTTGCACCACCTGAGGATCTAAAATCCGTTATAGAAAGCGATGTGACCAAAGCAATTAAAAAACTGAGAGAATGGAAGGACGCTGTCGATGTTGGACGAAAGATTATTGAAAAGGCGAAGGAACTCGAGGAAAAAAGAAAAAGACGGGAAATAAAAATTGAAGATAACAGGAAACGATTTATCGAGTTGAGAAGTAATCCTTACTTGCCTCCACCGGATGGTTTGGAGGAATTGGTTGTAAATGATGTGTCAAACACTACAGAAGAGAAACTCAAGGAATGGGAGGACGCTATTGAACAAAGTAAAATCGAGGAGGCTGAAGAAGAGAAAAAACAGAGAGAGCGCAAAGAACTGAAGAAACGGGTTGAGGAATTAAGCTCCGAGGTAGCACGTCTGAGAGAAAAGACGCATCGATATAAGCTTGATATGCAAGATGCAGGTAATTTAATCCAATCCGCTTTTACATTGTATATACACGATCAACTTCACGCGGCGGAAGATAAATTTATTGTGATCAAGAAAGAATTGGGAACGAAGATAGAAGAATATGAAGCCAAAGAGGAAGACAAGAGGGAACGTTTAAGAAGATATCGCAAGAAGAAAAAAATTAAGAAAAAAGCCTTCGTAAGCATTATTGTTCTTATCTTAATAATTGTTGGCTGCGGTATTGTAGAATATATCTTTTATACATGGGATTCAGATGGGGATGGTGTGAGGGATGCAGAGGATTTATTCCCTCACGACCCCGCGGCGAGTATTGATACTGATAACGATGGTTCTCCAGACGAATGGAACGAAGGGAAAAATCAAAAGGATTCAACTTCTAAACCAACACTTCATTTAGATGCTTTCCCTAATGATCCATCAGCTAGTATAGATACTGACAAGGATGATTTCCCAGATGAATGGAACGTAGGGAAACGCAAAACGAATTCTACAACAGGGCTTCATCTTGATAAATTTCGAGATGACCCCGCAGCAAGCATAGATTCAGATGGTGATGGATTTCCAGATGCTTGGAATCAAGGCAAGACGCAAATAAATTCGACCACGGGATTAAAAATTGATCAGTTCCCATACAATAAAAATGAGTGGGCAGACGAAGACGAAGATGGTCATGGAGACAACAAAGACGATAAGTTTCCCGGCAATTCCGACGAATGGGCAGACGAAGATGGAGATGGATATGGCGACAATAAGGAGGATGCTTTCCCGAAAGACAGAGATGAATGGTCAGA
>CAYRFL010000056.1:2616-25738 GCA_964423515.1 uncultured archaeon
GATATGGCGACAATAAGGAGGATGCTTTCCCGAAAGACAGAGATGAATGGTCAGATACTGATGGGGATGGTGTGGGCGATAATTCCGATCTTGATCCGTATGATAAAACCATACAGGATTTTGACGATCTGGTCGAGGTTATTTATATACCATCGGGTACATTCTGGATGGGCAGCTTTTCTGGGGAGGGGGATGATGATGAACATCCACGACATCAAGTAACTATCTCTAAAAGTTTTCAAATGCTCAAGTATGAGGTAACTCAGTCGCAGTGGAAAGCAGTTATGGGGAACAATCCAAGTCTTTTCTCAGGTGACAATAACCCAGTGGAAACGGTTAGTTGGAGCGACTGTCAATCATTCATTTCGAAAGTGAACGAACTTTCCCAGGACCATACATATCGTCTCCCTACCGAGGTGGAATGGGAATATGCCTGCCGTGCAGGTTCAACTACGACATACAGTTATGGAAATGATTCAGCACAATTGGGCCAATATGCCTGGTGTTCCAGTAATTCTGACAGAAAAACGCATTCCGTGGGAGGAAATAAAGCTAATGCCTGGGGTCTGTATGATATGCACGGTAATGTGTGGGAGTGGTGCCAGGATTGGTATAATAGCGATTACTATGATAACTCACCAAGCACAGATCCACAGGGACCTAATTCGGGCACCTACCATGTGATACGGGGCGGCGGCTGGAACAGCTATGCTGAGTACTGCCGCTCAGCAGATCGCAACGACGCCCCCTACGGTGGCTACGACAATATCGGTCTCCGCCTCGTCCGTACTTAAAAGGGATACATATGCCAACGCAGATAAAACCTTCGGATTCCTACACCCGCTTCCTTGTAGAACCCACACGCAAACCAGCCCCCGAACACATCAAGAGACTTCTCTCAAAATATCGAATAACATCCTTTCTGGGTGCAGGCGGGTTTGCTAACGTTTATGAAGGGACCGATACCGATGGACTGAACGTGGCCATAAAGATACCCCAATTCCAGATGAAGAAGACTATGGACTCCACCACACTCAAGAAATTCGCCATCGAAGCGCAGATCTGGACGAAACTGCATCATGAGAATATTGTGGGAATCTACACCACGGGTATCAAACCCTTACCACATATTGTAATGGAACTCATGGATGGAGGCAGTCTCGATGGCTTGATGAAGAACCATCAACCCACGGTCAGGGAAGCAGTACACATAATGTTCCAGATATTGAGAGGGGTCTCGTATGCTCATCAGATGGCCACGGTTCACAGGGATCTGAAACCCGAGAATATTCTGTTCACGTCCGACGGCGTGGTGAAGATCACCGATTGGGGAATAGGGAAATACATGGCCTCGGAGGGTATCACGAAGACCATCGAGACCAAGGGAACCATTGCATATTCCGCACCGGAACAGTTCGACAGCCGGGAATACGGAAAGGTCGATTGGCAGACCGACATATTTCAACTGGGCATTCTGTTCTATGATATGCTGACCGGGGTCAAGCCATTCGATGGCAAGGGGATCGCAGATGTGATGGGAAAGGTACTGGCATATGAACCCGAGCTTCCGAGTAAATTGAATCCCGATGTCCCAACGGAACTGGACGAGATAGTGATGGGTGCCCTGGAAAAATGCAAGGACGACAGATGGAACAGCAGCGCGGTCATGCTGCATGAATTGAAAAAGGTCATTAAGGGAACTATCTGGAAGTCCGGAAGAGAAATGGATTCGCCTAAGAAGGTAAAGGAAGTGCAGAAAAAGATCGAAATAATGGACGAAGTACATAATTATCTTGCATTGCTGAGGGAGATAGATGTCGATGTATCAGAATATCTCGTGGAAATGGAATGTATAGACAATTATGTGAAATTGAGGTGGTATGACAAGGTTGAGGAATTGTGTACTCCAATGAAAGAAGAATTGTTAGAGCTATATCAGAAAAGAACCGGCGAAATCGGTATGATACCAGCAACTGAACTTCAGGTGATGGAATGCAACCGGTATATTCGGGACCTTTTCGACAAAGCTCGTTCAAAGAATCTTGATGTCGAAGATATTATTGATATTTACGATGAAGCAATGAAAGAGTGCGACCGGGGCTATTTCGAAATGGCGGGAGAGAAATTACATCAAGTTAAAAAAATATTAGAGAAAGAATTGGACAAAATTTCTGAAAAACATAATGCCCGAAAAGAGTTCATTCGCCTATGCAACAACCCCTGTCGTACCCTTCCACCGGAAGGCTTACAGCAAATGATAGAAGATAATATTTCAGAATCATGGGCATTGTTGAACCAATGGGAAAAGAAGATACAGGAAGACAAGAAAAGCATTGAGATTAAAAAACTGGCAAGAAAAGAGTATGAGAGATTGAGGGAAAATAAGTACGGATTACCTCCGCCGGATGATCTGGACCGTTTGATGGATGAGGATATCTCGAGGTCATGGGAAAAAATAAACGAATGGAAAACATCAATAAATGAGGAATGGATGATTAGGAAGAATTACTACAATAATTGCAAAAGATCTAGTCGCATTGGGAGGATATTATGTGGTTTTGGAGTTGTTTTTACTATTATTGCAGTTTTCTTATCACAGCCTTCAGGTTATCATTATTCTAACATCGACGGCGTAATTGAAGAATCATATTCTTATCCGGGTCATCCTCTAAATTATTATCTTGCCTTTGGAGGATTGATCACATCATTAGGTGCTGTTATATTGCTCGTCGTAGCTTCGGATGGTTTTAATAAGATCGATCGAAGTAATAAAGTTGAAATCGTAGGCATGGTAATCTCAATAATCGCATCGGTCGTATCTATTTTGATCTTTATCAATTAAAAAACTCAATGGATACAATGTGGATTGATGGTAGTGCTTATGATGATTAAATCCTCCTATTTTACACACGTATTCTCTGAACATAACTACTTCTTCCCTACCCCTGCCTGGCCCGTATCTCCTCTTCCAGCTCTTTCAGTCTTTTCTCGGCATCCTTGGCCGCCCTGCTGGCCCGCATCAGAACGATGAGTAGCACCACTATCACGATAACGAATATCACGAGAACGACAATGGCCACCCCGGGAGGAGTCAGGTCCGAGCTCTCCTTATCGTCTGTTCCGTCGCTTCCCCCGTCATCGTCATCATCACCCGGGCCTCCGCCTGATGTCTTGAAGGTGACCTCCACCGAGTGAAGATCGCTTATCCTGTCAAGCTCGTCGTATGCGCGGACCTGGACCGTCCTCGGCCCGGTACCGTCCACGTTCCAGTCGAAGCTCCAGCCGCCACCCTCCTCGAGGTTGGCATCCGACCATCCGCTGTCCTCGTCGATATGTCCCACATCCTCGGAATTCAGGACGCGGACCTCCACCTTCTTTAAGCGGCCCGAATCATCTCCCGCGCTGCCTTCCACGTGCAATAGATCGATGTCCTTCAGTGTGATGCCGCTATCGGGACCCGTGATGGTTATCTCCGGTATGTCCGTATCGATCCAGAAATTGACCTGTGCCTCGACTATCCTTCCCGCAACGTCGGATACCACAACGCGGAGGGTGTTCTCTCCGCTCTCGAGATCACCGATGAAGGTCTCCCAGGTGTAACTGTCACCGGCCAGGTCCATGCGGTCATCGGGTTGTCTCTGACCGTTGGTCTCGGAGCTTCCCTGGCCCGAACCGCCACTGTCATCTCCCTCGGCATCGTTCCCTTCCGGGTCATCTCTGCCTCCGTTGCCCGAACTGCCGTCGCCGCTTGCAGAGTCGTCAGTTGCCCTTGAACCGTCACTGCCATGACCCGCCTTCTCCACGTATACCTCGACCCATTTCAAGCCGATGTTGTCCGCAAGGCTCACCTCGAGGCGGACCTCGTTGCCGTCTATCACTTTGTCGACCTGCGGATCGTTGATCTGTATCGTCGGGTCCTCGTTGTCCATAACGGCCTTTGCGGTCGCCTCGATGGCGTTCCCCGCAAGATCCTCCACCCGGCCGGTCACGTGATATATGCCGTCATCCTCCACCGTTATGTTGAAAGCCTTCCGGAGATCCTTCGGAGGTACCTTCCCGCTTCCCTGCCCCTCGAACGAGTAGAGCTCCGTCCAGTCCCCGTCGTCTATCTTGTACTCGACCCTGTTTATACCCGTGTTGTCAACCGCCTCGGCGCTGAGCTTCAATCCCTCCCTGCCGATGGGGAGAAAACCGCTTCCGTCCCATCCCTCGGAGACGATGTTTATCCCGGGTTGCTCGTCGTCCTGAACGAAGACCACCGAGACCACGTTGTCCACCCCCCCGATGTCCGTGGCCTTTACCCGGATCTTGAAGATACCTTCCCCGAGCCCCTGGATATCCGCTTCCCATTCGAGCTTCTCGTTGGGTTTTCCTATGGCGGCGGCCGTGACAATATCGGTGTCCATGAACTCCCCTCCGTTCACGGAATACTGTATCGAATCGATGCCGCAGAGATCCAGTGCTTCCCCGTGGAGCGTTCCGCTTCCTATGGATGTATCGATCACGTAAAGTTCAGTTGACATGTCCCTGAGGTTTATCTCCCCGTCCGTGGTCTTGAAGGAATTCAACAATAGGTCGGGACGATTGGTATTCAGGAAGACAGTAATGTTACGGTACGTCTCCTTACCCACCTTGTCCACAGCCAGGACGCTAATATGATTCGCTCCCTCCGCCAGCAGGATGTTGAAGGACCACGATCCGTCCTGGATGGTATTCCCGTCGTCGTTGATCCAGTACTGTATCTCCGTTATCTCGTAATCGTCCTCGGCATATCCCTCGAAAAGTACCTCTCCCCCTTCCGTGAAGATATGGCCGTCCTGCGGCGCGGTGATGTTGACGTCGGGGGTTCTGATGTCCACCTCGAAATGGAACTGCCGAATCTCGCTGAACTTCCAGGCGATATCCATGGCCCTTATCTCGATGGAGTGCATCCCGGGTTCGAAGACCACGTTGAATATGTTCCATTCAACGGATCGGGGGCCTCCTGATAGGGACTGCCCTGTCATGAAATTCCCGTCCCCGTCCACGGCGTACTGTATCTCACGTAGTCCCATGGTATCGTTGGCCTGGCCTGAGAAGGTCACATGCCTCATATTCAGAACATCCCCAGTACCGGGGCTGGAAACGGAGAGCTCTGGTTGCTGGAAATCCATGCCCATTCTAAGGTCGTCGCTCCAGTCGCTCATCTCCTCGAAGATACCGTTGCCGTCCTGGTCCTTAACTGCCCTTACGTGGAAGAACCACCATCCATCTTTGAACCTGTCGTCGATCTCGATCCCGTAATTCGTATCGGATATACCCCGGACATCTT
Organism: uncultured archaeon; assembly: GCA_964423515.1. Lineage (GTDB taxonomy): Archaea > Thermoplasmatota > Penumbrarchaeia > JASLWR01 > JASLWR01 > CAYRFL01. The sequence continues at coordinate 7,928 of CAYRFL010000056.1, forward strand.
CGGCATCCTCGGTATAGTTACCATTCGGGTCCTTCTGCACCTTGTCCTGGGACCACTGGAGTATATAATAATCTGCCGTGGCCACGGGAGTCCATTCGAATATTCTCACCGCCGAGGAATTCAATATCAGATCGTCATCCATGTTCCTGAAGCTTGGACGGAGCATGACGGTTCCGGCCTTTGCGCTGTTCGAGTGAACGAACAGGATCGCCAGGCTCATACAGATGATCATTTGTACCAGAAAAATGAGCTTTAACAATTGTAATGACTTCATACCTATCACACCTTCTTGGCTACCGAACATCCTTCCATTCTCCTGCGGGATGTTACTCTCACCGAAGGGCATGGAAAGTACCTCGGTCGAAAAACAATCTTTCGATATAAAAGGATTGCCGGTAGAATCAAAGTACCTGCCGGATTATTAATCCACATTCCTGAATTCCACTAACGCCATGGGGCGTTACGCGTCCGTTCCAGGCAGCTCCGACTCCAGCTCCACGAGCCTGTCGGCAACCTTTTCAAAGAAAGCGAGATGATCGAAATAACCGTCGTTGAAGATACCCACCATGCCGCGGGATATGCTCTTTATGCTCTTTGGAAGCCTGAGGTTCTCCGGCAGCCCCAGAAAATTGCCCCAACCGATCTGCTCCAGGTGATCCGCTTCCATTATACCAAGAAAAGTACCCCACCTCGAGCTGTCCACCGTGATGAGGCCGTCGTTGGCCCCGAAGTTGTCCATCAGGTACCTGTGAGGTGCGGAGAAGAATTCCCTCCTGTGAATGTAGTTCTTTGCCCCTCCGTAGGAATAATACCTCACGTCGGGATGATTGGGGGCGATCTCGTTCAATTCCGATATCGAGTCGGTGGTCAGGTCCTTGATGGCATCCAGGTCGATGTGCAGCCTCTTTATCAGGTCTATAGACTTCATGTCCTCTCTCATCCCGGAGGCTATCAGGTCCATGATGGGATTCTCCCCGTGAGGCGTGCTTATGGTGGTCAGCGTGTCCGTGCAGCGGGCCATTCCCAGCTTCGAGATCATGTAGCGGGAATCCAATCCGCCCATGCTGTGAGCGATTATGTTGAGACCCCCGGGAAGGTCGGGACCGCCGGTGGAAGGTCGAGACGGGGCCTCATCATCGGGATCCATGAGAAGGTCCAGGCGTTCCTTCAATTCGGGTATTGCCAATATGGCCTCCTTCAATTCCCCGGCGCGCTTGGCTATGCTCCCGGTCTTGCTGACCTTCGTGGAATAGACCTCATACCCCTTTGAGCACAGATGTTTCACAACCCCGTTGAAGTAATGAATGAAGAATATCCGGTCGAATCCCATCACACCGTGGGCGAGAATGATCGGTCCGAGCTCCCGGCCGCCACGGTCCGGGCCGGCATCGGTCCGGTCGGCCGGTCCCTCGCAACTTTGAAGGCCGGATTCACCGCCTTGCCCGTCCAGGCCGGCGGGACCATCCGACCGGGCATCCTCCGGGTCATCTCCCCCGTCAGCCATATCATTGCGATCTTCATCACCGGAAATATCGGGATTATCAACATCGGCCTCGTTTACATCGCCGTATGTCCCGTTGCCATCACCTTCGATATCGATTCTATCACCTTCGGTATCGATTCCATCACCTTTAGTATCGAAATTTTTCCCGGATTCCATGTGTAAAAACACCCGTCTTTCCTGCATCCGATGAACTCATTTCCAGCAGGAAGTGACCTCGGAGCGCGTCTTTCTGCCGGATTCGATATCGGAAATGTCCTCCAGGAGGTAATTGGCCTCGTCCGTTCCCTCCCGATCCCTCACCTGTGCATATATCTTGACGGCCCCGCCCAGGGTTTCCTTGGCAAGGACGAACTTCTCCTCGGAGATCTGCTTTCTGGCAATGTCGAGATACGTATCGCCCATGGTCCTTATGGTGTTGGACACGCTCCCCATATCCTTTATTTCCCTGAATAGGTCGAGGGCTCCGTTGAGATGGTCCAGGGCCTTCTGATAGTTCTTTTCGTTCCCGGCTATCATGCCCATCTGGTACTGTATCTCGGCCACGCTCTTCCTTGCCCCGGTCCCTTCGAGGATGCCCAGGGCCTTCTCGTAGTACCTGCCGGCCGAGGGGAGCTTTTCCTTCAGGTAATGGATATTGCCCATCTGACGCAGCGCCTCTCCGTATCCCGCATCATCACCTACCTTCTTGAAAAGCTTCTGGGACGTATTGTAATGCCCCAGGGCCTTGGTGTACTTGAAGTCCATATGATATACCGATGCGATCTTGTGATGAAGCGCCGCCTGGGCCTTCTCCTCTCCGGCTTCCACGGATATGCCCAGGGCCTCCTCGTATGTCCTTATGGCATCCTCGAAATCCTCCTTTATCTGGTAGAGGGTGCCGATGTTCGAAAGCGCTCCCATTATCTTCGTTGCATCTTCCTCCTTGCGGTAGGTCTTGAGCACTCTCTCGTAGTGACCGAGGGCACCTTCGAAGTCCCCCTTGAACTGGTATATGGCGGCGATCCTCTGAAGGGCTATGCATTTGTTCTCCACATCCCCCAGGGAAGAGAAATGATCCACCAGCATGCTGTGTATCTCCAGTGCACGATCCCATCTGTGCTCCGTCTCGAGGACCTTGACGAGCTTTTCCAGAACGGATATCCGATATGCGTCGTTCTTCATCATCACCGCATCGGAAAGAGCCCTCTCGTAGCCTATACTCGCGATATCGAGATTACCCGAGAGCATTCCCTCCCTGGCCATGAACGTGTTGAAGGAATAGGATTTCTCCCTCTCGGACGAATTGAAATAATGGAAGCTGATTGACCAGACAAGCTTGAAATCGTACTTGTCCGCCTCGTCGGCTCCTGCCTTTAGTAACTCCTCGTAGTAGGTTCCGAGCTTTCCGTGCAGGGCCTTTCGCCCGCCCTCCTCCATTGACTGTGCGATATGCTCTCTTATCAGGGGATGCATGAACCTGTTTTCCTCATCGAGATACCCCTTGGCCCTGGCGGTCTCCTGTATGCTGGCGATCCTGGATCCTCCAATGGACGACAGCACCGAGAGGTCCTCTCCGGTCAGCCTCCTTCTGGACAGCGACCACAGCTCCATGAAACCTGTGAAATCCTCCCCCAGTTCCTTCATCTCACATCTCAGATGCCGGCCGAATTCCTCTCCCGCATCTCCTTCTGCCTCCATGGAACCCTTTTCTCTCTCCAGCAGTACCGTAAGATAGAAGGGGCTGCCATCGGTCATCTCCCGGATCTTCAATACCTCTTTTTTCCCAGGTTTCTCCCCCCTCTTCGCAGCCATCATCTTGGCTATGCCCGGTATACCGAGACCTTCGAGCACCATCATCTTCGACGAACTCAGCGAGGACAGATAACCGATCTTCTCCCATGCGGATTCCCCCTTTCCCTCGTCGAATGAGAAGAAGAAATAAACGTTGTCGGGAATCCTCGAGGCGAAATCCGCAATGTAGGCAAGGGCCATGTTCTGTATCTGCTGTGCCCTCCTGAAATGGAATATCGCCTTGAGTTTCATGCGAGCCATGAAGCCTGCCAGGTTCTCCACCAGATGAACGTAGGAATTGATGAATACCTGGAGGTTCTCCTTCAGGAACGTTGCCAGTTCTGGCAGGGTCAATAGGGTTCCGTCCTCATCCTTGGGTACGATCTCGAGAAAGGTATAATAATCCGCATCGAAATCCTCCCCGCAGCGATCGCGTACAAGGCGGTGCAACTCCTTCAAAAGGAGGATGGTGGCTTCCCTTTCTCCACGCTTTATCTTCCTGGTGGAGGCCACCAGTACCTTTCTTCGCTTGCCCAGGTCCTTTCCGGGAATGGCCGTAAGGTTGTATATAAGGTCCGCGAGACAATCGATAAGGGGTTCGCACCCGATGCCGATATCCCCGGATTCGTGGACACCGACCACCGCTCGGGCAGCATCGGCGTACCTCTCGACTATATGCTTCACCAGTGTATTCTTACCCGCGCCCGGGGGACCTTTGATGATGAGGCAGCCCGATGGAGACCTCAATATCTCCTTGACTATCAATCTCTCCTTCTTCATGCCGAAGAAATCACCCGTGGAGGATTTCGTTGGATTTGCATCTTTACCGGACAGTGGACCACCCTTTCAAACTTGATCATCGAGAAACCGCCACGGTCATAATTAACCTTTTCCCCATCTTGAAGCTCATCGGTGCCCAAATGGATGGAATCTGTACAGGTCCGAATCGCTCATTCGGACCCTCTCTATGCGCTCTTCGAAGAAGCGTTCTATCAACAGGATACCCGTTCGAAAATGGCTGGTGGGCTCACGCACCCTCAACTGGCCGCCGCAGAGGAAGAGGTAGGGAAGCATCTGGTCGGCGAGGCGGGAATCCACGCACGGTTGGGACATCTCGCTCGCGAGGTCGTTTGCCAGCATGGATCCCAGCCTCTCCGAGGATAGACCCCTCCTTCCGCACAGGGAGGAAGCGATCATCCCGCCGGAAGCGGGGGATACCGCCGTGGCACTGACCCCGACTCGCCAGCGGTCGTGCGAGCTCTCAGCATGAACGACCTGGCGCACATTGATACGGGTCGGAATGACCTCCGATAAGGCCCTGGTGAAGGAATCGGCTATCCTGCCCGGTATGTGGTCCGCAAGATTTGTAGCGCTGATGTGAAGCAGGACATCCCCGCTCTCGCCTCTTTCGACCAAGGACATTCCTTCGCCGCTTCCGCCTTCAATGCCTTCCGCCCTGAATATCACCTCTCCGCCTCCGCCCGGATTATACCCCCTTTTCGGAACGCTCGAGCTGATCGCTGCGAACCGGTCCTCGATCATGGGCAGGAAAGCCTGCCGGAAGAATGCGAGGGTGGGTGAGAAGGGAACGTCGGTGCCCCCATGACCGTGGAGGACCGTTGGCTCTCCCATCCTCATGGCCACCGGGAAGAACACGGAGGCAAGAAGGGTGAGGCTTCCTGCGCCGATGTCGATGTTATGCTCACCGGCCCGCATGTTTCCCGGAATGAAAACGAAGCTGGTGGTGCCCACCTCCACCGGGCTCACCCGGCCGCCGCACATCTGTTTTGCGAGCTCGATGCAGCCAAGGTGCTGTCTGCGAAGGCCCGGTCTTTTCCTGTTATGTCGTATCTTCTCCATCCTCAGAGAACGTCCGCTGATGACGGAGTATAAAAGGGACTGACGAAGTATCTGACCTCCTCCCTCCCCCAGCGATCCGTCCACAAGAACCTCGTCCATGAGCAGATGGGAACGTGCTCTTCGGCAAATAAGGTTGGGATGCGCTTATCCCTAATCCGTCAAAGGCGGTTCGATCTCTCGCGTGCCGCGAGTATGGCTTCCCTGGCCAGTACCTTGATATCGGGCGTCAGCTCCGGGTCCGCGCCGATATCGTTTGGGTCCATCCATCGCATCTCCATGCTCTCCCCCTCGCCGGGTGCCAGGTCGAATGTGTCCGCCAGGGCAAAGTAGATAAAATCGATATGCTGGTGAAATTCGTTGATGTCCTCGAGCAGTATGTAGCGAGGGCTGGGTAGAACCTCGACGCCAACGGTATCGATATCCCCTGCCCGAGCCGGATTTTCCAAAAGGATACGGACGTTCAACCCGGTCTCTTCCTGTACTTCACGCACGGCACATTCATGCGGCAGCTCGTCGCGGTCGATATGACCTCCGGGAGGGAGCCACATGGAAAGGCTCTTGTGAAAATGCAGAAGCGCCTTTCCCCGGTGGACGACGAAGGTCGTGGCCGTGAAATGCCTCGTTACCTCCACAGAAGCCACCTATCCGTTGTTATTGTTGTATTCACATCCCATGTTGATGCACAGCTTCCACGGTTTCTTGCGCTTCCGGAGTATCCTGATGATGGGGGCCTTGCACACGGGGCATGCGTCTCCCTTGGCGTCTATACGGCCTCTCTGGGGCAGCGGATAGGAGTTCCTGCACTTGGGATAGCCCACGCAGGAGGCGAATCTCTTTCCGCGTCTGGATTCGCGCACGGAGATATCCTTTCCGCACTTCGGGCATGAACCGAGAACCCTTTCCTCTTCCAGGGCCAGCTTGATACTATCGCCGATATCCTTCCGATTCTTGTCGAGAACGTCGAATATATCGGAGAGCATCTTCCTCGATTCCTTGATGACGTCTTCTATCTTCATTTTGCCCAGGGATATCCCGTCCATGTCCTCCTCCAGCTTCTGGGTCATCTCCGGTTTGGTAATGAGCTCGGAATACTTCTTCATGGCCTCGATGACCGCCTTCCCCGTGAGGGTCGGTGAGAGAGGCGAGGTGTTTATGAATTCACGGTCCATCAGCTTCTTGATTATCTCGTGTCTCGTGGATTTCGTGCCGAGGCCGAGCTTGTCCATCTCCGAGATGAGCGAACCCTGGGTATACCTGTTGGGGGGCTTGGTCTCCTTCTCCTCCGAATAGACCCGGATCACCTCGATGTTCTCCCCCTTCTCGAGCTCCGGGAGGGATTTCTCCTTGACTCGGTCAAGGGTGTAGTATCTCCTCCAGCCCAGGAACAGTATCTTCAGGGATTTGGTCTGGAAAATCTCCCCTCCCACGTCGAAGTCCACCTTTCCCTTTCTGACCCTGCAGCTCTTCCCGAGAGTGGCGAAGAAACGCCGGGCGATGAGATCGTACACCTTGCCCGCTTCTCCCTTGAGGTCATTCTCCCCGGGAAGCTGGGTAGGATGAATGGGCGGATGATCTGTGGCCTGCTTCTTGCCCCTGGTGGGGCTCAACTTCCCCGAACCCAGTATCTCCTCCGCATAATCCCCGTAGACCGGATGAGGGGAGAACATCTCCAGGAGTCCCTTGAGGTCGAGACCGTTCGGATATACCGTATTGTCCGTCCTGGGATAACTGATGAAACCCCTGGTATACAGGTCCTCGGCCACGCTCATGGCCCTTGATGCCGTCAGGCCGAGCTTGGTGATATCCCTCAGAAAGGAGGTTGTATTGAAGGGAGCGGGGGGTCTCTGGTATGAGTCCGTGGAACCCAGTTCGGCCACTCTGGCGGTGGATATCCCCGAGGTCCTGTCGAGGATCGCCTGTGTTTCCTCCAGCGTGTCAAAGCGTCCCTTGCTGTGTTTCGCAAGGAATGTCTCCCCCTTCTTCATATCCGCCTTCAGGAGCCAGTATTTCTTGGGAATGAAGGCCTCGATCTGCTTCTCGCGATCGACTAGAAGGGCCAGCGTGGGCGTCTGCACCCTTCCCACGGACAGGAAGTCATATCCCAACCGGTTCGAGGCAAGTGAGATGAATCGCGTAAGGGAGGCACCCCAGACGAGGTCCAGATGCTGCCTGGCATAGGCGGATTCGGCGAGGTTCCAGTCCATTTCCGATGGTTCGGCGAAGGAGCGTTGTATCTCCGTGGGCGTCAGGGATGAGAACTTGACCCGGTTGATCCTGAGATCCTCTTCCCCCTTGCGGATGACGTCCAGGGCCTCCTTTCCGATGAGCTCACCCTCCCTGTCGTAATCGGTGGCGACGATGACCTCCTCGTGGCCCTTGTGGAGGGAGCGAAGCGCACGTATTATGTTCCACTCCGTGTTCACCGTCTCTGGCTCCACCTCGATCAGCTCACGGGGATCCACCCTCTGCCATTGATTGTACTCATTGGGAAAATCCAGGGCCACTATATGTCCTCTAAGGCCGATGATATCGAAGGTGTTACCCTCCTTTTCGAAGGTGTAATAGGGCCTATTGTACTTTTTCTCCGTCCTCTGCTTGTTACCCGAGAGTATCTGGGCGATTCTCCGGGCCGCATTGTTCTTCTCGCATATTATCAAGGTCATGGCAATTCCGCCGAAGGGGATGGGCTGAAGGGGACCACTTTATAAAAATATAATGTGTAAAATGAGAGCCCCCATTCACCCAGGATATGCTCGAACCATGCACTTGGCAGAACGAAAGGGAACACGATCGTGTAAAGGCATTTTCCGTAAATGATCGAATCCCGTCAACGGGGACCGGCAACGGATACGAATAGAACATATTAAATAATCCGGTAATATTTATCTATTATAAGCCAACAATCCATTGTTGCCGAATCCGCATTGTTCATTTGTTATCCAATCCCGAAGTTGAGAATGATGAAACGTATCACCATATGGATCCTGGTCGGCCTGTTGTTTGCCCTTCCGTCGTATGCTCTCATCTCGTCAATAGAGAGTTCCCGGATGGAAACGGCATCGACAGATCCTCTCGAAACGGTTGACACGGAAACCCCGAAATGTGAGGGCCGGGCCGGAATGGCAGCCCATTGGCCCATGCTGGGAGGTGACCGATCCCATACCAATTCGCAGCTCATGACGACCATGGGCATTCCCGACGTGAAGGTGAAATGGGACCGCAGGGAGGAGGTGATATCTTGGGGTACGGTTGCAGGCGATTTCTACGGGAACATAGAGGGCCCAGCTCCCGCGGGAAGAGAGCATCTTGTCTTCTCGACGAACACACAACTGCACGTCGCGGACGGAGCCACCGGGGATGACATGTGGGTGCTGGACATCGAGGGGCTCAACATCAGCTCCGTGGGAGACGTTGTTGGGGCGTGCCCCGCCGTGGCCGATTTCGACAAGAACGGCCGGATGGAGATTATCCTCGTGACGGACAACAATCTCGTCGGTGAGGGAGTATTGTACGTTTTCGAACCGAACATCTCCTACAATTCAAGCGGCTATCACTGGGACGAGGGCGGAAATCTTTTAGAGGACAGGAAGCTGGAATACGCTCATCCGGGCAATACTGTGGAATCGTCGCCGGTCCTGGGCGATGTCAATGGCGACGGAAGGGAGGACGCTGTCCTGATGATGGGAAACGATCTAGTGGCCTATGACATCTACAGGGACGAGGAGATATTCGTTTACGACAGGCTTCTGGGAACGAAGATGAGCGCACCGGTACTGTTACCGTATTCCCCCCAGGACCTACGAACGGTCATCACTACCAGGGACGGAAATCTGCTGAGGATCTACATGGTGGACCACAACGGGAATACTGCCTGGAACAAGACAATTCCCATATCGTCATCCCCCTCCAGCGGTCCCGTCACCTTCCTGCCATCCCCTGCGGTGGGGGAGATAAACCTCATTCAGGACGGCATGGAGATCGTGGTGCTGACGCCCTACGAGAACGGGAACGGGAACGTCAGGGTATTCTCGAAGAACGGGGAGCTCATCTGGGCCCGCTCCTTCGAGGCGGACGGCCAGTTCGATGCCTCTCCTGCCCTGGCTGACACCGACGATGACGGACTCCTGGAGATCGGAGTGATCTCCTGGAAAGCCGCTCTTTTCCCGAACAGGATCGAGTCGCACGCATACCTTCTGGACAACGGGGGTACCCTTATCTGGGACTTCGTCAAGAACGAGACGACCGGTATCGAGGGGACGGTGGCCAATCCCGTTTTCTGCCGGATCGACGAAAACGAGGTGCCCGACCTCGTCGTCTCCACCATGAACACCGTCATAGCCCTGGATGGCGATGAAGGAGGGGTCATCTGGGAGATCGCGCCCCAGAGCGGAGTGCTGGCCTCATCCCCTGCGGCGGGAGAGTTTGACGGTGACGGGTTCCTGGACATCGCCCTGGAAGGTCTGGTCCTGTCGAACATGCAGATCGATCTTACCCTCAATGGAAGTGACATCGGTTTTTCGGATGATGACCTGTATCGGGGAGTGGAGGTCGGGATCGTGGCCATGATCCGGAATCTCGGAGTGGACGAGGCCAGGGGGGTGGAGGTGGATTTCTACGACGGTCTGGTACTGATCGGGAATGTCACCATCGAGGCCATACCGGGGGAGGATACGAGGCAGGCCACCATAGACTGGGTACCGGGGGCCGTCGGTCAGTCCGAGATAGGGGTATTGATCGATCCGGGGGATTCTCTCAAGGAAACGGAGGAGGACAATAACAGGGCCTCTGTAACCGTGGAAGTGAAGGAAGCCCTTCCCGACCTGGAGCTTGTGGGTGTCGACTTCAAGCGGAAGGACCGGGTCACCGTGGACAACGAAACGACACATCTCGTGGAGGGGGAGGACTCCTACATCAATATCACGGTCCGGAACTCGGGGCTGAGCGACTCGGCGGGGTGCATCATTCTCGTGGAAGTGGACCATTCGGTGCTGGTGGACAGGAACGACCTGGGGTCCATCGAGCGGGGCGGGATAAGATACGTGGAACTTCGCTACAGGTTCTCCGAGGGGGATCACAGGGTGAACGTCACACTGGACCCGGACGGGATAATGATCGAGGAGAACGACAGCAATAATTATTACGAAAGGATAATCGGCGTCATCGACGACGACCCGGATGGTGCATCGTATCTTGTGGAGGGACACGTATACAGGAGCGATCTGAGCGTGGCCTCCGGGGCAGAGGTGAGGGTGCTCAACACCGAGACCCTTGACGAGCTGGAAACCGTCTCCGATTCCCAGGGCGCATATGAACTTGACCTGGCCGATCTCGAGCGGGGCTATCGCGAGGGCGATAATATCTCCATATTCGCCTCCCTTGGATCGGAAAGCGACTCCAACCATTTCTACGCGTATTCCGAGGACAAGGGTATCGTCTATCCGATCCTTCTATCGGAAGGGCCGTCACAGGGATTCGAGATGATACGGGAGGGACCCTCCTCCATCGATATGGCTCCGGGACAGAACTCGGTCCTCCTGTTCGCCGTTCACAATACGGGAGAGGAAGAGCGCAACGTGGTCCTCGAAGAGCCGTCCATGACATTCGAGAACGGATCATCTCCCCAGGGGTGGACGGCATCCCTTTCCGGATATTCTCTGACCATCGGTCCCGGAAAAGCGGAGAACGTCAACCTCACCATCGAGATACCACAGACCGAGGTACACGGAGCCAGAGTGAGGTTGATCGTGACGGGAAGCTCGGATGCCCTGGATAGCACTGATCGGAACGTGACATGGGAGGTCACGGTGAAAAAGGCCACCCCGTTCAATCTGACAGCGGTCGAGACCGAAAAGACGGTAATGACGCCCTTTGATAGAACGGAGGTCGATTTCCATCTCGAGGTCGAGAATCCCTCATCCGCGCAGGAGGATTTCGATGGCAGCATCTCGGTGAGTCCCTCCGGGCTCGAGACCAGGCCAATGGACCCTTTTTCCGTGGGTCCGGGCAGTTCCGAGGTCCGGAATCTGACCGCCGTTGTAAAAACGGAGAACAGCGGGGAGACCTTCAGTATCGAGCTCACCATAACGGCCAGGAGCAGCGGATTACAGAGGATCCTGACATTTTATCTGTTCGTCGGTACCGTTGAGCTCGAACTGCACGCAGATGATATCTCCATGCTGCCGGTCAGACCCCGGATCGGGGGAAAGGTCACGCTGTCGGTGAGGATATGGAACAACGGCACGGCAGCCTCCCCTGTCTTCCCGGTGAAGCTCACCACCGACCCCGCTCTGGATTCCGGGATCCAGGAAAGGAACGCCGGACCCATCGAGGCGGGCTCCTTCGATTCGGTGATATTCCAGAACAACCTGACGGAATATGCTTTGTACAGCTTCCAACTGCATGCGGACCCGGCGATCACCGCTTACGAGGAACACAGGGATGACAACAAGGCAAGCCTCACGTTGGACCTGCGGCCGGACATCGTCATCGAAGACGCTATCCTCGTGGAATCGGAGAGCTCAAAGACGCCCATGGACTCGGTCACGGAGGGTGAGAGCGTCTATCTGAGAATCACCGTCGGGAATCCCGGCGACGTGGACCTCACCTCCTCCTTCGAGCTTGCGGCATCGGAACTCCCGTCCGGGAAGGGTGCCGAGCTGGGCCTCCTTGAGGTGGATCAGGGAATAACGGGTGGGGATAATATCACGGTCTACATGGAACTGGACCTCTCCTCGGCGGATGTCGGCGAATTCAAGATTCACCTCGATGCGGACAGGGACGACGAGATCGTGGAGAGGGCCGAGCTGAACAACAGGTTCGAGTTATCTATCACCGTAAAGGAAGAGAAGACGGAAAGTCCGGCATTCGACGTTTCCAGGGAAACGATCATCGGTATAGTCGTGGCTGTATCCTTCGTCATACTCGTCATCATCATAATGACCTTCAAAAGAAGGAAGGGTGATCCGGATTCGGAGGAGGACATCGTGATAGTTGAGCCCATATCCGTAATGCCCATGGACGAATCGGGAGATGAGGACGTTGATGAAGGGGTGGAGAAGACCGGGAAGAAGGAGAAGGCGGACAAGGGGGCGGTGAAACGCAAGCGTTCCCTTCGGGAGATCCTGAGCGCGCGGCAGAAGGGCAAGAGGGAGGCCGCTAAGAAAGATAATACGGAGAGGGATACCGGAGAAGAAACGGGTGATTCGGATGCGGTTACCGAGGAGATGGACGTCGACATCTCCGATATAATTTCCAGCTCGAAGAAAGACCCCATGGACATGGACATACTGGAGGTGCTGGACCTCGACTCTGACGAAGGGGTGGAGGAGGACGAGGATGATTTTCTGGACAAGCTCAGGGGTGAGATGAGGGTGCTGGGCCGTTAATGATTTTCCGATGTTATCGACCACATGAGCCTATCTGCCCGAGTCCATCCTGAACCATAGAATATATTCCGTATCCCCTGCCTCCGGTATGACGCCGCCCATCAGATGATCCGGTCCGGCATTCCAGGGGGAACCGATGTACGGTGTGGGGGTGGCGGTTCCGGATAACGTGCCGCGCCAACGAACCTTTTTATCACCACTGATATGTCGTATCCCCAGGAAAAGCTCTCCCTCGATGTCCCCGGGCAGTTTCATGAAGAAGGAGGTGTGGACGGAGGGTTCGATGAGCGTCGTGATGATGCTCTCCGATCTGTTGATACAATGCTTTAAAAAGCCCCTGAGCGCCGTTCCCCTGTTCTCCTGGGGGATGCCCTCCAGTTCCATGCCGTAGGACCTGTTCAGATATCCCGTCGGCCCGCCCCACCCGTCGGTCATATTGACGAAAAGGGCCAGATGATCCGCATTGGCAAGGGCGCCAATATGATCATTATACAGCACTCCCAGGAAGTACTCGAGATGTCTCGTGCACTGGCCCAGCAGGTCCGCATCCCTGTGGTTCTCCAGTTCGAAACGTTCCGTATCCTCCACCGCCTTTCTCAGGGCATCGGGAATGGGGTCTGACGATGAGATCCCGATGGAGACCGTGGCGTTCCGGTTCAGAAGGCTCACGGGCATATACGTCACCTGTCCCGATGCACCGTGTTCTTCCGCCGCCGTCCCTTCCGAGCGAATGGTTATGTTATGATAGAGACCCGAGGCGATCTGTCCGTACGGAGAAATGCTGCCGGTTGCGGAAAAGGCGGAGGACGAGCCGTCCAGAAAAGTGTTCAGATGGGTGCTTTTATCTATACTGTCCCTGGCCGAGAGGTTCATGCTGTTGTCGAATCTCATTGTGTACTCGAGGGACGTGTTCCTTCGTTCACCGTCAGGGGAGCTCCTTCCCATGGAGAGGGTCTGATTGTTGGGGTAATATGAGGATACGTAACCGAAGTAATGAAGTCCGATCTCGGAAAGACCTGCGTCCCCGAGGACTGTGGCGCTGCTGGAGATATTGCTCGCGTAATCGGAGTCCAGGGATGCCGTCTCCAGAAGGCCTTCCTCCGTATCGCGGGGATCCACACTGGAGGTGAATATGTCGACGAGAGCACACAGCGACCGGCTCGTCCCCTTCCCCCCCATCATGGGAGTGCGGCCCACCAGCGGAAGCGAAAATATCTTTGTATCCATCATCCAGTCTGCCGCGTCCTTTGTGGCATCCACGGTCTCGCACAGCTCCTTGGATATGAAGAAAGGAGCCTCCGGGGAATCCTGCCCCACCTTTCCGAAATAACCCCGGCTCATCCGGTAGCGGATGTCCCCGGTCTGCCATCCCGACTCGAGGTCCCAGCCGGAGTAGATGGGAACGGGAAAATCTATCTGAAGGTCGTTGGAGAAGTTGTAGCAGAAGGTGTCATGTCCCCCCTCTCCCATGGAGGATAGACGCGAGTTCCGGAGGCTCATGGAGAAGTTAGCGGTGATGTTCACCAGCCACACGGCGGAGAAGCAGTCCCGGGACATTGGAAAATCGGTATCCTGGACATCCACGAAGTGGGTGCCGTTCCCGGGGATCCTGATATCCACATTCAGGCTCTCCCCTCCGGCCGCCAGGCGCTTGGGTTCCTGCTCCACGGCAAGGAATTCCGTGAAGAGCGAGCCGTTCCCGGCCGCTCTCTCCCGTTGGCCGTGCCAGAACCTCCACGTGACGTTCCTTCTGGAGGCGGTCAGGTAGGGCACGTTCATGACGTCCGCATGATCGCCGATCCGGTCCACGGTCTCCCCCTTCACCAGAGTTTGCAGCCATCCGTCCTCCCTTCCCAACCTGTCCCAAAGGGCATTGTCCTCGATGAAGATGCTTCCCACGTTCCTCTTTGCGAGATCATAGAAATCCGAGTTGAAATCATATACGCCGCCGTCGGCTCCGTATCCGCCCTCGTCGGTAATGAGATCGAGGCCGCCCTGGCCCCCGGAACCCTCTATGAACTCCTCGCGCACGTCGTCCAGAAGGCCATGGTTGGTGGTCTCCGCCCAGCCGCTCCAGCCCACTGTGTTCCCCACCCGTCCCCGTATGCCGTCGCCCTGGTCGTTGTTGGCCAGGTTGGTCTGTCCGCTGTTTCCCGTCTTCAGCACGTCCCATACGGGTTCGGCATGGGTGTGGGCGGGATTCTTCCACGGGTCGTCCGAGGGCGTGAGGTCCTCCGCAGACCCCGTTCCGTCGTAGACCTCCCTCGGTATCATCTGCTGGTCCTGGAAAGGCACAGCCGCCGTTCCGCTGCCCGCATATACCCATCCGAAGAGAACACCCGCCTGGCCGCAGCTTCCCTTGGCCTGCCATCTATAATGCTGGCTGCCCATGTCCTCCCAGTTGTTGAAGGTAAATTCCATTGCGTCATCCCTGGTCTTCACGGTCTCCATCACCCGGTAATGGCAGTCGCGGAGGGCATCGTTTCTGAACTTGAAACTGCCCGCCAGTTTATCGCTGCCGGATTCCGTCTCGTGCCCGCTCTCCTGGTACTTCTCCCGGGGCAGTTCGGAATTCCCCTCGTTCTCATAGTTGTTCCAGTGCTCCGGGCCGTCCTCGGGACCGTAGGTAGACGAAACGTCCTCGTCGAAATCCCGATAGCCTCCGTCGTAGAGGTTCGCAACCATCTCATACCATAGGTCCACGGTCTCTCGAAGTAGGTCGTACAGAAAGAATTCGCCCGAGCCGCCGGGATCCTCGGTATCGTTCAGATATGCGCCCTGCCGGAACCAGTTCTCCTTTTCCTGGGCTGCTGCGTTGGAGAACTCGTCCAGGCTTTTCTTGACCGCGCCCTCGTCATCCCTGAATGCGTCCTCTATCTCGCGGGTTATTACGAACCTCTCGTCGCCGGGATCCACGTCCATTCCGTTTTCAGCCTCGGACAGCGTCCTCTCCACGTCCCAGGCAGCATAATCCATCATCCCCTTGGAATTGACATTGTCCGGATCGGACGGCTGCTGCTTCACTGAGCGGGTAAGGGCATCCACGATGAATCGGAGGGTGCCGTAGTAATCTCCCGCAGCGTCGGAGTAGTCCCCGTGCTTCTCGATGAGGCTCTCCTTTACGGCATAGTACTCGTAGGTGCGCTCTCCGACATTGCTGCCCCAATCGTCCCTGCAAACGATCTTGAACGTATGCGGGCGCCTGTCGTCGTCGCCCGCTCCGGGGGATTCGCCCAGGAGCAGATACCTGGCGTCCGTGGCCTCGCCCTGGTTAGATTCTTCCGGTCTGACGTAGGATCTTACGTACCACTTCTTGTCCGAAAAGAGGCCGTCGCCGGCATCCCCGAAGAGATAGTATCTGCCGTCCACATGATAGGCGTCGTTTCCCGTGACGTAGTAATTTGGCTCGCCGTAACCGAAGGGAGGCGTTATCACGTCGCAGAGGTCCATTCCCGACGGCACCCCCGCCGGTTCACCGGCCATGGGAGGATGTCGATATCTCGAGTAAATGTCCTTAATGAGCGCGGACTCCTCCGGCTGGGCCTCGATCATGGCCAACTCGCCGTTCTCGTCCCCGGTCTCCGTGATACCCAGCCACTTTCCGAACACCTCCAGCCATCTCATGAGCCGCTCCCTGCACCAGTCCTCGGTATCGGCCCTGGCCTCGATGTTTTCCCAGTCCACTATGGGCTCCTCGAGGTTAGGGTCGAAATAGTACTGGTTATCCCAGGTACCGTCGCCCTCGGGGTCCCACTCCTCCCCCCAGAAAAGCTTAAGCAGCTCCCAGGCGAACCGGTCCGCGAAGGAATACACGGACTGGGCGAAGATCCGATTCACATCGTAGGTGGAATTGGGCAGGTCCTCGTACAGGGCGATGAGATCCGCCGGATCGATGCTTCCGTTATTCACGTACTGATCCATCAAGCGCTCCACGGACTGCCCCGATCCGTTTACCTTCGTCTGCTCCCGGGCGGCCTCCTCGTCGTAATTCCTGAAGTACCTCGCTTCCATGAGCAGCAGGCCGAGGTTGAGCGCCACCTCCACGTCCTGGCTGGTGATGATGTCGCCTACCCCCTTTCCGTCGTGCGGCCCGCCGTATCCTCCACCGCCGTATCCCGAAAGTACCCGGTACTGTGCCAGCGTCGTGACCATGTAGCGTACCATTCTTCCCAGTTCGCCGAACTCCCCGCTTGTGCCCCCGGTGAAGCGCAGCGCCAGATTCTTCATGAGGGGCAGAGGTGAATAGAGGTTCTTGTTGAACGTGGAGTACTTGTCGAATACAACGTTCTCCTCCATGTTGTATATCTCGTATCTGGCGTGGCCAACCAGCCTGAAGTAGGGCGTGTTGGTGGTTGGAAATACCATCGGGGCCGCGTGGGTGGCCAGTTCCACGAGGGAGGAATTGTCCATGACGTAGGTCCTGCCGCACTGCTCCCGCCGGACATCCTCCAGAAGGTCGGTGGTGTTCATCTCGTCCAGGATGAGCCGCACGTCCCAGTCCTTTACGCGTATGTGGAAGGCGCCCTCGGTGACGGGATACGTATCGTTTATGTAGTTCTCCATGCGGTCCAGTAGGAGTTCGTCGATGACATCAAGTTCTTTGGTATCATGGCCGGATGGTACGTCCATCCTCTCCCGGAGTATCTCGTGGGCGAAGTAGTATGCCCTGGTCTCCAGGTCGAGCGCATCGAGCTCCTCTGCCGAGAGCGTTACGGTGGTCGTATCCTTTGCCCTCTCGCGGCTCCGCGTCCTGTCCTGGCCGTAAAGGTAAGTACCCACGCCCACGGACAGGAAGAGAATCACCACTGCCACGTATGCGAAGGGGATCCTGCCATGGGTGCATAGGATAAGAGGACGCTTCAAGGATACCGCTCTCCGGAGGATGGTTACGGAAAGGAATGGATGTTCCCGTAGAGAAGGGCATTCCCTATGCCTTCCTTGGTAGATAATCTTTACTCTCAACGAGGAAGAAATACGTCTGTGCCGAGCGCAGGGAGCCAGGGAATGAATCGTGTTGTGAGAGGGAGGCATGTGTTTCAGAGGGGACAATAGAAAGGTAATGAACGGTAATAGGACATGGAAAAGAGGGAGTTGCGAGATTCTAGATTAAACATTGGGGACTCCCGCACCGAAGAGGGAGCCGACCATATCTTCGAAATCCATGGGAATAAAGAAGGTGTATTTATCACGGAAATTATCATCAGATTTGTTGGATTTGAAATAAATCATTCACAAGCGGCTTCATCCCAAAAGTAATCTATCTCCAGTGAAATCCCCCACACGGGATGGGAC
>CAYRFL010000057.1:0-25614 GCA_964423515.1 uncultured archaeon
CCGTTGCCCTGAAACTGATTGTTCGTGTTTCCATATGATGTATACTATTGTTTACCATAGTATTTATGTTTGACTATTATCTTTCTAAGATTTCACAGCGCTTTCATCACACCACAGCGAATTTGCGTGGAATGATAGGTTCGGGCCGGCAGGGAAGCAGATGCGTTCCCTATGGTCGATACTGGTCACACCGAAGCGTGAGAAAGAGCACGACATCGTGGTCTCGTAGGAAAGGGGACGTTTCCGAGGACTCAGAAGCACCCAGAGGGTGCATTCGTAGCGAAGCGCGAGCCCGTAGGGACCGATCTGCGGAATGGATATGGTAGAAGAGTACCTGGCGCTGACGGTGCGGCGATTGTATGAATTGGATTTCTGTCTTCATCGGCCCTTGAGAAGTTGATTTCGGGATATCCGCAACTCTCTCCGAGTTCTTTTCAAAAAAGCTCTTACGTCGGACCTCCGGAGGTTCTTGAATCTGAGATCGATGCTTGAAAGAAGCTTCCCGTATGAATCAACAAGTGCTTCATCCCCCGTTATCTCGATTGTCCGTTCAACAAGTTCCGCCACCTTTTCCCGTTCGCCGAAATCCTCCTCTCTGACAAGTCGTACGAGGTGGGCGATATCGAATATGTCCTTGAGCTCCTTCCTGGATTCGTAGGTCAATAGCTTGCCTACCAGCATTCTCTGGGAAGTGTAGAATCCGAGCTCGCCCTCATATTCCAGGTTGCCCGGTAGCTCCACGAAGTCCAGGTCGATCTTGGTCCGATTGGGTTTGTGGGTATGAAGTACCATGTTCATGTGATATCTATCGGTGGAGGCGAATCCCTTCTTTTTTATTTCATATCCTCGCAATGTGCCCTTTCTTACCGTCTCGTCGAATATGTCTACGAGGTATGACTCAATTTCCCCCACCCTTTTGAGATACTTCACTGCCGCATCGAAATCCAGGTCCTCCGATTCCCGATGACCCTTCGCATGGTGAAGGGCCAGGGCGGTGCCTCCTTTGAG
The DNA here is from genome assembly GCA_964423515.1 of uncultured archaeon. Classification (GTDB taxonomy): domain Archaea; phylum Thermoplasmatota; class Penumbrarchaeia; order JASLWR01; family JASLWR01; genus CAYRFL01. Next base: position 1,009 of record CAYRFL010000057.1, read on the forward strand.
AACCAAACCGTACGGATTGCTCTTTCGGATCTCATCCAGCATGGAATCGAGTATTTCCAGTATCCTTGCCATTTACCTACACACCGTAATCGCACACGTTACGAGGGACATTTCCAGCATTTTCATCCGTTCCAAATCTTTCCGGCCCCTGGACGAACATTATTCCGTACCTTTCGCACATGGACCTCCAGGTTCTTAAAAGGGTCTCATCCTTGAGTCGCACTGCATCGTGGTATATCTGCTCGTTCGTGGCATATCTCAAGCCCGATGTTTCATCCTTTCTTATCGAGCATCCCCTTATGCTTTTTACCCTTATGAATACATATGCTCGTCCGTTGTGAGAGATTCTGCCTTTGATCCGGGTATTGATGATATTGATATTCCAGGTATCGAAGAACCAGCCAAAACCGTTGTGCCGAAGTGCCTCGTATCCGGTGATATAGTAATTGTCGATTCCATCAAGAAGGGGAAGTTCTTTGGCATCTTCCCCAATGTAATGATCCAACAGCGTACTCAGGGCATTTAATTTTTTACCAAGTTTCCCCCTCAAATATCTCTTCTCGTTCTCGCCTAGATCCGTGCCTGTTTTGAGTTTGTCAATTATTCGCCGTTGAACCGGTTTGAAAAGGGTCTTTGCGATAGACTCATTTTCGGATAGGATTCTAATTGTTCGCTCGTACATTCGGATATAAAAATATCCTAATTTATATAAATATTTTGTGGATTAATTCTAAAGGAGGAGGGCGTGATTATGTTCGATTTTAAAACCATATCCCCCGTCCGTCCCGGATGGTCGGCCCCTACATTTACTACCGGGATGATAGCATCGCTCTGTACCTCGGGACTGCCCGGAAATGCTGCCGTGTATTTCTTCGGGCTCTGTGGACATGATTCTTGCATACCCGCTCCCCATCACTCCATCGTCCAATAAAATACCGTTTCCATACGATCCAATTGTCCCGGAGATAGAAAGCTCACCAACCATAACTCCTGGCCCGTACCTCCCCGCCGCCCGGCTCCATGTGCTCCACCTCATCCACCTCCAGCGCCAACAGTGTGTACTCCGGGTCGTCCGTTCCCTTCCAGTAGACCTTGAAGTAATCCACCCTTTCGGCAACGCTCCGCTTCACCTCCGGATCGTCCACGAACTTCACCCGTCCGGCGAACCTGACATAGCCGGTGTTCTCACCTTTCTCCATGGGCAGGCACATCTCCGTACGGGGATTCCTCCGAAGTTGTTCTATCTTGGCATCACCGGTGCCCGTGAGCACGTAGAAGACGCCGTCCAGCAGGTTCAGCGTGACTGGTCTCACCCTGGGGGTGTGCCCGTCCCAGGTGGCCATGTAAACGGGCCGGTACTCGTGGAATATCGCAGTTATCTCGCCTCTGAGCTTTTCCGGGATCCTGTCCATGATATCACCTACTATCGGATGATTGTTAGTACATGGGAACATATAATGGATTCGGTCGTATTGATGCGCAATGTGAAGAATCCGGCATTTCGTTGGATTTGTTCTCTTCAAGTGAAGCGGGCCTGGTAGCCGGGGGAAGGTAAAGGGGTGGTGTAGGCGCATACAGGCCCGCCACATAATTGTTTATAACGAAAAAATCACAGAACATCATTATATTATACCGAACCCCCGTTGATCCTCCCGACGATCCCGATCATAATCCCCAGGAGCAAATCGGATGAAGGTCACGTGTCCCAAGTGCCGACGCAGAATGAAGGTTTCCAGCACCGGCAAGAGGATATGCTCATGCGGATGGGACCTCACACCCTTCTCGCCGGAAGCAGTACTCTCAGAATTCACCTCCATGAACTGGAACAGCGTTCATGATCTGGCCCACAGGTTCGTCCACAACCCGGATCCCTCGGAGAGGGGCGCCATCCTCGATTTTCTCACCCGTAGATCCCAGGAGGCGGACCTTCGACTGCAATGCGTCAGCTGTGCGGCCTTCATCCTGCGGGACTTCGGCGATATGCGCTCCGTCCGGCTGCTTCGGAGTCTCCGGGGCCAGTGGCCGTTCAACCCCTTTCTTCGCTACGAGCTGGCCAACAGCCTCGATCTGACCGGCACCGGCGAGGACCACCTGGAGGCCTTCAAGCAGCGAATCCTCGGAACGAAGCTGGAGATGAGCTGGTGGCAGGGCAAGGACAAGAGGGCCTTCGAGAAGGTGCTGCAGAGGCATCTTCACCAGCTGGAAGGGATGCAGGCGTACATAGAGGGCCAGGGCACAGACCCCACGGAGAGGGTCCGGTATCTCAGGGAGAAGGCGGAGGATGCGGAGACGGAAACCGAGACGTATCTCGACACTCTGGCCGAGCTCGATCGGATCGCGGACCTTCCCGCCACCCCCGCCCCCGAGCATCATGACATCACCTGCGTTCTGGATACCAATGCCCTGACCAGCAGACACGTATCCTGGCTGTTCCCCGTCGTGGACGTTGGTTTCGCCGCACCCACGGAGGTACTTCTGGAGCTCTCCAACTGGAGGCAGGTGGAGAGCATACCACTTTCCCTGGACGTGGTGGAGATACTGGACGTGCTGGCAATACCTCCCCCGGAGATAGAGGAGATGTTCTCCGAAAGGAAGGGAAGGGCGACGAGCCGGGCCGACAAGATGGTGGCAACGCTGGCCATCCAGCTGGAGGCCGACGCTATCGTTTCGGATGACAGGGACCTCTGGGATGGCGGGCTTGCCAATGCTCTCGAGAAGAATCTGGACCACCGAATAGATATAATCGGGACACGGGAATTCGTGGGATGGCTGAAAAGGCACGGCTATGACATCGATTAGGAAGGTATGAAGAGAGAAAAACCGCATGAAAAAAAAGTAGCCGGGTCATCCCTATTTCGCCATGATGGATCTCAGCATCCCTTCAACGTTCTCGGCATGATCGGCTATCTTGTCGGTGAAGTGCAACAGTCTCGTTGATAGGAGGATGTCCACGGGATCCATCCCGTTGTCGGGACGGTAAAGCGCCTTTCTAAGCTTCTTCTTGACCTTGTCCGCTTCCCATTCCATGGTCGCCACCTTATACAGGTTATCCTGCATCTCGTCCACCTCCTTCTTGCGAAAGGCCATCCGGAATATCCTCTCTGCGTGATTGATTATGTACTCCAGCTTCTTGGTGGTCCGGTACACCGCCTTGTTATGCTCCCTGATAAGGCATTTGATGTCCTCGGGGTACTCCACGCTCCTGACGATGAGAAGGTCCGCCACGTCCTCGCAGCTGTCCGCCACGCCGTCCAGCTGATGCACAAGGGTATGAATCGAATCGGGATCGATATCGGAAAAGAGCTTTCTGGGCATCTTGTCGCGTATGGTGGTCTTTATGTTGTCCGCGGTGAATTCCAGGTCCTGGATTCTCTGATGAAGTGTCTCCGCCCTCTCGAAATCGCCATCGAGATAATGATCGTACATCTTCATTGTCTGATCCACGCATTTCATGACCGTTTCCGTCATGAGCACAACGCCGCTGAACATGGACTTCTTGATCCGATCGAGATACGGTTTGTAATGCATCTCGCCGGGAGCCATGTGGGGGTCGAACTTCTTCCGGTGTTTCTTCCCGCCTTCGCAATCGATATCGGGCTCGTTCATTTCCATACCATCTCCTTGTATTGCGAGCGATGTTTTCATTTTTATATGTTGCTCCCTCGTTATTCATGGGTGTTTCAACAGGGGGCTTTTTCATTCGTCGTAACCACCATACATCCCCATCCATGCCTTGAACCGCAATGGCCCGGATCAACGATTCGAAGCCGAAAATACTCTCGAATATACACAATATAGAGCTATATATTATATATATAATTCATGTTAAACCCCTTTCCAATCTACGTGGGAGGTCCGTTATTGGTACTGGTCACCATACTCGTCGCATTGTCGGTGCTGGCAGCAGTTTACATGGCCTGGACCATCGGCGCCAACGACGTGGCGAACGCCATGGGAACGTCGGTGGGCAGTGGAGCCCTGAAGCTGAGGAACGCCCTCATCATTGCGGCGATATTCGAATTTCTGGGGGCTCTTCTGGTCGGGCGGCACGTTACGGAGACGGTGAGCGAGGGGATCATTGATCCAGCCATATTTCTGGGCGCAAGGGAGATACTGATAACGGGAATGCTCTGCGTTCTCATCGGCTCCGCCCTGTGGGTGACCTTCGCCACATATTACGGTCTTCCGGTATCCACGGGACATGCTCTGATCGGCGGCATCATGGGATTCGCCGTGGGAACGGTCATCCTCGGCAAGCTCGAATTCTCGGAAATACAGTTCGACACGGTGGGCAATATCGCTCTGTCATGGGTCATATCTCCAATAGCCGGCGGTGTGATATCATACCTTCTTTTCCGGTTCATAATCATGACGATTCATCACTCCCGCTGCCCGTCCCATCGTGCCAGGCTCCTAGTGCCCTTCTTTACGGGCACGGTGATGTTCATCCTGGCCATATCCATCCTCTACAAGGGGCTCTCCGCGATGTCCCTCGATCCCGATCTCGTAGAATCCCTTGCCATGGCCGGGATGCTGGCTGCCGTTGTCACCCTGGCGAGCTTTCTCTACCTCAATTACCTGTCGGGCAAGAGAAAGGAGACCGGGTTCGATCACGTGGAGAAGCTCTTCAGCGGTCTTCTCGTCATGACGGCGTGCTACATAGCCTTCGCCCATGGCGCATCGGACGTTTCCCATGCCATCGGGCCTGCAGTGGCCGTGTTCCAGGTGGCGGACCTGCCCTTCGATCTCTCCCAGTCGTCCATCATGCTGTTCTTCCTGGCACTGGGTGCCATCGGCATCGTCATCGGACTGTCCACGTGGGGACATCGCGTCATGGCCACCATGGGAGAAAAAATAGCTGCTATCACCCCGGCCCAGGGATTCTCGGCAACCTTCGGAGGCGCCACCACCGTCCTTGTGTGCGCCAGCATGGGCCTGCCAATATCGACATCTCAGGTCCTCGTCGGCTCCGTGGTGGGTGTGGCCCTTGTGCAGGGGAGAAACAAAGTGAACCTGAAAATGTTCAGAAAGATAGTGATCTCCTGGGTGCTAACGCTTCCGGTCGCTGCGGTACTCGTATTGGTCCTTTTCCTGGTTACCTATGCTGCGCTTTTTTGATAGGATCGCCACCAATACAGGGAACCCTTGTATGTTGATCTGCGAAACAGCGATTTTTTATGGATGATAATGATTGATCTTTACGATCCAACATTTGCAGGAATTCCATCATTTTCCATATAATTCGTGTATTTTCGGTGAAAAAGCTATTATAAATAAACCCCCGTTCCGAGGAATCTAACGGTGAATGTACCTCTTTGATTTGATGAATAAATTACTTGATTCGAAAGAGATGGGGAGAGAAAAATTGGAATTAATTAGCATACTGCTTATTCTGACTGTTCTTGCCGCCATATACATGGCCTGGACCATCGGTGCCAACGATGTGGCCAACGCCATGGGGACCTCGGTGGGAAGCGGGGCCATCTCCCTAAGAACCGCCATCATTATCGCTGGCCTGTTCGATTTCCTGGGAGCGGTGCTCGTGGGGGGCCACGTTTCCGCCACCATAAAGGGAAGCATATTCGATCCCGCCGCATTCGCCAATGCCCAGCTCATCGCCTACGGCATGTTCGCGGCCCTTCTGGGAACCGCCCTCTTCATCACCCTGGCGACCTACCTCAACCTTCCCGTATCCACGAGCCACGGCATAGTGGGCGGCGTGGTGGGTTTCGCAGTGACGTCAGCCGTCATGGGTCACATCCAGTTCTCCGATATAGCCGGCGGCAAGCTCATAGAGATCGTCATCAGCTGGCTGGTCTCTCCTCTCGCCGGTGGTGTGTTCGCCTTCCTGACGTACCTGATCGTAAAGAGAACCATTCTACACTCGAACACACCCCGGAAGGCGGCCAGGAAGGTGGTCCCCGTATTCGTGGGCGTGGTATTCTTCATACTGACTCTGTCCATCATATGGAAGGGCCTCAAGAACCTCGGGCTCAGCGAGCTTCCCTTCGTCCACGTGCTGGGTATCGCTCTCAGCTCCGCAGTTATTGCAGGGCTCTTGGCCTATATACTCCTTCAGAGAACACGCCACCGAAAGGGGGACGGAAAGTACGACCTTGTGGACAGGATATTCGGTTACCTGCTCATTTTAACAGCCTGCTACATCGCCTTCGCCCACGGGGCCAACGACGTTGCAAACGCCATAGGACCCCTGGCCGCCGTCATATCGATATTCAACCACGGTTACATCGATCCCAATGCATCCATACCCATATGGGTGTTGTTCATCGGCGGGATCGCCATAATCATCGGGATCGCCACCTGGGGCTACAAGGTCATCGAGACCATAGGGACGAAGATAACTGTCATCACCCCCTCCAAGGGATTCGCAGCCACCTTCGGGGCGGCCACCTCCGTTCTGATATGCTCAAAGATGGGGCTACCGGTTTCCACCTCTCACTGCGCCGTGGGCGGTGTCATCGGTGTCGGTCTCTCCAGGGGCACCGGGGCAATCGATTTCAAGGTGGTAAGGAACATCGCCCTCTCGTGGGTGATCACCATACCGGCGGCGGCCACACTGACGGTAATCATCTATTTGGTTCTGATAGGCATATTCGGATCAACATAGAAGTGGATGATGCAGGTTGTATATGAGCGAGGGTTGATCGGATCAGTACCTTCCAAGGTATCCTTCTATGAATTCCCCCACCGCCTTCTTTCCAGTCATCACTCCAAAGTGACCCTCGCAGAGAACATCGGCCTTCAGGGAGAGCAGCTTTTCCATTGACCTTCGCCAATTCCCGATGTCCGAGCCCCATGACCTCTCGAAGGGACCGTGTATGTCCTGGCCGAAGAGAACCCTGCCGTCATCGTCGTCGAGATACACGGAGATGCTGCCGGGCGTATGGCCGGGAGTATGCACGGCAACCAGCTCGGTCCCCCCGCAGACCAGCTTATCCACGGGACCGGCAAGGATACGGTCTATCTTCACGGGAACGTATTCAACTCCGTACCAGTCGGCGGCGGTGAGTTCCGGCCTTCTTCCCTCGATAGCGTCCGAATCGGCCTCGTGGGCCACCACCTCGCAGCCGGATTCCGCCACAATGATGTGAGCTCCGCCCACGTGATCGATGTGGCAGTGGGTGAGGATGAGGGAACTCACGTCGGCAATGGAATGACTCATCCGGGACAGGTTGGAGGCAAGGGCTCTGTGCCCGCCGCCCACGCCGCAATCGATGAGGACGAGACCGTCATCATCGGTCCGGACGGCATAGAATGAGCAGTCGCCGGGTGCTGTGAGGTTATCTCCACCGACCTGGAACACGTTGGCCGATATCCACGTAGATCTATCCATGGCCCGGCCTATAACTGATATGGGCATATAATGATTTTGGAGCTGCGGGAATAACCGGGGCATTTCTTTCCATGAACCAAGGGAAGCGGGTCAGATGGAAGGAGAAGCGATAACTCACCATCCGGGATAACTCTCGTCCTTCTTTCCCTCTCCCATGTAGTCCATCGTTTCCTTCCCCAGCTTCTCCATGCAGCTCTGCCTCCCGGACGTGGCCTCCGGATGCTGCGGGTCTATGGATATGGTCCGGTCGTATGCCGCCAGCGCCTCGCCCCACCTCTCCAGTAGTTCATTCGTGTAGCCGCGGTAGTTCCAGAGGTCTGCATCCCCGGGGTTCACCTCCGTGGCCTTCTCGAAGTACCGGAGCGCGCGATCGTACCTCTCGGAATCGAAGTAGAGGGCTCCGATGTTGGTTAGCACCTCTATGTTGTTGGGATTGAGCGCCAGCGCCCTCTCGTAGCAGTAGAAGGCCCCGGTAGGGTTGCCCATGTCATGGAGCAGATATCCCTTGTTCGTCCACCCCTCCACGAACTTCGGGTTCGCCTCGATGGCCATGTCGAAGAGCACCAGTGCCTTGTCCTTCTCTCCCATGCTATAAAGGATGGTGCCCTTGTCATTGAGCGCAGCGGGATGGTCGGATTTGACATTGAGGATCATATTAAGTATGTCCAGGGCCTCCTTGAGCTTCCCCGCCTTGGCCAGATCCTCGGCCTCCCTGAGCTTCTTCGTGATGAAGCGGAACACCTGGTCCTCGGGCGGAGCCTTCTTCTTCATGCTGGTGTCGAGCTCCTTCCATACCTCGTCTGATATGACGCTCTCTTCGTCATCTTCATCGTCATCATCGTCGTCAAGGACGGCCATCGCCCCGGCCTCCCTCACAGAGATGGCGGTGGAAGCAGGTTCCTTCTTCTCTTCCAACTCCTCCTTGCCCGCATCGGATTCCGCTCCTTCCTTCGCTCCTTCTTTCGTTTCTCCATCCTCATCAAGGAGCGTTATGTCCTCCTCGGGAAGCATCTCCACCTCCAGAAAATACTCGCCGCATTTGGGGCAAGTTTCCGCATTCCCGGGAACATAGGCGCCGCATTCGGAGCACTCGAACTCCAGTATGCTCCCCTCCTCGTCATCATCCCATGTTGCCTCCGGAGTATGATATTCCTCCGAGAATATGTCAAAATCGTAATCCCGGGCCAGCTGTGTGTATCTGCCAGCCTTCAGCTCCTCCTCGGTGGGAGGTGGGGCCATCATCCCCTGGACTATCTGATGAACCTCCAGGGCCAGCTTCAGAGCTTTCCGGTACTCGCCTCTCACCAGGACCGGTTTCACCTTCATGTACATGCGATAGAGGTCCCGCAGGCTCTTTCCCTCCTCGCTCAACTGCCTCATGGACTCCTTGGTCGATACCAGCACGTCCGTGCACAATTCTGCGATCGCCTTTTCATCCATTCCTTCCAGGATATCGCCGGACAGGCTGACCGCCTCCAGGGCCCGGGGAGATATCTCGATGACCTCCTCCGTGGCAGCCTCCTCATCCTTCCCTTGTGGGAGCCTTCCCTTTCCCATGCGAACGTCGTATAACCCCTCGTGATACTTCAATTCGACCTGGGCAAGGCGGCACATCTGTATGGCCTCGTCCAGCCTGTCTTCGGCAAAATGTCTCTTGCATTTGTTCAGGTAGCCAAGGGCGTGGCTGACGTTGATGCCTTTCTCCCGCAGCCTCTGAGCATCCTTCATGGACTGTCTCACGTAGCGCAGCGCCATCCTCTTCAGCTTGTCGCCGTCGATATCGTTGTTCTTGTAGACCATTTGCCGAAGTCCCTTCATCCGCTCCTCGATATCGTCCATACCGGTTAGGTTCCAGGTAGTCTCGCGTATCCTCTCTATGGGCACCTTCTTGTCGAGACGGTAAAGTTCCTCGGCTTCCTCCAGGAGGAGCTGGGCCCTGTTTATCCTGTCCCGTGAAACGAAGAACTCGTCATACAGGTCCCGAAGGTTCGTACTGACCATCTCATCGAGGCTATCTAAATTCCTTCCCTTTTTCCCGGCCCAGCCGTCGTACTTCTTCTGAAATGCGCTCAGCGAGTCGCGAAACCCGGTCATTTCGAAGCCTGCGCCATCCCAGTATACGATGTGATCTTCGAACTGCTCCAGCAGTTTGTCGAGGGCAGCCACTCTCTGTTCCAGATCAGCTTCCGTTTCTGCCGCGCCGATACCCAGGATTTCCGATTCCACATCCATCTCGATCTCACCCCGGTTTACGAAGATGAGGGCGGAAGAGGAGGCAAAGACGTAACCGAAATACCGGCTTGATATGTCTTTATACCCTTGGCGGACCGGCACGGCAATTCCCCTGATGCCAATAAACGGTCCCCCCGGATGTCCCCTCGCCGAACAACGCTAAATTAATACTAATCTACTATTAAGTTATTTGGTTGTTCTGGAATCCCTTTGTTAAGTCTTTCCGGGATTGTTGGAAGCGGCGTTGAGCTGCTTTCTTTCCGAACCACGCTCCCAAAATATACTAAAGATTGATAAATCTGGAACAGTATCCCATACACATGGGCATTTGGCTTGGGATCACCGGCGGTCTCGTCCAGCTGTTATCTCCCGTAATATGTCTCATGTCGTTCTACATACTGTACGAGGAGTTCCGCCCATTGGCCCTCTCCGTGAATCTCAACAGGAAGATCGTTACATCCTTCATCCTCGGAAGCGTCTTCGCGTTTGGCTCCATACCCGTGTTCGCATCGGGAAAGGGCTGGATGATGTCGAACATGTCGGGGGCGGTAATACCGACCTTTCTGGCATTGTACCTCTGGGTAAAGAACAGGCTCAACGTGCCCTTCACAATAGCAGCCGTCACCATCGTGAGCTATATTACCTATTCCATCACCGAGCTCAGACCCGAGCTGGGAATAGTGGCAACATTCCCGGAATATCTTATCCCCATCGCAGTCACGGTGGCCATCTCCGGGGTATATGCCATATGGAAGGAACGAGGAATGATCCTTCCCATGTCGTTCACCGTGGCCTGTCTCGGAACCCTCATCGGCGCGGACCTGGTCCGCATCCCCGAGCTAGTTTACACCCATGAGATCGGCGGCAACATAGGCGGGGCCAGGACCCTGGACCTTGTACTTATCAGTCCCCTTCTGGCCTTCTTCTTCGCCTTTCTGCTCCTCCTCGTATCCTCCGGTTTCTCCAGAAAGAGGCTGCAGCGCAACCTGCACTATAGACCGGACAGGAGCCCCGTGGACGACGCATGGATAAGGACGACCTTCACGAGAGGCTACGAAGCGTTAAAATGGAGGTATACGGGGAAAGCGATCCGCCTGGCCCTGTCCGCGGTAAGGGCAAAGATGTGGTATGTGGGGAAGATGCATCCCCGGGGAAGTGCGGACAAGGGCGCCCCCACCGACGCCGGCTCCGTACTGGGGCATTCTATTCCACTGCGCGATTATAGGATCCTCGAAGGTTATACGGAGAAGGAAAAACCCACGAGCAAGGAGGCTTACGACTCCCTGGTGACGGCCTCCCTGCTGATGGAACATCTCGACAGGGTACGGGAGGCAAGGCTGGCTCCCCTGGGCCGCAGAGTGGCTGCCTTCCTGACCGACCAGGTGTTGATAATCGTCTTCACTGTGATCATAATGGCCGTATGGATGATCGGAATGACCTTCCCTCTGAGCGATAGTTCTGCCGTTGACAACGTGCTCATATTCTTCTTCTTTCCGTTCTCCATATGGGCCTCGATCCAGCTCCCGTACTACATATTGTTCGAATATTTCTGGAAAAAGACCCCTGGCAAGCGTATTTTCGGGCTCACGGTGATGGAATTGGGACGGGAAAAACCATCCATAGAAGCAATTTTCGCCAGGAACATCGGCCGTTACTTCGACATGGCGCTGTTGTTCTATCTCGTTCCCCTGATCATCATGGGTTTCTCCAAGAACAGGCAGAGGTTCGGCGATATGGTGGGCGATACAGTGGTTGCCAGGATGCCGAAGGAAGCTCCCAGGGGGATGGTACGGGTTTATTCCTGACCAGATCACTGAGTCAAAGTTAGGATTCATCATGAGCCCTCGGCCCATAAAAATAGGTAACCTTTATTAAGGGTAAGATATATTATCGCCAATACCCATTTACTGCATAAGGAGCATTTCTGATGTTGATCGAGTGTACCGAACTTCTCTCTCTTCAGGTCTATACGCCCAAGGGGAAATACTTGGGGTTGGTCCGGAACCTGATTTTCGATATGGAGAACCAGCATATATACGAGCTGCTCCTGACCAACACCAATCCCGATCTCATAGAATCCGGCCTGGATGTGGCCGTTCCCTTCAGATGGGTGGACAAGGTCGGCGAGGTAGTGATGCTGCGGTTCTTCCCGGGAAAGGTCAGGCTCAAACCCAAGAAGGAGAAGGTAAGGATACAGAAGGTCAAGAAGAGATGGGACCCGGACGGTGTTTGTAGAGAAGCCTGGCACTGAAAAGATGGGAATATTTTACTTGGGGCAATCCGCGTTCCCACCTGCCCGTTCGTTATTGAAATTTTTTCTGCGAAGTTAACACCGTTGATAATATGAAGCGGAATCGGCCCTTCGGGTCCGCGATTCCGCGCACATTGTCAAGCTGAAAACCTCGACTATCTGTCGAGACCTTTCGAGTAACGCCTCGTAAGGACTAAATGTGTCGCAGACACATCAAGGTTTTCACCATTGACAACATCCAGATAACTGAAGGGGTCGGAAGTGGTTAGAAAGGGCATATTCGGTTTCCCGTTTTCGCGCAGAGCGGACGAAACGGACAAGGAGGATGTCATCCGGTACCTCGAAATGAAAAGGAGGGAAGTGGATGAGATCGTCGCCAGGTACTTCTACACCTACGAAGCGGAGCTTTTGAATGGTACCATCCGCTACGGGATATCCATGGAACCGGAAACCCTGGGCGAATCCTTCGAGAAAGCCCGGGGAGAGCTCAAGCGGATGGGATTGCTGCCCACGGTAGTGAGGGAGAGGGATGAGATAGTCCTGTACGTGTTCAAGGCACCTCCCGCAAAGAAGAGAGGCCTGAAGATCAACCTGATTATGCTCATACTCACCATCGCTTCCACCACCTGGGCCGGCACCATAATGTGGGCGAATTACAAGGGGTATGACAGCGGTCTTTACGGGCCCATTGGGGCCCTTCTGGAACTCTTCGAGGTTCTGCTGCACCCCGAGCTCGTTCTCTTCGGCGCTCTTTCCTTCGCATTGCCCATAATGCTGATCCTGGGGCTTCACGAAACGGGTCATTATATTGCCAGCAAGAGGAACAACGTCAATGCCACACTGCCATTCTTCATACCCGTGCCACCTCCCTTCATTCTAGGAACCTTCGGCGCCTTCATCGCCATAAAGGAGCCAATGCCCTCCAAGAAGGCCCTGATGCAGATCGGTGCTGCCGGTCCCATAGTGGGCTTTCTGGTGGCCATACCCGTGACCATAGTGGGCTTTCTCCTGTCCACCGCCTATCCCGGTGCGCCCATGGATGCGGGGGACTCGATACAGTACATGGTACTAGGCGAACCCCTTATGTACAGGGCCATAGGCAGCTTCTTCTCCCTGCCGGAGAACAACATCATTCATCCAACCGCATTTGCCGGGTGGGTCGGACTTCTCATCACCGCATTCAACCTCCTTCCCGCCGGACAGTTGGACGGCGGTCACATCGCCAGGGCCCTGTTAGGCGATAATGCCAGATACTTCTCCTACGCCTCCATCATCGCCCTGGTGATACTGAGCTTCACCACCAACTATCACGGATGGATCATATTTGCATTCCTCATTCTGTTCCTGGGCATGAGGCACCCACCCCCGCTCAACGATATCTCACCCTTGCGATGGAAGGAAAAGCTCACTGGGATATTCGCCATATCCATACTGGTCGTATGTTTCATACCCGTGCCCCTGGAACTGATAGATGTCGAGCCCAGGATACCTGCCATGGACCTGTCCACCCTGGACGATTGCCTCTCGGTCGACCGGGGCGGGAATGTTACTTTCCATCTCATAGCCAACAATACCGGATCGCGGGAGGGGAACTTCCATTTCGTCGTCTCGGTTGAATACGACCGCCTCGAAGAGGTGAACATCACGTCCCTCGGCATGTGGGTCGTTTTGGTTGAATATCCCTCGAGCGCCGGCCCCGCGGAGAACATGAGCCTCGATCTCGAAGGGTTCACGGAAGGCAGGGATGTAGGCGAGTTCGATATTGTGATGTCGGCAAGCTCGGAGATGCCGGTTAACCTAACGTTAACACCGGATCCCTCTCTTCCGTACGGATCTGAACTGAGATTGAACGTTTCGGTGACCGAGGAGAAACACAGCGATGCGGGGGATCACGCAGTGCTCTGTGCGAAGATCTCGACCATAGAGCTTTACACACCAATACGGCACAAGAACGTTCTCGCCGCCGACGAGGTTCCCAATATTGCGAGATTCTTCGTGAAATTAAGGAATATCGGAGATATAAACGACACCGTCTCCCTGTCCGTGACCTGTCCGGACAGATGGGATGCCGGGCTCAATTTGACCGAATCATACGATATGACACCCGGCGAGAACGTCACATTCCTACTCATGATATCACCGCCCATGCTCCCGGTGATGAACATGTCGGCATCCATCATACTCGGCGCCACTTCCACGACGAATCCGGAGGTCGTGGAGGAGCTGGAATTCCGGGTTGAGATACTGAAGACTTGATCTGTGAACCAATGAATGAAGCGGAATCGGCCCTTCGGGCTCCCGTAAACTCCGGTTCCCGTTATACTCCGGCGCATCGATGATGCGCCTGAACCCTCGGAAACATCTGTTTCCGACGGGGCCACGATTCCGCGCACATTGTCAAGCTGCGAACCCTTATGCATCCAAGATGTATCTGGTCCTTTCGGGTCCTGGCGTATCAGAGATACGCCTGTATTTGCCGGGGCGTGAACCCGTAGGTATACATGCCGAGGGTGCAGCAAAGCCCGAAGGGGTTTGCGGAGTGTCAATGGGCATCGGCAAACCGTTACTCGAAAGGCTTCGAATTTTTTTCGAATTTCGCACCATTGTCAATATTCAGACGTCCGCTCACCTGGCCGAGATGACCGTTGGCCAGTGCTGACCACGGAGAAGCCGAACGCGAATATGCCTTGCATGCGGGTTCTGCACGGGTCCGGAACAAAATATATATAAAACGTTGATGTTAAACCTGCTTCCTTGAGGACAGGTATCAAAACTGGCCTATTGTTTATGGAGTTGAAGGATATGGTGAAGAGATCGCACGGCCCGAGACAGGGAACAAGAAAGAAGATATCCCGCAGAAAGAGGGAGCGCGGCCTCTCGCCCATCTCAAGGCACCTGCAGAAGTTCGAGATCGGTCAAAAGGTCAATATCATAATCGACCCGTCCGTTCACAAGGGCCAGCCGTATCATCGGTTCCACGGGCACACGGGCGAAGTGGTGGGAACACAGGGAACTTCCTTCGTCGTGAAGGTAATGGACGGGAATAAGTCCAAATTGCCTCTCATAGCTCCGGCACATCTCAAACCGTTCTCCCAGGAGAAGAAACCGGAGAAGGTCTGGCGAAGGCGCGTCAAGAAACACCACGAAACCAAACCCAGAAAGAAGATCGTAAAGAAGGCGGAAGTGAAGGAGACCCCCGAGAAGAAGAGTGAGGGTGAGGAATTACGGAAGGTGAAGGCGACGGAGGAAGCAGCCAAGGAGCCGGTGGAAAAGGAGGATAAGGGCGAAGAAGAGACATTTGATATACTGGAGGTCTTCGAGGAGGAAGAGTCCGTATTCGAAATAATCGAGGAATAGGAAGGGCTTTTACTCATTTCGCATTTTACTTACCAATACTTTTTAATAGCACCGATCAATACATGGTATTCTTACTGTATAATTATGGCAATATTGAGCTGCATAAAGCGGAAGGTGGTACGATGGAGGAAGAGTTCAAGGACAGGTACATTTCGATTCCTGAGGTCAGGGAGATACTCGCCAAGGACAGCGAGAACGAGGGATTCAGCTATGAAAAGAAGGAGATACTGCATCATGCGGAGCTGTTCTCCTTCCTTCCAAAAGAAGATACTCTCAAAATGATAGAGGAATTGCAGAAGATCGACCGTCTGAACTCGGCCCACATCTACAAGCTGGTCGAGATACTGCCTCGGACCGAGGAGGAATTGAGAGCCATTTTTGCCAAGGAGATCATGTCTCCTACCGAAGAGGAGCTTAAAGAGATACTCGATACCATCAAGAAGTTCATCTGATATTCGATACATCTTGGTGAGAATCGGATAGGAGGTCTTTTTTTGGAAGACTACGTGTATATGCTCGACTATCTACCCTACGGTAAGCACGAGAGCCGCAACATAAAGCGGAAGCCCATAGCCTATGGTCTAGGAGACAAGGAGTTCAAGATCCTGGAGTTGATCCCCAAGGACGACGTCGTGCTGAAGATCGGGGACCACGTCTATATAGGCAAGGATATCGAGAAGAGGAAGGAGATACTGCACGTCAAGCGTAGGGTAAAATACGAGGACCTCACATCCACAGCCCAGAGCGAGCTGCCATATCTGATCAAGGAGATCGTTAAGCTCAACGAGGATCGTTTCGTCATGTTCTACAACAATGCTGGTTCCATTAGCCGCAAGTACCATGCACTCCAGATACTCCCGGGCATAGGACGCAAGACCATGTGGGCGATACTCGAGGCAAGAAAGCGAAAGAACTTCGAGAGCTTCGAGGACATCGAGAAGAGGGTGGAATCACTTTTCAATCCGGGAAAGAGCATCGCGGAAAGGATCGAGCAGGAGATACGGGATTCCAATCAGAAGTACTTCATTTTCGTTGCGAAGTGAAAGGGAACGCACCGCAATGAAATGAAGCGGTATCTTCGTTACACACGCACGTTTCACTTTGGGGCATCAAAGATACTGAAGGCATCGGATATACTTCTGTATCATCGACGAACATACATGTTGGAGAAGACGGGAACGTACCCGAAGTGTATGTTTCAAGTATCGGCAAGTGTTCGCTACGCTCCGTTGCATCAAGATGCAACTGCACCTGTAGATTTCTACAAGAAATCGAGGGTGTAGCAGGGCCCACGGGGGTCTGCGGAGAGAAGCGGACATCCTCGGAAACCAGGTTTTCCTACGGATGTGCCTGCGGATATCCTTGATCCAGCCCACAAGTATGCCGTCTTGCTACGGGGCAACAGGATTTCACCGGTGATAATATTCACCCAAAGCTTTTTCTACTTACTACAGATTAACCCGTTCCGCACATACAGGCTCTACTGCGTTTTCTGTTGAAAGGCAGTATTTGGGTCACCATAACGGCGATCGAGCGATCTTGCCGTGATATAGAGGTGTTATCCGTGGCACGAATACATGCGAGAAAGAAAGGGAAGTCCGGTTCTACGAAACCCCATCATGAGATCACCCCCGATTGGATCGACGTCAAGCCGGAGGAGATCGAAAAACTCGTTGTGGATCTCCACAAGCGGGGCAATTCCACCAGCAAGATAGGTATAGTTCTCAGAGACCAGTACGGAATACCGTCCGTCAAGCTCGCAACGGGCATGAAGATCGGAAAGATACTCTCGAAGAACGGTATTACCATGCAGTTGCCCGAGGACCTTGCCAACCTCATGAGAAAGGCCCTCCAGATACACAAACATCTGGAGGATAACCGTAAGGACCTTCACAACAAGAGACAGCTTGCCCTGACCGAGGCAAAGGTCCGCAGGCTCGTCAGGTACTACAAGAGGAGAAAGCTGCTGGCCGAGAACTGGAAATACACCCGTGAAGGGGCAAAACTCCTGATCGAGTAAGCATCCTTCCAGAGGAGAGCATGAAAGGAGATATCCCGCCGGGCGAGGATGCTCCGGAGACGATATTGCCCGTCTCCCCCGACCTCGCCTGCGAGCTGGACAGGGCCGCCAAGGCCCTTGCGGACTTTTCAGGTTACGTTCAGGTGGTATGTCATGACGATGCCGACGGTATCTGCGCAGGAGCAGTGCTGACGAAGGCGTTGATGGGCGCGGGAAGATTTCTGAGGACGAAGGTCGTGGGCAGGCTCGATGAGGAGATCGTCGGAAAGCTGGCGGAAGAGCGGATGGGACTATACATCTTCGCCGATATTGGCAGCGGTTATCTCGACCTCCTTCGGGGACTGGAGGAGGAGACCAAAGCGGTGATCATCGTACTGGACCATCACAAGGTCGTCGCCCGGAGCGACAGGATAATCCAGATCAACTGCAACGACCACGGCCATGACGGCTCCTTCGACTGCAGCGGATCGACGATGGCATTTCTCTTCGCCTGCGCAATGAACATCGAAAACCTGTGCTTGATCGATCTTGCACTGGCCGGAGCCGTGGGTGACAAGCAGAAGATGTACGGCTTTCGGGGACTGAACCTCCGGCTGGCCGAGCTTGGGATCACAAAGGGGCTGCTCCGAAGAGACAGGGGGATGGACATATACGGAGACAGCATAGGCGAGGGTCTTCTGGGTACGTACGACCCCTATTTTCCGGGAATAAGCGGCAGGGAAGAGGCGGTTTCGGAGCTTCTTGCGGACCTCGGCATCGAGGATCGAACGCCCATGGAAGAGCTGAGCGGAGCCGCACTTACCTCGCTGAACTCATCCCTGGTCCTTCGACTGGCGGAGGCGGGAGTCGAGAACGTCAACATCACAAACCTCATGGGCACAAGATACGTCTCGGCGTCCCGGGGCGCCTACATCGAGGACATGGCATCCATGATCAACGGCTGCGGAAGCCTTAAAGAGCATTCCCTCGCCCTGGGATTCTGCATCTCTCCCGAAAAGTACCACCGGCGGGCAAGGGAGGTCAGCGCCTCCTTCAATCGCAGCGTACTGGAAAAGCTCGCGGAGCTCGAGGGCGGTGTGGAGAGCCTTCAGAACCTCGATTACTTCCCTGCGGAAGAGAATCAGTTCGGGGGCACCGCTGCCGGCGTGGCCGTCAGATACATCACCGGGAGCAGAAGACCGCTTCTCAGCCTGACGCCCCGTGAGGACTCCCTGAACGTGTCCGCAAGGGGCACGATGGCTCTGGTGAAGGCCGGTCTGGACCTCGCCGAGGCACTCTCGTCGTCCGCCGGCGCCGTGGGTGGAAGGGGAGGGGGACATCCCGTGGCATCAGGGGCAACCATCCCAAAAGATGGGTCGGAAAAATTCATGGCATCTGTTGATGCGATTGTCGGGAAGCAATTGGGCGAGGATTGATTAACGAAACAGGGCTTGAATGGTAGCACTTTGAGAATTTAGCAACAGTATCGGTATGAAGGTCACAAAATAGAAAAATATTTATCCGGGAATCTGATAAGGCGGGATCAATGGATTTACTCACATACCTGGTCATTGCCCTGCTGGGTTTGGTTACCGAAACGATAGCGGCCATGGTAGGTTTTGGAAATAAACTGGCGCTGATAGCGATCCTGACCTTTTTTATAGAAATTAAAACAGCAATAGTAATTGCCGCCATCTATTCACTGATCGCCTATTCTATAAGACTCTTCTTCTACCATAAATACTTTGATAAAAAACTCTTCCTGAAGATGCTGGTGTTTTTAATCCCGGGGATAATCCTTGGATTATTGGTGTTTGGTTCATTGGATCCTGAGAACCTGAGATTGATCCTATCGGTCTTCCTGCTGGGATTTGTTATCTATAAGTTTTTTTTTAAAAAAGCAGAATTCAAGATCAAAGAACTTGGCTTGGGTATCGGAATATTTATTTTTGGGTTTGTTGAAGCCACCATCGGAGCAGCGGGGCCATTACTTGCCATATTTCTGTTGAATTATGGAAAAAGGAAGGAAGGTTTCGTATGTTTTGCCGCATCGATCCTGCTTATTTCAAGTATTGTAAGACTGGTTGGCTACACTCAATTAGACCTGATCAGTTCGAGTACCCTGCCCTTGATAGCAATACTTACGGGTGTTTCGATAGCAGGGAACTTTATTGGAAAAAAGCTGCTTAAAAAAATGTCAGGAAAAATATTCGAATATCTAATTCTAATGTTACTATTCCTGATTGCAATGAAGGAGATTATCTTGAAGGTTCTTGACCTTTGCGCTTAAGATGAAAAACCAGATCTTCAGAACCGATATTGTTAGGTTTTTCCTTCCCCGATAATATCAACACGTAGATTCTAACCAAAAGGTGGCATACATTGAGAAGGATCGGGATCGACACCGGCGGCACTTTTACAGATCTGGTATATGCCGAGGATGCCCGAATCGTTGTGGAGAAGGTCCCCTCCACGCCGAACAGGCCAGAAGAAGCCGTCATTGCCGGACTGAAGGTCCTGGACGTACGGGATGACAACAAGAACATCACCTACGGCAGCACGGTGGCCACCAACTCCATACTCGAAAGGAAGGGAGCCCGTGTGGCCCTCGCGGCCACCAGGGGATTCGAGGACATCATCTTCATAGGCAGGCAGAACCGCCCTCAGCTCTACAGCCTGAATCCGAGAAAGGTCGCGCCCCTTGTTCGGGAGGAAATGGTGGTGGGGATCCGGGAGCGTCTGTCCGCCGAAGGTACGGTAATAGAGGATCTTTCCGGCCTGGAAAGGGCGGCTGATCGATTGCGGAAGATGAGGCCGGAGGCCATTGCGGTGTGCCTCCTTCACTCCTATGCGAATCCACGCCACGAGCGGCTGCTAAAGGAAGCTCTCGATGCCGCCCTCCCCGGCATCCCCGTCACGCTCTCCAGCGACATATCGCCGGAACACAGGGAGTACGAGAGAACCTCCACCACCCTACTCAATGCCTACGTTCTGCCCGTCATGAGGAAGCATCTATCCCTCCTGGAGGAGGGTATCGGCCCGGGAAGGCTGCGGGTAATGCAGTCCAACGGAGGATGCATATCGGCGGGGAGGGCGGCGGAGGAACCAATAAAGACAGTTCTTTCCGGACCGGCCGGGGGCGTGGTGGGGGCCCTGTGGATGGCCAGGACCGCCGGTCACGAGAACATCATCACCTTCGATATGGGAGGGACCTCCACGGATGTCTCCCTGTGCTCCGGGCGACCCCGGCTGACGGGAGAATACTCCATGGAGGGGCTGCCCATGAAGACCCCGGTCATGGACGTGCACACCGTGGGCGCCGGCGGCGGGTCCATGGTCAAGAGGGATCGAGGGGGAGGCCTTCGTGTCGGACCGGAATCCGCCGGGGCCGAGCCGGGTCCGATCTGTTATGGCCGTGGAGGGGATACTGTCACCGTCACCGATGCGAACCTGATGCTGGGAAGGCTGCCCGATGCGGGCCTTCTGGGCGGTAACATGGAACTCAACGGGAAGGCGGCGAGAAGGGGATTGGATCTGCTGGCGGACAGGGTCGAGATGGAACCCATGGATCTTGCCGAAGGCATA
Source organism: uncultured archaeon (assembly GCA_964423515.1). Lineage (GTDB taxonomy): Archaea > Thermoplasmatota > Penumbrarchaeia > JASLWR01 > JASLWR01 > CAYRFL01. Next base: position 21,787 of record CAYRFL010000057.1, read on the forward strand.
ATCAGCATGGCATTGTCGACGATGCGGAGGGCCATAACGGTCATTTCCACACAGCGTGGATACGATCCCAGGGATCACGTACTGGTGAGCTACGGCGGAGCGGGCCCGCTTCACGCATGCGAGCTGGCAAGAGAGATGGGGATGAACCGCGTGCTGGTTCCGGCATATCCGGGAGTCCTTTCTGCCTTTGGAATGGCGGTCTCGGACGTGGTCAAGCATTATTCCGCATCCGTGATGAGGGAAACGGATAAATTGGATCACGGAGAGATCGAAGCCCTGTTCGAGCCTCTGGAAAGAAAGGCCCGTGCCGAGATGGAGAGAGAGGGATTCAGGGACGAGAATATCCTCATGGAGAGGTCGCTTGACATGAGGTACCGGCGTCAGGGTTACGAGCTGAACATACCCTTCGACGAGACTTTCGGGGATCGTTTCCACAGAGAACATCTGACCCGCTACGGTCACTTTGACGTGGAGGAACCCGTCAAGATAGTGAATCTCCGACTGAAGGTGCTGGGTCTTACCGAAAAGACGGAAATGGTCCCCGTGAAGATGAGAAATGAGAATGATGACGGGACCGGGGAGCCGTTCTACGATGAATTGTTTTACCACGGAAAAGAGCTGGAAGCAGCGCTGTACGAACGTGCAGAACTCCGTGGCGGAGACAGTCTGGTGGGGCCGGCCCTGGTGACGGAATACTCGGCAACGACGTTCATACCACCTGGTTTTTCCGCCAAGATAAATCCTTTGAGAGGACTGGAAATATGCGAAGACCGGATCTGATAGCGCTTGAGAGATACCGCAATCTTCTATCGTCCATCCCCGAGGAGATGGGAATGGTCCTGATGCGGACGGGATATTCTCCGAACATCAAGGAGAGGAGGGACTTTTCCTGCGCCGTCTTCGACAGCAATGGCGATCTGGTGGCCCAGGCGGCACATCTGCCCGTGCACCTGGGCTCCACACCTCAATCCGTCAAGGCCGCCATGACGGAGGTGGACATGGAGAAAGGCGACTGCGTCATCCTCAACGATCCTTACCGGGGCGGGACCCATCTGCCCGATATTACCATGGTGGAGCCCTTGTTCGCCGGCGGAGACGACCCCTCGTTCTACGTGGCCAACCGGGCCCATCACTGCGACGTGGGAGGGAGGAATCCGGGTTCCATGGGCCTGGCCCGATGCATCGAGGACGAGGGAGTGATCATACCCCCTACAAGGGTGAAGACAGGAGGGGAAATCCGGTACGAGACACTGAAGAGAATGATCTCGAGGATGCGCAACCCCGAGGAAAGAATGGGGGACCTGAAGGCACAGTTCGCCGCCAACTCCGTGGGACGGAGAAGGCTCCTGGAGCTCGTCCGGAAATATTCTCTCGAGGAGGTGAAATTCTACATGGGGGCGCTGCTGGATCATTCCGAGAGGATGGTCCGCAGCCTGATATCGGGAATACCAGACGGGAGATACGAGGCGATCGACCACATGGACGACGACGGTATCACCGGGGAAAAAATACCCATCGGGATTTCCATCACGGTGAGCGGCGAGAGCATCCACGTGGACTTCCATGGCAGCTCGCCCCAGGTTCCCGGAAGCATAAATGCCGTAAGGGCGGTGACGCTGTCGGCAGTCTTCTACGTTCTTCGCTGTCTGGTGGAAGGGGACATCCCCACAAATTCCGGCATATTCAGACCTATTCACCTGTCCCTCCCCCCGGCATCCGTGGTGAACGCATCCCGTCCCGCCGCCGTGGCCGCTGGCAATGTGGAAACCTCGCAGAGGATAACCGACGTCCTCCTGTTAGCCTTTTCCGGAGCCCTTCCGGAAATGGTGCCCGCTGCCAGCCAGGGGACCATGAACAACGTCACGGTGGGCGGAAGTTGCAGCGGCGGGGCTTGTGGTGAGGGGAAGGAGGAGTACACCTATTACGAGACCATCGGCGGTGGTAGCGGGGCGGGGCCGGGCTGGAACGGAGAGAGCGCGGTGCACAGTCACATGACGAACACGCTCAACACGCCCATAGAAGCGCTGGAGCACGTTTATCCCATTCGGGTGACGCGCTATGCGGTCAGGAGGGGCTCCGGCGGCACGGGAATATACCGGGGAGGGGACGGCATAGTGCGGGAGTACGAGTTCCTGGATGACGCGGAGGTGACCATGCTCTCCGAGAGGAGGAGGATCGCCCCGTGGGGACTCCAGGGTGGCGAGGACGGAGAGCGGGGACGTAACGTTCTCATACGGGACGGCCGTGAGACGGTACTGCCGGGGAAGGTGAATCTGAAGGTGAGAAAGGGGGACCGTGTCAGAATTGAAACGCCCGGTGGCGGGGGATACGGAAGGAGGCGCGATCCTGCGGAATGTCTTTCAATGGCGGTTCAGGATGTTGGTTCAGTGTGGACGGGGACAAAAAAAGAGCAGTCATTCAGTTTTATTTAAATAAAATGATGGCGTTTTATCATAGAATTTTCGTATAATCCAGCAGAAATAAAAAACAAAGGTGTAAAAATGGCAGCAGGAAAAGTATTACTGATAATTGGAGGAGTCCTGACCGTTATCGCTCTGATAATGATACTGGTTGGGATTTTCGCACTGTCCTCGTCAACGGATCTGACAAATCCTGAAGACAAGAAGGTAGCCGAAGGAACAGGAACCTTCACGGCAGATTTGAAAGCAGGTGAAGTATACCAGGTATGGTGTAAAGATTCAATGGCCGATGCTGAGATCACGGGTCCCAATAATGCGTCTGTGACGGAGGATATCTGGACTTTTGGTTCTAGCAGAAACGGGTATTACCTGTTGAGCCAATTCACGTCGGGTGTTTCCGGACAATACACCATCGAAGTCACCTCGGGCTTCCCGGCCGCCCCATCCACTTCGAAAACGGTGGTATCGAACGAGATAGATACCGAAGAGGAGGTTGGTGAAGCCGTCGGTGGAGCGATGGCCTTCATATTCGGTTGGTGCGGTGGACTGGCCCTGGGCATTCCGGGAGTCATTCTGCTCATCATAGGTCTGATCCTCACGCTGGTCAACAAGGGCAAGAGCAAGGAACAGCCCCCGCAGGCCGCCCCTCCGCAGGATTATCAACCCCCGATGTAATATTCGAATCGGACGTAGAATGATGTGGGACTCAAGGTCCCACCTCTTTTTTCTTTTTCGATCAATCTCATTTACCGCAGTATATTGTCAATGGTGTAAAGTTCGAATTTTTTTCGAGCTTTTCAGCTTGACAATCCTCGACGACCCTCTCGGCTCGTCTGGCATGACGGGGCGTTACCCGTCATAGCTTGCGACGTTTCGACCGTAGGGAGAAAGGTTGCTTGAGTTACGTCTATCCATGAATTAATATCGAACCTGTCGTCCCGGGGAGTCCGCTTCGACCGGGCAATTAAATTAAAATCGTATTAGTCCCATACCACGACGGGAGGATAACATCGAGACATCTGCGAATAAAGGGTGGGAGCCCCCCATCACAAAAGATGAGATGCAACTGTTCTCGCTTGCCGTTCTGGTCGGAGCCCTGGTGGTTCCGGTCATCATCACATTATCAAAGCTCACAAGATTGTACTTCGAACTCTCCCTGGAGCTGAGGCATTATCTCTCAGCATATCTTGGTGGGTTCGGAATACTTCCCGCGATGATGCTGGGAGGACTTCTGGTGGGGCTGATCGTATACCGGATCGGGCCGGAATCCGAAGGACCGGGAGTTCACGTGGTGATAGCGGCTTATCACAAGAGAGGAGGTAAGCTGAGGCTGCGGACCGGTATTTGGAAATACGTGGCAACCCTTCTGACCGTTGGATCCGGAACCCCCAACAGCCTGGTCAGCCCA
>CAYRFL010000058.1:0-13362 GCA_964423515.1 uncultured archaeon
GAATTATTGGATAAATCTGAAACCATAGGTTTCGACATGCCGAAAAAGGAAATGGGTATTGAGATAAAGGAAGGAGAGCTATACAACGTTGAGATTGAAAATAAAGAAGGTGAGTTGATCTATAGAGGTTGTTTCAGATATACGTGTGATGGATGTTCATGATATTGAAGGATTGTCGTTTCATTTCAGCTTTGAGCTTGTATTCGTCAATCAACAATTATATTCCCTGATGCAACGTGTTATTACAATGCCGATTAATATTATATATCCCATAAATGCATATATATCCAATGCAGAAGAACTCCCTGTCCCCAAGGTCTTTGTATATTGGGATTATTTCCTTCATCGTGATATCTTCCACTTTAATAACCCTGATCATTAGATACAATGATACAGAACACACAACTCAAGAATATCCTGATCTGGATGGCGAATGGTGCGGTACTCACGATGCTATGAACAGCTACCACGTTGATATCACCGAGAAGGGCTATGGATATCTGTCAATTGGGCCCTTCACGTGGAACGGTACGCCCATGGAGAATCTATCCCTCTGGCTGAATCTGCCTGATACCGTGTTGTATGCTGCTACCCAGTCCGATGGTCTTGCATACTTCAGGTTCACGTTCCCCGTTCCGCGTGGCATGTACACGATTAGAGCATCTGATGGGAACGTAAGCAAAGGATTCGGGATATTCCTGACCGTGGTCGATAGAAGTAACGATAAAGGCCGCAGGTTCGGAGTGAACATAGATGTCCAGACCCCGATCGAGAACACGACCGTGTCCGGTATGTGCAACCTGAGTTGGTACGTTACGAAGACCGATAGACTGCCCACCGCCGTCGAATACGGAGGCAACTACACCCTCGTTTCCTACCGTCTCGACAACGGGATCACATGGATTCCGATCGTGAACATATCCAGGGGAGATTATTTCTACTACCATCATTCATGGAACACGACGAGTATCCCGGGCTCGCATCACTGCAAGCTGAAGATCGAGGTGGTGAGTACGATTGGGGATGGCGACAGGGCGGAGTTGATATGGAACGTTCGACTTGAGAATTGGTTTGGGTAGGATTGGACCATCGGTCTTTGCACATTATGGATCATTGATTTTAGTCCTTCAATCGCGATAATTCCCTGCTAAATCCATTCGGATGAACCGGCCTCAGGGAGGAAGGAATCAGATCCTCCTTTTTCATATCCTCGATCCTCTTGCGTAATTCCCCATCCTTTGTAACAAGATGAGTGCATTTCAATTCAACAGCAGAATTAAGATGTAACGCATCCATGAACTCGACCGAATGAAGTAGATATTTTGGTAATTCATCTTCGAAGAATTTTCCTTCGATCTTCTCGATTTCCAGCAGATTTACTCCTTCCCAATCCTTAAGAAAAGCAAGTATTTCCTGAACTTTCCCTCTCTCTGCCGCGGTCAATCGATACTCTTTCTTGTGAGCTTTGAATTGATGATAGCTCAAACCGTTTCGTATGCATTTCTGAAGAAGGAACCAGTCGTTGAAATGGAGCCCTACTTCAATTATCGTATATTGGGAGATATATGCCTCGAAATCACCTATTGCTGCCTTCTGAAAGATCCGATGCGTCAGATCCCCCTCATATAACTCATCGGAAAAGAATTCCTTCCAGCAAAAATCGAGTACGACATTCGTATCTATATAAGCCCTTATTCTTTTCAATACCATCCACCAATCCAGGTTATTCCAATTTGAGTCCTAGGAAGGTTTCCACTTCCCAATGATCTGACCCTTTCGACCCTTTTTTGTCGTTCTCTGCCTGATAGCGTAATATGTACCGGTCTTTTCATTGTATATTCTCTTCTTTGCCATTTGCCAGACCATCCTTTTCGCGGAATCACCCAACCGGTTGGAACCTGATCATTCGGATGAAAAGTTATCTATTATCCGCTTGGTCTACTAATCAAGATATTTGCTATTAAATATTACGGTCACTTTCATCAGATCGACGAAAGGAACGATGCTCATTCGATGAATGCTCACCAAGTTTCCCCGGACCCAAATTCAGTTACGATTCTACTTGATCATGCATTTCTCCTCACTCGTACCGTATCACCCTCAGCCCCACGTCGTCGTTCTCGTCCTCCGGTACGCTGCCGTGCCTTGCAGAACACTGGCAGTACTCCCCCTGGTCGTCCCAGCTCCCGCCCTTGATGACACGCGCAGGTTCTTTCTCGTCGTATCGGTCGCTGCACCATTCCCATACGTTCCCGTGCACGTCATAGATGCCCCACGGGTTCGGCAGCTTCCTGCCCACCGGATGGGCATGTTTCTCATCGCTGTTCCAGGTGTTCTCCCGGTACCACGCGAACTCCCCCAGCGATTTCACATCATCGCCGAACGAGTAATCGCTTCCGCTACCCCCCCTGCAGGCGTGCTCCCACTGCTCCTCCGTTGGCATGGCATATCTATCCACACCCTCCATCTCGTTGAGTCGCTCCACGAACTCCCGGGCGGCGTGCCACGATATGAACACCGCTGGTGCATCGTCGTCGCTCTGTCCGTACCTCCGGGCCTCCCACGGCTTGTTGCCCATAACCGAACGCCAGTCCTTCTGGGTCACCGGATACCTCGCCACGTAGTAATCCTTTCCCGGTATCTTGACGAAGGACATCCCCAGAAAGTTCTTTCTCTCCTCCAGTACATTCCGTACCCGTTCCCTCCTGTTCACCAGGAGCTTTTTCACGTACTGCATGGTGCTGACGGACAACTTCTTTCTCGAGCGGTACCAGATCTCCCGGTACTGTTCCTTTCGCCCCTCCCTTTCGGCCTTCTCGTGTTTTCTGATGGAGCCTTCCAGCTCCCCGAGGGCCTTCCCGTATTGTTCCCTGGCCCTTCCGTACTTTCCCTTCTGGAGAAGCGAGAACGCCTTCTTGATCGACCGGTTCGCATCACCGACGTCCAGGCCGTACAGGGCCGCCCTCTTCTTCGCCCTGGCCACCATCCCCACGGCCTCGTGGGTAAGCATCTCCTCCCCCAGCCTTTCCTTGTACTTCGCAAGGAGCCCCTCCAGTTCGCGTTTGAGCTGTTCATTCAACTCCTCCTCTCTTGCGAGGTCTCCCTCCTCCATGGCCTCCTTGGCCTCCCTGTTCATCCCGTAGAGATGGTCCGCCTCCATCTTCCTGGCGAATACCTTCTTGAAGAGCATCTTCACCTCTCCCCTCAGCTCCGCCCTGCGACGGGACAGCTCCCTCATGGCGTTCATGTGCAGCTCATGTGCTGCTCCCAGGGCCCTGTCCGACGAGGAGATCGCCTCCTCGTACCATCCCATGCTCATGTACCGCTCCACCTCGTTCAGCACCGGTTCGAGGCTGCCGAGATCCAGGTCCATTTCCTCCACCTCCGCCATCTTTGAGTCGAGCTTCATTTTCAGGTCGTGTGCCATCTCCTTGACCGACAACACCTTGCCCATCACCGTGGGCAAACCTCTGCGTCTCGTTACGATGGTCTTTCCCGAAATGGCGTTCTTCAGCTGAAAGAGCATCACGTCGGCGCTGCTCCACCTCTCCTCCTTGGACTTGCATAAAGCCCCCATAACAACTTCATCCAGTATATCCGGGACGAGAGGATTGATTCCGCTTGGATGCTCGGGTTCGAATCCGATGACCTTGCCCATTATACTGGCCACATCCTCCTCGGCGAAGGGATTCATGCCGGTCAGCATCTCGTAGAAGACCACGCCCAGCTGGAAGATATCGGTCTGCCAGTCGACCTTTCCGAACCTCTTCCGGTCGAACTGCTCGGGCGCACTGTAGAACATGGTCCCCGCCGCCCGGGACGTCTTCGTGAGCGTCGTGGAAATCATGAACTTTCCGATCCCCCAGTCGGTGATCTTCGCCGTTCCGTCCGCCGTAAAGAGAATATTTTCCGGTTTGATGTCACGATGGACCGTGGCCATCTTGTGAGCGTACGACAGGCCCTCCAGGACCTGCTGCATCACATAGATCGCCTCCCCCGGCATGAGCTCGCGTTTCCTCAGAAGGCCGCGCAGCGAGCCTCCCTCCATGAGCTCCATCACGATATGCGGTATGGGCTGCTCGTCTGCCAGGAGGAACCTCACGATGTTGGGATGGTTAAGTATCTTCCAGAGCTGGGCTTCCTCGTTGAAGCGCCTGTACACGGATGTGTCGATGGTGGAATCGAACTTGGTATGGGGTATCTTGATGGCCACCGGGGCTCCACGGGCAGAGCTGGCGCGGTAGATGTCGGCGCAACCGCCGGAACCGATAACGTGGGTTATCGTGTACCTTGGCAGTATGTTGCACACGTGGGTGGGTGCCTCCCTCGAGGGAGTGCCTGCGAGGAAGGGAACGAAGGAATCGAGGGGTTCGATGGTGTCTGCTGGCGTCATCAATAATTGATAGGGTTCCGGTCGTATTTAATATTTTTATATATATGTAAAAATTTGGGGGTATCCAAGGGGAAAAACAGGATTCGATACAATCTCTCGACAAACTCTCTTCAACAGGAGGCTCTCGTTGCCCTCTTCGAGCGCAACTGATTCGCCCGTAGGGTTACGTCCCGAGGGCTCAGGAGCGCCCGAAGGGTGCCTCCGGAACAACGTGGGAGCACGGAAGGTGTTCCATGCGATCTCGGCAGCGGGGGCGGGGAGTTGGGGTGGAGTACGCGCATGTCTGCAAGGTTACGCCCTTGCAGGCGCAGGTGTATCTTTGATGCACCGGAACGATAGTGGGCACGAGCCCGACTCAATATTTATAAGAAATATCAGCAATAAAATGGGGACGATGGGGGGCAAGAGCCCCCCCTCGTGGTCGGCGCAAGCAGACCCTCGGTTCTCAACTCTATCTTTTAAGGCTCTGACCAAGACCGGTGGTTCGTAAACCTCACCCGCCCTCGTTCCTACTCGACATCCCAATTTAATCCAATTTGGGTTTCTCTTCACCGACACCCGCTTTCCTCTTCCGTTTCATCAGTATAAGAAGTACGACTATACAGATGACAAGCACAGCTGCTAGGACGGCGATAAAGATGATCAGGCCGTTATCGAGTATTCCCCCATCCGCATCGGTTCCATTGACTCCGTTCTTACCTCCACCATTCCCACCGCCGTTGTCGGAGTTCCCGAGCGTCACCGAGTGCTCACCCCCGTTCACGTTTCCCGGGCTCACCGCCGTGACGTTCACGAAATAGGATATCACAGATTCTTCCGGGAATGGCGTAGTGTCGATAACGGCCTTGAATTCACCGCTCTCGTTTCCCACCGTCCCGGTCTTTTCCATTGTGATTATACCCGGCGGTCCGTCACCCACGGAATAATGTAATTTCACGGAATCTATCGATACGTTCGACCATACCACCGCAACGATCTCCATTTCTTCACCCGTAACGGGCTTTTCCGGCAACACCCGCACCTCAGTGATCCTGATGTGGTCCTCAATGGGTCCGGGCTCATCATCGTCGTCATCGTCATCATCGTCGTCATCTCCCGGAGTGACATTTCCCCCGCCGCCGTTTATGTCTGTACCGTCTATCATGAACTTGTAGTACTTCTCCTGTATGCCGAACTCGAAATCGCCGTAGTTGATGTTCTTCATGGCATCGAAGAAATATTGATCCACGCAGTGGTAAATGGGATCCAGATCCACAGAGGCCGTGCCTCTTGAAAATTCCTTATCGACGTATTCCTCGAAGGTGATGCCGTCATCGACCCAATCACCCCTGAAGTTCTCCTCCATGTATTCCATGTCGAACTCGAGACAATCCTCCAGGACCACCCTCATCTCGGACAGCTTTTGGTTCCCCATGAAGATGGTGTCTCCGTCCTCGTCCTTCTCCTTTGTCACGTCGATGGCCTTGGAGAATCCGAAGGGTGTATCTATCACTTCGTGGTCGCCGGGTTTCAACACTTCCATGTACTCTACGTTCCCGTAGAGCGGATCACCGCCTATGACCACTAGCTGCACATCAACCTCCGTGGAGTCTATGAGGCTGCGGTACGGATCCTCGTCCACCTTGTTGTAGACCGCAATGTCCGCGAAAAGCCCCTCCTTGATCCTTCCGGAATAACCGGTCCACGCCACTGCGTCGGCGGGATTGCAGGTCACCATCCTGACCAGCTCGGAGTCCTCAATGACGTCCCCGAAATAACGGTCGTCGTACTGGTCGGCTATCTTGAGCTCCATCAGAAGGTTCTTCCCCCCGGACGGGCTCCAGTCCGTTCCAAGGCATACGTTCACTCCCTTCTCAAGGGCTGTGGGAACGTCCGCCGTACCCCCGTACAGTATGAGATTGCTCGTGGGAGACCAGACCATGGTCATGTTATTATTGCCCATGTACTCGAGCTCGCTGGTTCCCAGTGCTGCACCGTGTATGACGATGGTCTCCTTTCGGGCCAGACCCAGATCCCTGAGCGTGTCGAACTCCGCCCTGGATTTCTCATCCAGCCCCTCGGAGATGTGGAGGAACAATGCGTGGTACTTCCCGCTGTCGTAATTGGCGATGTAACCGTCCGCCTTGTCCTGGTCGAAGTCGGTGACCGCTGCCACGGTAGCATGGGCACCCGGACCGCCGTAGTTGGGAAACTCGATATTTCGAACCATCATCTTCTCGTAGCCCTTGCTGGCCATCTTGGAGTTCTGTACCGCGGTGGTGCCGCTTACCAGCTCCTTGACCTCGGCGTATTTCATCGCCTCGCCGAATACGTTGTAGTACCTGCTCTCTTTAAGGGACTTGTTGGGATAAGTGACGTGGGTTTTGTAGGAATTCTCCGAGCCCCACTGATACCTGTTGGTGTAGGTTCCAGGAGCATCCCATATGGGCATGCAGTTGTAATGAACGTGGTTGTGGGCATTGTTGAGGCCCGGGAATATATATCCGCCCGTATCGATGGTCACGGCATCACCGACATCCAGCCCTGCAGGTACCTCATCGTCGGAGGACAGCACCGCCACGATCTTCTCACCCTGAATAATGAGACGGCCGTTCTCGATGACCGAGAGTTCGTCGTCCATGGTCACGATATCTCCCTTGATTATCATGCCATCATCAGGATGATAGGGATCCCCGTTACCGCCACCGTCCTCTATGGTCACATCGAGGGGGGGATTATCGCTGCGGGTACCGGACACCTGCATGAGTTGAGTGTTCAGAAGGTTGTCCTCAAGGTGTGCGTCCTCGATATCGTGGCCGCATCCATGGCAGTGGTCGCAACCATCGTCGTGTTCGCATCCATCATCATGTGGACGTTCCGGACCGTGTTCAAAACATTCTGGGTGCTCGCTATCCTCATGGGATGGGCGTTCCCCACAGACGCAACGGTCATGGTTCGCGCAGCAGGTCATCCCGCCGCCCTGAATATGTTCACTTTCCGGGTATTCCATATTTCCCGATGAGACATCAGGATCATACTTGAAGGAATTACTGGGGGCCGATTGTTGAGCAATGAGGAGTACGGAGATCAGTACCAACAGAATGGAAACGATCCCTCCGTTCCTAGTCGAATTGAATGAACCATGCATATTTTCACCAGACTATCCATGCCAAAATTCGCTTTACATCCCGGCATTGTATCGATCAATTGTTATTTATAACATCTCGCGCTATTCCTACTTAACTACTGCGGTTGATTTTCAAAATATACGGCCAGCCCATGGTCGATCATTCTTCCGAAGCGAACGGCAGAGTCGTAAATAATGTAATGGATTTAGATGTTACAGATTAATATATCTGGTCAGTATTTAAGGGGCAATCTGAATTATGCCATGCAAATCAACTTCTTTGTTATTACTAACTCTTAGAATTCGTTCAGGGAAAGAGGGGAGATCAAACACATGAAGAAGATAGATGCCATCGAAGGATCGGAGGTTGTTAGCGATGCTGCCGGCAGGCAGTACCATATCAACCTGGCTCCCGGAGAGCTGGCGGAATACGTCATTCTGGTCGGGGACCCGGACCGTGCCGTGAAGGCTTCCGAGCTTCTGGAGAACATACGTGTTCATCAGAGGAACCGCGAATACGTGACCTACACGGGTTATTACAAGGGCATGGAGGTCTCGGTCATGTCCACCGGTATAGGCACCGACAACGTCGAGATCGCCATGATCGAGATATTCCAGATAACGAAGGACCCTGCATTCATCAGAGTGGGTTCTTGCGGCGGACTTAAAGAGGAGCTGGCTATAGGTGACCTGGTCATATCCACCGGTGCCGTGCGCCTCGAGAATACCTCGCTGTTCTTCGTGGATGAAGGATACCCGGCTGTAGCGGATTACGAGGCCGTCATCGCTCTCACCGCTGCCTGCGAGAAGGAGGGATTCACCTATCACCAGGGCCTGACCGCCTCCGCTTCCGGCTTCTACGGCGCACAGGGGCGCAATATACCTGGCATTCCCCTGCGCTTTCCGGACCTGCAGGAACAGATGGCAAGGATGAACGTGACAAATTTCGAGATGGAATCCTCGACCCTTTTCACGCTGGCCACCCTCAAGGGAGCGCGGGCTTCCACCGTGTGCGCGGTATATGCCAACAGACCGAGGGGAACTTTCATAGACCCGGAAACGAAGAAACGGGCCGAAAGCGACTGTATCATTGCAGGTCTCGAAGCCTTCAGGGTCCTGGCAAGAATGGACGAGGAGAAGAGAGCACGGGATCTGAGATATTGGCTTCCGGAAGATTACTAGGTGTAACGGGTGAAAATCATGCAGATCAAGTTCGCGGCCATCGGCGCATTGAGCCTGGACCGCATTCGGTTCAAAGACGGCAGGACCTATGAAGGTGTTTTCGGCGGGTCCGCAGGATATGCCGCGGTGGGTGCAAGTTTCTTTGGGAGCTCCTCGATAGTTACCAATGTAGGGAAGGATTACCCCGCAGAATTTCTGGAGAAACTCGAAGACCGCGGGATTGATACTTCCGGAATAAGGATGCTCAAGGAGGAGTTGAGCTCCCGTTTCTCCATATCCTATGATGATGAACTTACCGAGAAGGAAGGGACCACGATAGAGCTGAACGCTCTCCTGGCAGGGATCAACATTCCCGAGAACATCCAAGACTGCAAGTACGTCTTCATAGCCGGTAACGATCCTACCTTGCAGCTTGCCATCATGGACGAGCTGAAAGGAGAGCACACCATCGCCGTTTCCACCCACATGCATTGGATACGCGAGCAACCCGATCTGGTCCTTGAAGTCATCAGGAGATCGAACATAGTTTTCATCAACGATAAGGAGCTCTGCGTCCTCACCGGGAAAAAACAGCTCAGGAACGCGGGGCAGGAGCTCTTCAAGTACGGCATCTCCCTGCTCATCGTCAAGAAGGGCGAGCACGGAGCAGTTCTTTTCCAGAAGGACAGGATATATCCGGTCATATCTTACGACAGGATGGACATGGTGAGCGTGGACCCAACCGGGTGCGGCGGGATCCTCGTGGGTGCTTTCATGGGTTTTCTTGCCAGCAACGGCGAGAAGAGGGAACCTCTAAAAAACGAGTATTTCAAGGCCCTTGCTTTCGGGCTCGTTGTCAGATCATTCAAGATAGAGGATGTCAGTTACAGGCGCCTTCTAACCCTAAAAAGGGAGGACATCTGGCGTAGATACGATCACTTCAGGGATATGCTGACATTATGAGTAATTGGTGTGGATATGAGCGATCTTGCGATAATTGGCTGTGTCAGTATCGACAACATAAGGGTGCCCGGAAGGGTTCTCAGAAACGTGTTCGGCGGTTCCGGCGGTTATGCCGCGGTGGCCGCGTCATTCTTCACGAGAGTGCATCTCATCTCCAACATAGGCACGGATTATCCGGAGGCCATGCTGGAGAGATTGAGGGGATTGGGTATCGATACCTCGGGCCTGCGGGTAGTTGAGGGCAAGACCACGCACTTCGATGTGGAATACGGGGGAGAGCTTGCCGACGAGTACTATCATGCCGCTGATATGAACGTCGGAAACGATGAGATAATCATTCCGGACTCGATGGAGGAATACAAATATGTTTACCTTTCCGCCAACGATCCTGACAATCAGATAGATATCATGAAAAGGCTCGGAGAGCAACACGTTGTTGCCCTCGACACTCACGCCATGTGGATCGAGAGCAAGATCGACCGGGTGAGGGAAGCCTTCAGTATGGCGGATATCGTCTTTCTGAACAGCAACGAGGCAAAGAAATACTCCGGAAAGAGGATCATCAAGAACGCGGCCCAGGTCATCATGGACGGGAACGTGGACAGGCTCATCATCAAGAAGGGCTCCCACGGCGCCATATTCTTCACGCCTCAGAGGATGATACCCGTGGCCGCCTACAGCAATATGGACCTGAATATTGTGGATCCGACGGGCTGTGGCGACAGCACCGCTGGAGGATTCATGGGAACCTTGGCGGCAAATGACGGAGCGGTAGTACCGCTGAACGACATTCACAGAAAGGCCCTGCTGTTCGGTATGGTAATGGCCTCCTTCAATCTCATGGACTATTCAATTACAAAGATGCTCGATATCGACCGGGAGGACGTATGGCATCGTTACGATCACTTCCGGGATATGCTAAGGATATGATGGTCGGGAACATGAACCGCGATAAAGGATCGAAGGGAACTGACGAAAAGGACGGGTCCGTATCCGTGAAAGAAGTCACGTTCATGAAGGAGATCATGGAATACCGGGAGAGGTACGAAAGGCCGGATTATGACACTTATTTCATGAACATGGCCTTCCTGGTGGCAACCAGGAGCACCTGCCGCAGACGAAGCGTGGGCGCTGTCATCGTGAAAGACCAGAGAATCCTCTCATCCGGTTACAACGGTGCACCGAGGGGCGTCAGGGACTGCCTCGAACTGGGAACCTGCCTGCGGGAGAGGGAGAACATTCCATCGGGACAGAGGCACGAGCTCTGCAGGGGGGTGCACGCTGAGCAGAACGCCATCGCCAATGCTGCATATTTCGGTGTTTCAATCGGCGGGTCCAGCATATACATGACAGAGAGCCCGTGCAACATATGTACGAAGATACTCATAAACGCCGGGATCAAAAAGATAATATACGCAAGACGCTACATAGACGAGTTGTCCGCCGAGCTTCTCGGGGAGAGCAATATAGAGATCCGGCGATTCGCACTAAATCCTACCATAGAGGCCTTTTCCAATGGTGAAAGGGAAAAGACCGCAGAATGATCACTTTCATATATTTTTGACGCTCGAATCGGGTGATAACAGATGAATGAGAAGAAGAGAATGTCGAAAAAGATACCAACGCTCGTGATATTCGGCCGTATCAACCACGATCAGATATACATAGAGCGGGAAAAGGACGGGGATTACTGGATAAACGAGGATTTCGGCGGGCCTGCTGCCTACGCGGGAATAGCTGCCGCAGCTCAGGGCGAGAGGGTCGGCCTGGTAAGTTTCGCCGGGGATGATTTTCTCTACGAGGACATGTACCACGATATAGCCGATAACGATAACATCGATATATCCGGTGTTGATTTCTTCTATAACGAGATGCCGCTCCTGCGCGTCTGGTATCCCAACAACGAGAAGAAGCTCACCATTGGAATGATCTGGGACGAGAATCCACTGATCAACATCGATATGGTACCATCCATCTACCTCAAATCCAAGGCCTTTCTGTTCATGCCGATGATCGACGAGATCCCGGTGGAGCTGATGGAGAGCATTGCATCGATCGCACCTGATTCCACCAGATTCGTGGATATCCAGGGCGCGGTGAGACACCTTTTCGATCCCAAGGAAACCACGGACAGCGACTGGGAGGGTATGCCTTCGGACCTCGTGAAGGACTGGGTGAACCTACCGAACCCGAGAAGGGTCATTTACGAGAATGCCAATTTCTTCGACCGCATACTCAAGAGCGTGAGCATACTCAAGGTAAACGAGGGCGAACTTGGTATCCTGGCGGGTGTCGATCTCCTGAGCCATCCCACCGAATCAAAGGAGTTCCAGGAGAACATGCTCAAGGGGGTAGATACCCTCGTCAATCGGGCGGCCGACGTCGGAAACAGCAATATCATTATCACGGTCACGCTGGGTTCCTACGGAGCATACACGAGCTTCGTTGATCCCGACGGAAAGAGAAGCGGCGACCTCGTCGGCGCGGTGAAGGCCAGAAAGGACGAGATCAATCCCACCGGAGCGGGAGACACTTATTCGTCAGCCTTTATCATCGCCTACAAGAAGAGGGACGATCCCATACTCGCTACCAAGTATGCCCTGGCCGCCTCCTCCCTGGGAGTCGAGAAGGACGGTCCCCGGGACAGGCCCCGAAAGGAAGACATCTATCATCGGATGATCGAGTATTACGGCATTTAGTACGGCGGTCAATGCCCCATTCGATTCACATTGATCGCTTGAAACCGGTGAGATCCGTTCAAGGTAGGGAAAATGCCATCCATGTCCCCGCTTAGTTTCAATTGGGAACATCAACCATCCATCCAGAGCCCAAAGGCACTGGCTTTCCCGTTGCTGTTCTGTGGGAAAATTCTCTAAACTCTTTTATAGTGTATTATACAATAGATAACGGGACTCGGTATCCGGTTTATTCGGGATCGCCAGAAGTAAATGCCTGTGCCGGATCCGCACAACCGTCCTGGGATTGACCAAGGTGCGTGTGAATTTGAGCGAAGAGGAAAATGCCAGTCTGATCAACGCCGAGGAATTCGAGAAAATCACCGAGGTCCTCATACGAAAGCTCCCCGTCTTCATGGAAGAGATCACCAAGGCAATGGCCCACGAGAAGTACGTTCAGCGGTTCGGTATCTCGGTATGTCAGTTCTATCATTCCCTCAAACAGGAAGGGATGGGGAACGAGGAAGCGCTCGAACTCACCAAGGAATTCATAAATACCTTCAATATCGGGGCCATCGTGAAGGGAATGGAGAAGATAGAGGATATCAAGAAGGTTTTGGGCTTCTTTGCCAAGGGTAAAGAAACCCTGTGATGGGGTATCGATGGTTCGTATCAGTCAACCCGAAATATAGATTATCTCGTCGTGATTGTACCGTGATTTTTACAACGACTAGAGGCCCCGTCATGTAATTATTCCTGATTTTCAAATCTGATAACAATCATTAAATATTACCTTTGACATGTTTTAACTGTAGCAGAGGAGGCAAACACCTGTGGGTGTCTCCCTCAGCTGGTTTCACAGGGCTTGTGACCTCTCAGGACGTGTGTATATGACAGGACCTGAGAGTGTTGATATAACACAGGATGACGGTGGAGAGGGTTTTCGAGGTATGCGGCAGTTGCCGAAGAGGGAGCCGAAGGAAGGTGGGTCGTGGGAGGACGACAGCTTCAAGAAATACCTTCGGCTCAGAAAGATCACCTCGTCCTCTTCTCCCAAGGATGAA
>CAYRFL010000058.1:13462-25460 GCA_964423515.1 uncultured archaeon
GTGGGGACCGACGGGATCCAGGGACAGCTGCACCATTATCATTCTCTGGGATGGATAAGCGAGGACATAATGAACCGTCTTCTCAGCTATTCCAAGATGATCATGGGCGATCTGGGATACTTCGAATGCGAGCTGGACGACGACGTTCCGACCACCACAACGCTGCATCATTCCAAGGTGCTCGAGATCATATTTATGATCAAGAACGGCTCGGACATATCCCGGGTCAGGGAGTTCGAATCCCCGAAGCTCCTGAAGCTCTTCGATGATTTCACGGGACGGGGGGTGTGGTGATGGTGACCAGACCCATTTCATCAGGAACGATGGCTCCCGGAGAACGGGGCAGTGACAGCCGAACCGAAAAGCGGTCTTACAGGGCGGACCATGTGACTCGATCCATTGACGCTGTGGCAAGGATTGGCCAGGGCGTGAATCGATTTTTTTCGGCTGTGCTTCCCATCCCGGGCTCAGTGATACGGGAAATCACCGATCGGAGCGTTGGTGCAGTTGCCACCACCGGCAGGGGAGCTCGTTTCAGGCGGGGAAGGCTTTCCGTTTCCACGGGGACGAGATTGGCTCGAAAGCGGGTCATGCGAAGGGACCGTATGGCCGCGATGGGCGTCGGTACGCTCATCATATTCATCGCCATGGTGGTGATAGCGGCCATGGCCGCCGGCGTCATGATGTTCGCCGGACTGGGTCTTCGGGACCGAACCCAGGAGGTGGTGGATGAATCGACGAATTTCATCACCAAGGGTATCGAGATAATCACCATAGTCGGCGACCGGAACGAGAACGGGAACGACAGCACCATCATGACCCTCCGTTTCCCCGACAGGGACTCTGAAAAACCGCTTCAGGGACGTCTGCTCTCGGTGAGCGTCAGTCCCGACGGTGAGGCCCCTCTCCGGATGGAGCTGGCCTGGAATTCGGGGGTGGACCTCGATACGGGTCTCAGGGAGGAGCGAATATACCGTGTCTCCTCACTGACGAATGACAGCATCGTGAACGCCCTCTCCGATATCAACAAGGTACTTGGATCCTGCGACCTCATCGCCACCATCCCATTCGACGAGGACGCGGTCAATCCCAGGAACTATGTGGATTACACCGTGAAGGACGAGGACGAATCCCTCTATTACGGCTATGCGGTGGTAGGTGTGGATCAGGCGGGGAACGAGATCCTCTACAAGCGAACGCAGCTCTACAACAGGACGGATAACACCACGACCGACGAGGACCTGACCGCTCCGCTTCATGGAGAGCTGCACGCGGTGAACGAGCAGAGCGGGTCCCGGGGGTGTATCCATCTCGACTGGGGCACCGGAGACGCGGATCCCGAAGATACGGGCAAGGAATCACCCCTGGCAAGGCAGTTCCTGTACACGTCCCACTCGAGCCTCGAGGACCTCGTGATATACACCGGTTCCGACGGCAAGAAGAAGGTAACGATACCGGGGGACGCAACGCTTTTGGAGGAGTTGAACGGCTCCGTGAGCAGCTTTTTCCACTACCCGTCCCAGGAGGGGGATTACCACTACGCCCTCATAGGCGAGGATGCTGCGGGAAACCAGGTCCAATATAAAGGCGAAGAGCCGGCCGTCACGATAAAATGGGTGGACCGGAAGGCCCCCTCGGGCGTTTTCGATCTGTACCATTTTCTCAATCCGAACTCGATCCGCCTTCGGTGGTCGGCTGCCGCGGACGGAGATTCGATGATAGGGGGATACAACGTATACCGCTCGGTGAGAGTGGAAGACCTGAACACCATCTACAAGATACGACACCTTGAACCCATCGCCACGCTCGGTGCCAATACGCATTCTTACGAGGACTTCAACGGGACCAGATCAACGCGCTATTCGTACCTCGTGTGTTCGGTGGACAATGCCGGTAACATCGCATACCCAATGTTACCATCCGACAGGTTCCAGATGCTGGAGATCAAGGCGAGAACGCGCCTTGGCAGCGATCCCGTTAACCTCAATACCATCACCATTATAATGAACGACGGGGAGCGCGATGTTATCCTGACCCTGGATAATCCCAGAGAGAACAGGTCCTTCAGCGCCGATATGATGATGGGTGGAGATATTCGGGAATTTAACACAAAGGGTGTCCTCAAGGAGGGAATGGTGGTGAACCTCAAGATAAACCTGGCCGAGATCGGTTTCACTCTCAGTACCGAGAAGAACGTGATACTGAAGTTCATCTACATCGAGGCCGTGGTCGGTATTCAATCGTTCGAGGTCCCATCCATGCTGGAGGGTAGATACGTGACGATATGGTAGGCTCTTTACTACCGGTCGACGTATGTAATAGACGAAAGCAACACTCTCGGGTCCCTGGACGGGGCATTGCTACTGCCCCGTCCCATCTGGGGCCTTCCCTCTTTTCCTGTGAAGACGGGAACAAAGTGACCGTCTTCGAAAGTAAATACGTGCCAGAATGGGACGGATTTACACGTTATCCCTCTGGCCCGCTCTTTCCCTCCATGGGTGATTATCACCTCTCGATATCGATCCTTGTTCTCACGCCTGATTATTGGACGTCATTTTCAAATCCGGTTCACTTGGATGATTTTCACCTTTCAAATCATGAGGGGAGACTTGCCTGAAAACATTTATAGTCCCTCCATCCCTTTGAATTCCTTAATTGTCCGTATATTCGAAATAAGAAATGATGTTATGAGAACACTGCTTCCGCGTCCACCGCGGGACCGGTGTGAACAAGGACGATGATGCTCGATGAACGTGAACATGAACGAGGTACCGTCCCTGAAGCCTCAGGAACTGGTGCTCAGGGTGGAGAAGATATACCCCCAGGACGTGGGAAGGGGCGTTGCATACATGGATGTGGAATCCGCAAGGACCCTCGGACTCCGACCCGGCGATATCATAACCGTGAACGGGACCCAATCCACGCCTGTCAGATGCTATCCTGACAGGAAGGGAGTGGGACGTTTCGTAAGGCTGGATGCGGTCACCAGGGAGAACGCGGGTCTCGGGCAGAGCAGGACGGTCAAGGTGGAGCTGGGACAGGCAAAGGAAGCCCTCAAGATGGTACTGGCCCCCGATTCGGACGTATTCCTCGAGGGCGGGACCAAGATGGCCAAGCGGCTCCTGGCCGGCAGGATCTTCCAGAAGGGCGATGCCGTTGAGATATTCATCGGTCAGAACAGCATCAGGTGGCATGTCATCAGCACGCTCCCCTCACCCGGTTACGTGAAGTTCAACAAGGAAACCTCGCTCACAATCAAGAAGAAGCCGGAGCAGCAGCCCACGGAGAACGGCAAGAGCGAGATATCATACGACGATATAGGCGGGCTGGACGAGATCCTGCGGCAGATCCGGGAGATGGTTGAGCTGCCGTTCACGTGTCCCGAGGTATTCGAGAAGGTTGGGATCGAGCCTCCCAAGGGCCTTCTTCTGCACGGTCCTCCCGGAGCGGGTAAGACGCTCATCGCCAAGGCCATAGCCAGCCATACCGGCGCTTACTATGCCTCCATAAGGGGCCCCGAGATAGTGAGCAAGTACGCGGGAGAGAGCGAGGGCAACCTTCGAAAGATATTCTCCGAGGCCGAGGAGAACTCCCCCTCCATCATATTCATAGACGAGATAGATTCCATCGCCACAAGACGGGATTCGGATGATGCCCGGGAGCTGGGAAAGAGGCTGGTTGGCCAGCTGTTGACGCTCATGGACGGCCTTCAGAAGAGGGACAAGGTGATAGTGATAGCGGCCACCAACCGTCCGAACTCGCTGGACCCCGCCCTGCGGAGGCCGGGAAGGTTCGACCGGGAGATAGAGATACCGGTCCCCAACCTGGAGGGTCGCAGGGAGATACTGGAGATATATATGAGGCGGATGCCCCTGTCCGACGACGTGGATATCGACGAGATAGCGAAACTGACCCCCGGTTATACGGGTGCCGACCTGGCCACCCTTTGCAAGGAGGCGGCCATCGAATCCATCAACAAGTACCTTCCGGATGACCCGAGGGAGCGTATCCAACCATCCTGTTTCTCCGACATCATCATCACGGGCGAGGCGTTCCTGGACGCATTGAAGAAGATCACGCCCTCCCAGCTGAGGGAGATCCCGTCCGACGTGGCCCGGGTATCCTGGGACGAGATAATCGGGATGGAGGATATCAAGCAGAGGCTGGTGGAGGTTGTATGCTGGCCGCTGCAGCATCCGAAGCTCTTCGGTTACATGAAGGCAGTATCGCCAAGGGGCATTCTTCTGTACGGTCCCCCCGGATCCGGAAAGACCCTTCTCGGAAAGGCGCTTTCGGCCTACAGCAACAGCAATCTCATCTACATGAGCTCATCGGAGATCATCAACCGGTGGCAGGGCGAGAGCGAGAACACCATAAGGAAGGTGTTCAGGAAGGCCCGACGCAGCGCACCCTGCATAGTTTTCCTCGACGAGCTTGACGTGATAACTGCGGTGCACGGCGGGATAACCGACGACGTGAACAGGCGGCTGGTGACCCAGCTGATCAGCGAGTTCGACAAGCTGCACGATTACGACAACGTTGTGGTGATCGGGGCCACGAGGAACATCGAGATAATCGATCCGGTCCTTATCAGCCCGGGAAGGCTGGAGCGACTCATAGAGGTGCCGCTGCCGGACAGGACCACGCGGAAGGGAATAATCGAGATGCAGCTCACGGGGAGGCCCCTTGCAGGAGATATCTCGTATGACGAGGTGGCCGAGCTCACGGAGGATTTCTCGATATCCCAGCTGAAGGCGGTATGCGAGGATGCGTCCCTTTCGGCCATAAAGAGCTACCTCACATCGGTCCGATCGGAAACAATTACCAGTGAACATTTCCCGACGTCCGGCCCCGTGATCGATATGGGATCCATCAAGGCAGCAATAGATGCGATCAAGAACAGGAAGAGCTCCATGAAGGAGACCTTCAAGTCCAAGAAGACCGCTGCGGAAAGGACTGGCGCCATGTATATGTGAGGGATGCGTTCAAAAATTTTTTTTCCGTCCGACAAACGATTTGAACAGGTAACCGATTCTACAATTTGACAGAAATTAAGCGGGCTCGATAGCGGGGGAGGGGTAAAGGGGTGGTGTACGCGCACGCGAGCCCGCTAAAATAAATAATAAACCTAAATTAGAGACATCTCCCAGAACCGCAGCAGTATGGGGGCGGATGCAATGTGAGTGCATCCGCCCCTATACATATCTATGTGACCTTCAAATCGATTATTTATTCCGGTTATCATTGGTCGTTCTCAAAGATCGTTTTCGAGGATAATTATCTCATTTTATTATCTGCATGGATTATCAGTATTTTTCATCTCGCATGATTATCACGGGTAATAATCAATAGGTGTTATGGAGGTTGAATTTTATGTAGGATAATGTGTCGGGGTAGAACGATCGTGTTGGTATAAAAATCCGCTCAATAATCCATTACATTCAATCCTCGTATGTTTTGAAAATCCTTGATATTTCTCGTTATAAACAGTTCGTCGTTCTCGATCACGATCGAAGCGATCATTGCGTCCATAGCACCCAACGGCTTTCCTTTCTTGTAGCTCTCTGCGATCATCTTTCCGAACCGTTTCGCGGACTTCGGTGTGAATTCCAATATCTCCATCTGCTCCGTGATCCGTTCCACCTTTTCGAGTTCGGCAGCGGTATCATCGACCCTGTAAGGTCCCACATACAACTCTGCAAGGGTGATAATGGTGGTTCGTGGTATTTCCCGGTTTACCATCAATTGCTCCCATTTCTTTGTAGCTCTCCCTTCCGTTCGTCTCTTTTTTTCCCTCAACAGATCCACGATGAATGCGGTGTCGAGACAGACCATTAGTTCCCCACCACCCTTGGTTCTTCCTTTCTCATCTTCTCCGATATTCTCGATATCGAATCGATACATTCTTCCGAGAGGATATTGTCCTCCATTGTCCTATCAAGATCTTCCATCGTAAGTGGCCGATGAAAATTTTTCTTGATAACCTGACTGAACGACAGGTTGTCTTCCTTGAGGCTATACAGCAGGTCGTACGCTTCCATATCGATGGTAATGGTCTTCACAGCCATTGGATCACCCAAGTATACATGCACATACACACACTTATATTTTGCGGAAAAAAACCAGATATCTCCAGAGAAACTCAAATTGCCCATTTATTATGATAAGGCTATCTATCTTGATGTTCTCCAAACAGGACGGGTCCCTTCCCCTTTCATCCTCAGTATTCTCTTAATACAAATATAATACAGGGAAAACAACAAGATAACACATAACATCGAAAAAGTCCATTTACCGGGAAACGTTTATATCCCCTCTCATGTTCCCACCGAAAACCATAGAACCAACCGAGTGGAGAGACAATTCGGGATCTGATGCTTGAAAAAGGAGGCTTTCCCATGGATGCCGAGGATCGCAAAAAACTTCTCAGTACCCCCGTCAGACATATCGACATTACTTCGATCGACCCGAGAGGGATCATAGAGGCCTTCGGCGGCATGTCCTTCCAGGCCCGGAACCTTGCCAATGCCGCAGATATCTACCACAGAATGCTCCTCGATCGCGATTGTGCCGTGGTCCTCTGCCTTGCAGGCTCCCTCTTCAGCGCCGGTCTCAAACGAATCGTCCGGGACATGGTCAGATATGATATGGTGGACGCCATCGTATCCACCGGGGCCATCATCGTCGACCAGGATTTCTTCGAGGCCCTGGGTTTCCGCCATTACCGCGGTTCCCCCTTCATGGACGACGAGCTCCTCCGGCAGCAGATGATAGACCGCATATACGACACCTATATCGACGAGGAGGAGCTGAGGGTATGCGACATGACCATTGCGGAGCTTGCCGATTCGCTCCCTCCGGGGCCGTATTCATCCCAGGAGTTCATATGGCACATGGGGCGCTATCTCGAGGCGAAGGGCGGGGATGCGGATTCCGTTGTGCTCGAGTGCTACCGAAAGGATGTACCGATATTCGTTCCAGCCTTCTCCGACTGCTCCGCGGGATTCGGCCTGGTCTATCACCAGCACCGGCGCGGTACCGATAGAAAGGTGAGCATCGATTCCGCCAAGGACTTCCTGGATCTCACCAGGATAAAGATCGCCTCCCTGGAAACCGGCCTTCTCATGGTGGGCGGAGGTGTCCCGAAGAACTTCGCCCAGGACATGACGGTGGCCGCCGAGCTCCTGGGCGAGGATACCGCCATGCACAAGTACGCCGTGCAGATAACAGTGGCGGACGAGAGGGATGGCGGTCTCTCGGGATCGACCCTGAAGGAGGCGCACTCATGGGGGAAGGTGGATGACCGGTACGAGCAGATGGTCTTCTGCGAAGCTTCCATCGCTCTGCCGCTCCTGGTCGGATACGTTTTTCACAGTGATGATTGGAAGGGGCGGGAGTCCCGACATTTCGTAAAGTTGCTGTCCGGATCCAGATAGATGCTCGATGCACTGTATACTATGAGCACTATCGGGCCGCCTTCGTTCTTCTCGGTTCCGCTTCCGCTCTTTTACTATCCATCTTATCTATCCCTATTGCCCTTTCCGGAATGTTGAATCGATATTCACCTGAGTTATCCCAGGATACTTTCAATCCCCTCGAACATACTTCCTTCGAGAGCGTGCGAGCGAAGTGATTGCACGCTCTCGCCAGAGCCTAATATTAATTATTTTGTTTAGGGTCGATGTTCCATCGACCTTGGGTCCGGACGGACCCATCTCATTCATCTTGTTATTATGGTATCGGGCCGCCGTGGGCTGCCGCTCGCCCGTAGGCTTACACGACGAGGGCTCAGAGGTATCTTTGATGCCTCGGAGTGCAACGAGAGGCGGCCCTCATATTAAAGATAGCAAGGCTAACGATAATGTCTGTATGTTGTTCGAGTATCTTCTTCTGCCAAGTAGAGGGGTGAAAGTAATTCAGGATAACAGATAATCGATATTCACTGCCGAGAATCAGGATTATTATCTTTTGCAGATTCTATCGGGCCGTTCTCTCCCGGCGTTCTCAGGAGGCCGTATCAGTCCTAATTAAGAAGGTAAATTCTATTTCTGTTTTATAACCCGGTGCAACATCCGGTAGATATCTCCGGTATTTTCTGTAAATCATTATCTTGTGATAGTCCCAACCCTCATATTTCTCAGTCGTTTCCTTCACGTGTTTTCTATGGAATGAACCTTCTCTGAAAAAGAGGACTAATGATTATATCATTGTATTACTTCATTTTAAGAGAAATGATATTTTCACACGATTTCCACCAATAATTACTATGAATTGTTAGCACTAACTACCATTGAACTGACATATTTATATACTGTTAAACGAATCTATGTTTCGAGAGAGTCACAAAAGCCCTGTGAAACCGCCTTTCGGGGACGGCCCGCGAGGCGCTCTCTCAAATTTACTGGTGCATAGCACCTGGAGGTCGAGAAGATGGACAAAAAAAGAGCCTTGAAGTCCGTGAGACGCGACGAAGAAGGTAGCATGGGAGTAGGCACCCTTATCACGTTCATTGCGTTGATACTGGTGGCCGCCGTATCATCTATGGTTATAATAACAACTGTAGATCAAATGAAGATGAAAGCTTTCCATACAGGCATGATTGCCAGGGAAGATGTGTCCACGGGTCTCAACGTCATCACTGTTCTGGGAGACAGAGGAGTAATAGGAACTAACGCTTCCCGGTGGGGTGAGGAAGGAAACATAAGTTCGAACCAGGCGAACACTATCCAGACGCTGATGTTGAAGGCCAAGTTGCGTGCTGGTTCGGAACCGATACGTATGGACAGGCTGATCATCGATATTTCGGACGGGTTCAAATCCTTGTCCATGTCCTACAATACCAACAGTACGGACAACTGGTCGCATCACGCGGCCAATGATCCCGATCACATAGAGGGGAACATGGCCTGGGATTACCAGGACGGGTGTATGCCCACCGGGGCCGTCGTCCTCGGTCATCGGTTCACCTGCCAGCTGTTGATGGATCCCACGGAACACGCATCGTTCACTGAAAATCACATAGTCACCTCGGGTACGCTGATCACCATATTCATCAATGCGAACAGCACCGGGTTGAGCCTTGAGAACCAGGGTCACCTCACGATGAAGCTGATCCCGAAGCACGGCGTCCCCACCCTGGTCGATGTGACCATGCCGTCAACCTACGTTGATCGGTTCTGTACTATACTGTAGAGAGGCATTGCGAAACTGGAGGAAACAATATGAATGGAAAAAAGATTTCCAGTCCAAACGGCGCTGAATCCCCGAAAGGGAGGGCCAGAAGAGCAAGGTCAGCAGCGGATCCCGACACCTCCCGCATCATCTCTGCAGTGCAGAACAGGATGGGCCAGATGGAAGGAGACGTCAAGAAACTCCGGGAGATCGTCCACGCCAGTCTCGTCAAGAGCGCCAAGCGCGGCGAGGCTATAGAGGACATACAACAGACCCTCTCATGGCTCAAGACGGAGCTGGAGCAGGGAGGACTGCCCGAACGCGATGTCCCCCGTGACCCGGGTACGGTCACCAGGGACCAGATATTTGGTATGGCACCCATACCGACACCCCCCGTGCCCAACGGGAAGGAAGAGGAGAAGGAGAACGGCAGACCCCCCTACATGAAGTTCATAGAAGGGAAGGGAAGGCAGGGTTACAGGGATTCCAGCAGGAAGCCCATACTCCAGCGGCTTCCCAAGGATTACCTGTCGGTGGTACTCGTCATGCGGTGGATCGAGTTCCTCATGGAGAGGGTGGTCCGGGACAAGCTGTCGCTGGTCCTGGATTACTACAAGGATATCGGTTGGATCTCGGAGGATGTGAAATCCACCATAATGTCCTACGCAAGGGGCGAGAACCAGGACGTGACCAGGATGGATATGAACCTCGGTGACTTCCAGGACTTCGAGGATGACAACATCCCCATGCCCTCGCAGGTGACCGAATACCGGAGGGTGGACGATTGGAGGCTCACCGCCGAGGACCACCTCAAGTCCCTGCTGTTCGTGCAGATGATCGCCGGGATACCGGTGGACAAGGACAGGCTCAGCTCGCTGGAGCAGGTGATAACCAAGATAAAGAGAAGCCTCGAGGGATTCCACAGCGTGTAGGCGCGGATCCCTCTTTCTTTTCTTTTCACTCGTTCCATTTCGAATCACACTAACGCTCAAACGCACTTTTTACTGCGTTTGTCCATCAATCCCTCGCCAGGACGGGCAGGCCTTCGGGTATGCCAGGTGCGGCCCGGCACACCCGTGCCCGTCCCGGTTTTTATATTTCATCCGATGTGTTGTATCGGTGGCATGTTGTCATTGTACTCTGTTGATCTCCATTGTTTTGTATCTTCGGCAAGATGCCATTTACTCTGTTGATCTCCGATGTGCTGTATCGGCGGAATGTTGTCATTGTACTCTGTTGATCTTCGATGTGTTGTATCATCGGCAAGTTATCATTGTACCCTGTTGATCTCCTATTTGTTGTATCGGCGGTATATTGTCATTTTCCTCTTCTTCCGTATGCGCGATCAATATTATTTATTGGTGGCATGGTGCTTTTGTTCACTTTTATTCTTATTAATTACATATATGTCCTATGGCCCTCAGGACGTAATTTTTCGCTTTTTCTGTGCAATTCATTCCCGGGTCGCCATTTTATCATTAAATATTCTCAAATCTGAAAAACATGGGTAATTAAACGTCGATAGAAACAATGCTCATATTATATCGTGATTAGTAGCCCTCGGAATCGCACCGTGTTATATATAATGCATATCAACATATCTAATCATTAAAGGGTTGCAAAAGGCTTAATGACCAATGATAGTCAGAAGGCCGAAATTCGTCCGGGCGCTCCGCGTCCGGGTAAAATGAAATCAAGCGAGGGAAGAAAATGAACGAACAACGAGCGCGAGCTATCATCAGGGATGATGAGAAAGCTGAGATGGGCGTTGGCACTCTGATAGTGTTCATCGCCATGATACTGGTTGCCGCTGTTGCAGCCACCGTTTTGATCACCACGGCCTTCAAGATGCAGCAGCAGGCTGAACACACTGGTGATATCACCATAGCCGACGTGGCCACCGGCTTTCGGGTGATAAACGTTGCCGGTGATCGATACAATCCAGATGACGACTGGAACGGGAACAGGTACCAGCTGGAGATAATAGAGCTCAAGGTGGGTCTCCTGGCCGGCAGTCCGGACATCAATGTCTCCGACGTCATCATTGAGGTTTCAGACGGTAATTCCGATATAACGCTGGTATACGTTGATACGGACGATTCCTCGGAGTACAACGATACGGCAACGGGCACGCAGTTCACTGTACAGCCCCTGAGGGACATGGCACCGGTCAACGACACGAAGAGCTATGCCATGATGACCCCCGGGGACGTGGCTAAGTTCTTCATCAACGCCAACGCCACCAACCTGGAGCTGCTCACCCAGACCTCATGTCATATAAAGATAATTCCAAAACACGGGATCCCGACACTGGAGACGTTCGTGACGCCTTCGGTGTATACCACCAGATATATGCAACTTTAAAGATAGCTTATCCCGAAGCTTGCTCCGGATGTGGGCCTGGCCTTTGGCCCGCATCTTTTTTATTATTTATCATTATCAGGGATAATTTTCTTTTATCATTATCATCCATGATTCTCACATTGAATTTAACCGAGATCAATCCTCCTAATATTGAATGGACATTTCGATTTATGGTACAGCTGTACAGGAGTATTTCATTACGGTCAATTCCCATTTTTCGGGGAATCTTTTGAATTGTTTAATCGTTATCTATTCTTCATTGTACAACAGTTGCATGATCAGGTGCATCTTTATTGATATTGAGAATTATGTGTGATTATTCCTCATAGTTATCAATCAAGTTAATCCGGTTATAATACAGGATCCGGCCATATCGTATGGAGGTAAAACCACGATCCGTATATTCTTTCAGGGTGTTGCAAGAACCCAAATGAAAAATAGCGGATATAGGCACATCAAAGCG